>OUUY01000035.1 GCA_900302705.1 Candidatus Sulfobium mesophilum
TTTTCATAACGCACCTCCCTGGCTTTCAGCAGGGAACTCGATAAAATTCCCTCCTGCGTCCATACCCTCGCCAGCCCAGAAAAGCGGCAGCCTTTTAAGCTCGGCAATCGGAACCGGCAATGGTGAAGGAGAAACGAGACTGAAAGAAACATCAATTGCTCCAGATGCCCCTATATCCCCAAGGTGTAGGTTGACTCCTTCTGAGGGTATAAATAAGGACACACTGGAGAGCGTCACATTATAAAGGGAAGCGCTTCCGTGATTTTCCACATGAAGAGTAAAATTGACAGTTACAGTGTCAGCGCCCTCAGTATAGCCAGTAAACGTGTGGCTTACGTAAACAGGGGATTCATTCAGCGCCATGCCGGACGACGGCAAAAAAGAACAAGAAATAACAAATACCAATACTGCCAGAATCTTTTTCATAATTCCCTCCTTAATGTACTGCTATACCGTTTTTATATAAAAAAAACCGGGCCGCCGAAGTATAAGCCTTCAGCAACCCGGCCGTCTTGTCGAAAGACCCGTGGCTTTCCGTCCCCTCTTCACAAAGGGTTTGGCTTTTTCGACCCCCTTAAATAGAAGTCCCGCGTTGGCACGTCAGGACAGCAATATCAATGCCAAGAAAGAGATTAAATTATTTTCATTTAAAACATTGAGGTATGCATACATGCAGAAAAAGCTAAAAAAGGATATCGGCGAAAAAACCGCCTTGACAGGGAATATCACCAACTGCTAATAATTCTGATTATCAGCCTTTATCTCCAACATGATTCGAGGGCCTTCCGGTAATCTGCTGCGCCTCCCTGGGCATTCTGCTGTACTCATGTCTTAGCACCGCAAAGACGCGTCAAGCCCTTCGCCATAAACACCACAGCCCGCGCATTGACTGCTCGCCTGTATATCCTCAGATCAGCCTACCCCCCCGGCGTTTCTGCTAACCGCGGTCTCCGCCGGACTCAATATGCTTAACGGATAAGCACCGCCTGGCTTGCACTTCCACCCCCGCTGGAGGTCGCCGTGATAGAATCCCCAGAGTTAGCAACAACTGCGGAGCCGCTGACAGATAGCATCCAATTACCGTTGGCAGCAGTTGGGGCAGAAGTCCCTACCACGCTCCTGCCCAGTTGAACAGTCACCTTTTTGCCAGGAGCAGCCGTACCCTTGACGCTCCACTTCCCTTTAGCCTGCGCGAAAATAGCAAATTCGACCGTGACCACGTCCGGAGCTCCAGCCCAGGAGATGGCAGGGAGTGCGACCAGGAGAACCAGCACCGCCACTGCCACGATTCTGACTAATCTTCTTTCTCTCTTCATAATACTTTCCTCCTTGCATGATATATATTGTTAATTATTGCTTGAAACCATTCCACCTCAACGTCGTGATCTAAGAAGTCCTCCTTTCTTTCAGCTCTATCTGCACGCAGGATCAGATACGGTCAAAGATCCGGTCATAGCATAAGCCCTGCCCCGGCATCCGCCCAGACATTTCTCGGAGCTATCACATGCTGCACACTCCCCAGGCGAATTAAGGAGTACAGATCTCAACCGTTTTTTTCCCTCCGACAGAATGATATCCTTGAGACATGTTTCATAAAGATCGCCTAGTTCAACAGGCATCGCCGGGCACGGCCAGACTTTATACAAAGGGGAAATATAAATCATGCTATTGGCCGCCTGGCAACCGCCTTCGTGATAATCGGCATCCGGGAAAAAAATCTTCCACAAGAAGGGGTCATGTATCGTCAACCGAAGCTTGCTGTAGTCCAACCCCTCCAATCCACGGGAAATCTCTTCCCTGTCCGTCCTGCTGACACAGAAAACACTTTTCCCTGTTTCGAGTCTCTGGATCGGAAATACCAGGTCACGTATCCCGTTCTCAGCGCAATAAGAAACCACGTCCGGGACTTCGTGAAAATTTTCCTGAGTTATTTCAAAAGAGATACCGAAAGGTGACTCTTCTTTTCCTTCCCGGCCCGCAAGTTCGATCAAAGACCAGACGTCATGAAGTGATGAAGCCTCCGCAAGCAGGAGTTTCAACGACGTACGATCAACTTGACCAAGGACTGAAGAAAGAATTGCGAGATCTGACACGGTAACGGAAACTCTTGTGTTCCCGCCTTTAAGCCTGCCTAGAATGTCATTGCAGCACCCGTTCGCTGCCGGTGAGCCGACCCGAAGATAGAGAAACAGTATCTTTATTTCGACAAGCTCACTGCAGATTTTCAGACAAAGACCAGGATCGGGAAAAGTCCCCGACAGATCCCAGTACATCCTGAGCGGCCATGTCAATTCCCTAAGGTTCATGTACCCAGCAGTGTGGATCAGGATTATTGAAGTCGCCGGTTAGGGCCAACGCCCGTGCACTGCATCCCCCGAGGCAGTCCTCATAACTCTTGCAGGATGAACATTTCCCCGTCGGCTTCTTGTTCCGCATTCTTTCCAGCACAGGAGACTTGTCCCAGATCTGCTTCAGCTCATCCGACACTATATTGCCGATCACGATCGGGATAAAACCGCAAGGGGTGATGTCACCGTTGGACTTGATATTGAGAGAGAGCTTGCCGCATACGCTCCCCTTCACGAATGAGTCAGTTTCGGTCTTCATCCCCAGAGAAGCGATGATAGGATCGTCCAGGGAGATCTCCAAGCCCTTCACCTCCTGCTTCGTCTTCATCGCTTTGATATAGAATTCCTTCCATTCCTGACTAGACAGGTCAAGCTCATCCTTGTTGGAGTAGCCGAGCCCCGAGCACTTGAAGTTATGGAAGTTAAGCTGATGGACGCCGTGCCGGCCGGCAAATTCAGTTAACTCCTCAATGCTCTGATGATTTATTTTGCATATAACCGTCGAGATCGAAGTCTTGATCCCAGCTCCCGCGAGATGGGTAAGGGCAGAAATGGCCTTCTTATGGCTTCCTCTGATGCCTCTAAAGTTGTCATGGACCTCTGGGACATGACTGTCGAGGCTGATGCCGACCTTTGAAAAACCTGCCGCTTTAAGGTCCAGGGCCCTCTTCCTGTCGATAAGGTATCCGTTACTGTTCATCGAGACCCTCAAGCCCCGGTCGGCACTGAATGCGGATATTTCAAGCAACTCATTGCGCAGGAGAGGTTCCCCGCCTCCGAAATTGACCGACAGCACCCCTGCCGATATGACCTTTTCGATACACGCAAAAAGCGTCCCGGAGTCGAGTTCCTGCGTCGGATCCGTCCTGCTGTAGCAATGCCGGCATTTGAAATTACACCGGTTTGTAACCGCCCAGTTGATTGTAAGCGGTGCCTTCAGGAAATTGTTAGTCTTCATAATAAATGAAACCTTTCTGCTTAAGTTCAGAGAGGAAGGTCGTCGCATCCTTGCTCAAGACATCGGGGTCCACTTCAAAGCGGCCGGTCAGATCGGCGATTATCTCATTCACATCTCTTCCGTCGCATAGTTTCCAGATTTCTGTCGCGATAAGATTGAGCGACAGCATGACGCCATCGGAGAACAGCACTGAAGTCCCGATTGCTTCCACATCTTCTCCCTTTTCGAGTTCCTCATATGCCTGAGCCTTGGACTCGTCTTCCTCTCGCCACAGAACGTCCGGGTTTCTGAATGCTCTCATGTCAACATGCTCAGTCGCCCGCAGCCGTTATGGATGCCACTACAAGATTGTCATCGTATGCATTGCGTATGCCGTGTTCGACGAGCGCTGGGACGATGATAATCTTGCCGGTGTCTATAACCTGCATCTGTTTGTCAGATGACATAAATTCTCCACGTCCCTCCAGGACTACCCAGACATGGTTCCCGTGGTGTGTGTGGGTAGTGATCTCCTGACCCGGTTTCATACAGATAAGCTTGACTGTCGAGTGTTCGTCAGCCCAGATTGTTTCAAGGTGACGCTTTTCATCGTTGAACTTTTTGAGTTTCTGAAAGTCCAGGATTTGTGTCTTCATAATGCTCCTCGGTTCTTATTATTTTTTTTGATACATGGGGCTTAAATTGACACCTTTGCACCACTAACATTGCTATGCTTTATGTACAACCTTCAATATCCTCCCCAAAAACCCTGATGCCCTGTTGAGAAAATAAGGGGCTGTTGTCGCGGGAAGCTCTTTATCATGTTCAACATGCTCCGAAAAGCGGACGCCATATCCGGCAGACACCTGATTTGCCATAGACAGATCTCTTGCACCGTCTCTGTGCTCGCCGGCGGCGATCAAGATGCTCTTTCCGTCCTCGTTGAAACGCAAAATGGCCTGCAGTTCGGCCCCAGAAAAATCTTGGCCTGGACCTGCCTCCCCCGATAGAACCCAAAGCTGGCTGTATTGACCAAGCAACCATTCGCTGACTTCGGGTGTTGCCGTTCTGTCTGTTATCCTGACCCTGAATCCCTTCCCCTCCAGTGTCACCAACGCATTACTGCTGAAGGTCTCCCTGTTCAACGCTGATTCGGCAGAGGTATCGTAGATGAGTATGCTTTTTTTGATCGGCGAACTGCTGTTTTCCTCAAGCCAGCCGGCAACATTACTTATATATTTTAGGTTGTCATATCTTTCCGCGGACCCATTCAGAAACCGCGCATAACCGGAATCAAATACAACGCCTCCCTTTCCCACGAGGTTATTGTCATAGGTCGCGATCATCGCCTTCCCCCCCGGGTCCATAACGACCCGTACGTGCTGGTCCTGCTTGTTGATGACCGCTGAAATGCCTCCGGATATGGAGCTGACACCCCTCAACAGGGGGTTGCCGACATCAACATTTGGGACAAAAACTAGGAACTGAAAAGCATAAGCAATAATGATCGTTCCCGCGATGCAAACAAACATATAAAGAAAGAAGACCCGTTTCCTGAAAATCGTCCAGAACATCACCATGGTAGGTACGGCTGTCACCGGTCCGCCTATCAGGAACGCAAGCGCCGCCCCTCCATCAAGGGTGCCGCTGAGAGAGCTTTTTATGTGATAAAGAATGCTCGAGGCGCTGATCTGATGCAAGAACATGGGCACGGACCCGAGGGTGACCCATATTATGCTCAAAGCACCCTTTTGACCGAACAAACCTGATATCCAGTCCTTCGGCATATATCTTTCGACAATGGCTCCAATAACTACTCCCACGAGTACATACTTCCCAACCAGCCAGAGCATCTCGGATGACTTTGCAAGGAATATAACGAACATATTTTTCGTCCTCGCTGCAACCCGGTGACCGAACTTCTCTTTGCAGTTGCACCTCAGGCGCTCGTTCGGATAGTTTTCATCATGAAGGTCGCCTCTCGGCACGGCCCCCTCCATGAATATGTCACGTGACTGGAAGCCTTTGTTCCTGAGCAGATGCGTTACGACCCCGGCGAAAATGCCCATGGAGAACGCGGCCATTGTCCTGATGACCGTCCACTCCGGCCCCAGGTCGTTAAGGGTCAAAAGATAGGCAGAGGGGCTTAACAGCGGAGAAGTCACCATCAGGGACATGACCGGAGCAAGAGGCAGCCCCGCAAACAAAAGGCTCACTGCTGTTGTCACGGTTCCGCACGCACAAAGAGGGGTAAGGATTCCAACAAGCGAGGCAAGCACAACACTCAGCACCCCGTATCGCCTGAGCTTTGTCTGCAGTTTGACGGCAATCTTATATGTGCGTATATACCCGGCAAGTAGTATCCCGACAATAAAATACGGGAAGACATCCCATAATTCCGCGAGGATGCCGTGCGAATTAAACACCAGATCCCATACCTCCCCCCCCAACAAAAGGGGGAAGGGCCTCTTCAGAATTTCTGGATCTACAGCCTGAGTGGTCGGCCCGTGAACCCACACGTGCCAGATGATCAGGGAAAAAGAGATCAGCATCATCGACAGAAGCGTCTTGTTTGCGGTCCTTGATGATGCTCCATGAACCTGGCACTCTTCGCTTCGTTTCTGACCGATTATATTCAATGCCACGCCCCTTCCCCCTAATCGAGCCCAGCCTGAAATTCCGGAGCAAAGGTCTCACCCCTTCTCCGATACAACAGTCCTATAATGAATAAGAAACAGAGACTGAAAAGGACCGCGACCTTGCCCTCAAATGGCGTGCCAGCCGCTGTTCCTCCAAGTCCCCAGTTCTGCACCAGCGCCGCGCCGGTCAGCATCCCGAGAACAGCCGCTCCGGCGTCAGTATCACCCTGCCCAGCGGATATTAATTGTCTGAAAGGACAACCCCTTATCAGAACAGATCCAAAACCTACGACAAACATCCCCAAAAAATTCCACAGATGGCTGTCATTGGAGCTCGGCTGCCCATGCCAGCCGGCTGAGAACTGTCCGGTAAGGAGACTCGCGACCAGCGCAAAGAGAAAGAATGACCCCATCCCCATAGCAAGCCCTGTTGTTTTCGGGCACACGGTAAATTCTTTTGGTCCCCAGAGAAACAACCTTGAGATCCCACCGGTTATGCAGAACCCGGTCCTCTGCGCAAGCGCACCGATTCCCAAGCCGGCCAGAAGAGACAGAATTACCGGCGCATACTGGGCGCCTGAACCTTTTGTGCTCAGCGAAATAAAGACCGGTTTCCACAGAAGAGCAGCCAGTAGCAGCGCCATAAGACCAGGCATCAACAAGGCATTTGCCGCCGGCAACTGGTTCGGCCTGCCAAGGCTAAAGCCTCCTTCGAGAAATTTCAGCCCAACATATACGCCTGCTGTAAGTCCCCCAACTCCGATCAGGGCAGTAAAGTCACCTGCCGCGAGCCGAAAGATCATCTTGATCGGGCAGCCGATAAACACTGAGCACCCTATGATAAGGAGAATCCCCACCAGATATCTCAACAGCGGGGAACTCCCGCCCGTGGCCCTGAATTCTTTCCTGTAGACAGCTATCAGAAACGAACCTATGACAAAACCTATAATCTCCGGTCTCAGATATTGCATTCTTGTATTTCCATGCAGTCCGAGGGAGCCGGCGATATTTTCCATGAAGCACGAGATGCAGAAGCCCGTATTCGCGGGGTTTCCCAGAAAGCTGAGCATGACCCCGCTGATTCCGATAACGGCTCCCGTCAGGATAAACAGGGATTTAGGATAGCAGTCTGATTCCCCTGATGTTGTATGGCCACCGAACCGCCTTCGGAGTTTGCTAAATATTCCAACCCGGCCGTTCCTGCAATAATTTCCTGTCATACCAGCTAATCCTCTTTAGAACGCTGGAAGCCCATCAGCCGCAGCTTCCCGCTATCCTCCTTTGGAGATAGTAGATCGTCTTCCGCGCCCTTTTCAAAGATTCGTCTTCGGGGGCAAGACGTATTTTTCTTTCGGTTTCCGCTAATGCTTCAGTGACTGCCGTCTTTATTTTCTTGCCTTGGAAGAGTGAGGTCTTCTTATCAAGGAAGTCGGGATTAATGTCGATCGCCTCTCTGTATTCGAAAACTGCCCTTACCGAATCCTGTCTTCTCATAAAAATATCACCCATAGTCATATGCAGCCCGCCATCATACGGGTACTGCTGAAGCAACTCACTGGCCATCGACTCCGCCTTGCCCAGACTGTCGGACTCCACGAGGTTTCTTAGCAGCTTTATCCTGCCGTCTATTTCTCCCACCTTAGATGGATGCTCCTCCGCAAATGTCCTTTGCTGCGCAGGCCGTTCTGGCTTTGCCTCTCCAACGTGGCCGACTATAAGCGCAAAAGAGGCGATGATAATAATAACGATTGCCCAGATGGAAAGCCTGTCAATCCAGTCCATCAGAACCTCTGATACGGCGGCATATTCGTCCGCCTTGCCATTGCCCGCACAACATCAAAATCCTTGTCCTTGATATCTTCATACCCGTCCACCATTGCGCGATCAAGGACTTTCACGACTTCTCCGTCGATCTCAACTGTATCGTATTTTTTCAGACCCAGAAGGGCCTGTTTGAACCTTTTGGCGAAGGCGTCGTCGACCTTCTGGGTAACTCCGAAGTTGCAATATGGGATCAGTTCCCCCTCTGCAACTATTTCAAAGTCATTGCGGTCGATCCTGCCGTCACTGACCATCCTTTCAAAATCCATCAGCGGTGCAGCGCCCGCATCGTACTTCCCAAAGAGAACGCCGTAAATGACCTTTTCGTGCTTGTAAGAGCCTGGTGGGATGGAATAGGAAAGGCTACTCTCCGGATCAATCCCGTTCCTTAGCAGGATGTCAAGTTGAGACATGTAGGATGTAGGCCCGAGCATCGGACCGAAAACTATCGACTTATCCCTGAGATTGGATACACTCCGGATACCATTTTTTTTCAGAGCTATGATCAGGCCTCTTGCCCTTGCCCCGTTACTCCCGGCCTTTTCCGCTGCGAGAATCTCCACCCCTTGGTTCCTCTTCATAATTACATAAAGTAATGAGTTCGTGTGGGTAAAATCCAGCGTGTCCACCTTCCTGGTGAAATCAACTGTGTCAATAGCAGAAGCCTCAAAGGGGACACCGAGTTTTTTGCTAAGGTAGGCGGTGAGCGGTTTGAAACGATGTAGCGTTTCCTGCTCACTATTGCATATCATATACCCGATCTTGTATGTCCGTTTCTCCAGCTTAGCCGAAGGCGAGTCGCAGGACATGACAAAAAAAAGAAGAAAAGAAGAGATAAAAAAACGCCAAGTCATTGAATCACCACGTTCTCCCATCGCTTCTCGTCGCTGAAAAATTCGCCCTTTGCCCGGCCTATAAACTGCACGCACCACTTTATCATATGAGTTTCTTTGATTTCAGAAAAGCCCTTGCTACCTTTTGTGCCTTTTCGCCCGCTTCTACAGACTTGATAAGCTTTTCATACGTTTCGTCGTTGATAGTCCCCGCAAGCTTGCCGACAACTCTCGGGAGGGCCGGAAAGTTATTCAGGACCTCAACCTTAAGGACCGGCGCGGTATAAGAATGCCCGGGTCCGTCGCCGCCCTTCAAAAAACCAAATGGCTTTAACCAGACAAGCCCCTTATTTTTCTCATACATGGATTTGACGGTTTCATATGTCTTCTGCAGGTCGCTGTCGGCCGGCTTGTCTATTATCCGAAGCGCCGTTGTAGTGTTCTCAACCAGAATATCAACCTGCCTCGCCGATATCGCATCATAAAGGGCCCGAGTATTCTTGTAATATCTGGTTTTGACAGTCGTACCTGTTCTCTCATTGACTATGGTCGACAGTATCTCGGATAGCAACAGGCCTTCTGTAGAATCGACCACCCCTATGTAAAGAGTTTTGCCAACACATGCGTCAGCCTCAGGCAGACCGACCAACAATAACGCCAGCAAGAGCACGACATTCTTCAAGATATGTAACCCTCCCCGCTTGTTCAGCACTTAACGCTTAAAAAACTGGCGGGTTCGAACCCTCCCCCGCCAGTTGCTACAGTTTAAAACACCTGACAAACTAATAGCCTGTTATGTTCACTATTTTTTGTTCCCCTGCATTGATCGTGATCGGCCCGGCGCCATAGCCTATGCAAGGATTTCCAATATAATCCTGGTGTTGATCACCGAGGCATGTCGATTCATAAACATAATAGGTGCCTGGTTCCCTCAGGAATATTGTATAGTTTCCGCTTGCATCGGTGCGCTGGAAAGCTAATTTCTTTCCCCATGACCTGCCGTTGCAGTAATTGGGGTCAACCCACAACGATGGGTCCGGATCACTTGACTCATAAGTAGGATAGCTGCCTTCGACGCATGGCCCTATTTGAAGCCTGACGTAACGGCTCGCCAAAGGAGTTCCGCTATATGATTTCACTGTCCCGGAAATACTCATTGGAGCAGAACCAAAGGCCCAGGCAACTTTCGTCCCAAGATTTGTCATCGTGTTTGTGTTGATGGTAATTGGCTTTGCCTGGACCCATGTATAATCCCCCACCTCTGGCGGTCCTAATGGCCTCGCGGCAAGCGGATTTCGACGAGTAATCCGGACATAATAATCCCCTTCCGGAATGTTAGTAGCAGTGATCGTTCCATTCGCGCCAGAAGGTCCGAGGATTTGGTCAGCAGGACTAAAATATTTCTCCATGGGCGGCTCATTTGCTGCACTCCTGAGATAGACATAGGCATAAGCCAATGCCGATCCATTTTTATCTTTGAATGTAACTGTCAATGAGCCTGCTCCTTCAGCCATACCGACAAGGAAAGCCGTTACCAGAAGAAAAAGAGCGACATCTGTCAGCCGCCGTTTCATGTGATCACCCCCTTTTTTTGAAACCCTTTTTTAAACCCCGTTTGAAAAAATTGATTCAACGGCCCTATTTTCTCTTATTAACAGGGATGAACGTTGGCTGAGCCTACTATCAACGGTTTTACATACTTCGTCTTCTTCATGATCCCTCCTCCTTTCTATAAAATTCCCGCCTTAGAAAAAAATTTGCTGCAAAGAACCGTTCTTCCAACAAAATTAAGAGAAGTTTGGTTATTCTACTTTTACTGCTAAAATCTGTCAATAAATAATTAAAAATTTTTAATAATTGGCCTGCAATTAGAATGCCAGCTCTCAAAAAAAGATGGAATATGCTAATTTGAAATCAATAATCAGTGGGGCTTTTTGCCAAGAGGCTTCCTATGAGGCCACTTCTATTGAGAGTTATGAAAGGGCGTATTCATAATAATGTCAATATCTTTTTTGTCGCCATCTATTATCACCTCCGTAAAAGACAGATTGCCTTCATCGGAAGGAAATGACGCCGCAGCGCCTAAATGATACTTTCCTCTGGGCAGATATAGCGCATAGTATCCTGTTTCATCGGTCCAGCCGGAGAGATAATCTGGCACTTCGGAAAGATCGCCACCCTTTTTCGCAAGCGCATATGCCATCCTGACGGGCTTGCCGTCACCATCCAGAATCCGACCGGCTACCATTACCACGGCTTCCCGCCTTGTCTTTGCGCCCATTCTGGCAATTTCCCTGATATCTGCTACGACAAAATCCTTCTCGACATCGCCCTCTCCTCTCATCTCAATCTCAGCCGGCTCACCGGAATGCCTTCCCCTTGAAGGAACCGGCCCTACTTCTTCATCTTTCCGAACTCGCGCCACAGCCCAGTATTTTCCTGGCGGAAGAGCAATCCTGAATCTGCCTTCCCTGTCTGACTTCGGCGACGCAAAATCAGGCTGTTTCTTTGTGTTTGTGCTTTGATAAATGAAAATCACCGCATCTTCCACAGGCTTGCCTTCAACGTCTGTCACCTTGCCCTTCAGCAGGTAGGGCTCAGCCGCCGTCGCTCCCCCCTGGCAGGAGATTGAGAATACCAAAATCAGTGAAAACACCAACAAGCTCGGTGAAATAACCAACTTCATGGCCTTATTTGTTCTCCGGAAGTGTATAAGGCTCTTTCAGGTACGGCTCATAAAGAACCAACCCGATGTCCGGCTCTCTTCTTCCGTCGAAGATGGCATCGGATGGGTTGCCTGTTCCCCACCAGTTTTCACGGGCGTTAACATCTTCATCATTGGCATCCCCAACCCTTATGCCATATCTGCTGTTTGCGAAGATATTGTTCCGATTGACGGTCAAACCGCCCCCCTTTTCCCTGACGAATATTCCTATCTCGTTTCCTGTAATGATATTTTCCGTTATCAAAGCTTTGCCTTTGTATGATCTAAGGCCAATGTAGTTGCCCTCGAAGATCGAGTGTTTCACCTCTACTGGCCCGCTCATGAACCGCATGCCCCCGTAATTCTTTCTGAACAGACTGTCGCTAACAGTCAATCCTGTGAAATGACTGTGGACGCCCCACGTGGCATACTCGAACACGCAGTGGGCGATCACACTGCCATTTGCAGAATCCAGCAGCAACTCATCCCAGTCAGAGGCGCCTTTCTTCTGTAGTGACGTAAAGGTAATCTTTCCTCCCCGATCCCCCTCCGCAATTATTTTGCCTCTTACCGAAAGGCCGGAGCCTTCGGCAAACTCCACCCGCGTCTTTGGCAGTATCGTCAATATCGAGCCCGGTGTTACAGTCGTCGCGCTTTGCACGACAATATCGCCACCCCATGTAATATCGGCCGGAACCGTCCGGAAAGGCCACTCGTACGGGAAAGGGTCTGCACTAGCCCTTTCATGGAGGACCTGGCCCCGCGAAGACTCGTCATTCTTGTCAAAAATAACCTTTTCAAGATCGTCCCCGCCCCACCAGTTCAGGGGTGCTGACACATCCCCCGGACCCTCGAGTCCGATGGCATAGAGGCCGTTTTTTGCCAGATTGTTGCCTGTTATTGTCCCGTCGAAAGAAATTATCCCGATTCCCCTCTCACGGTTTGCTGAGATATGATTGCCCCTTATTGTTGCTCTCACGTTCTGCACGCTTATTCCGTTGAATCCATTCCCGCTGATATAATTGCCGAGAACCTCTATATTGTCCATGTTCTTCATCGAAAAGCCAGTTTCTGCGTTGTTAGTCAGAGCGTTGCGTTCAAAATTACCGTAATACGAATCCGTTACCATCAGGCCGTACCGGTTGCCATCGATGAAGTTTTCCTTGAAAATAGAAACGCCTTCCCTTACCTTCACTCCCTCCATGAGGTTGCTCATCAGCCTGTTGCCCCTGGCGGTCAGATTGTCGCGAAAAAGATCAATCCCCCGATAATTGCCGGATACGTCGTTGTCTTCAAAAACAAGCTCGGAATCCCTGGCCCGGACACCACTCTTGTTCCCATACAGGGCACTCCCTCTTATCTCCACTGACGATTCCTGAAACTGTATCCCCCGGTAATTATTTCTTATGACAGCACCGTTCACCATCACACGTGAAAAATGGAAATGGAGTGCTCTGTAAGCATTTTCGATTTGACAGTACTCGACAAGGTTCTGCGCCCCGTTGCTGTTCATTATGTTTATGGCATCCCAATCACCCGCCGCCTTGTCTTTTTCGGCGGACCTGAATATGATAGGTTTTTCCAAGGTCCCTTTCGCTATCAGAAGCCCTTGTATCAAGAGACCGTTCTCGCCGATGCCGTCTCCATTCGTGTCCTTCTTCTTGAACTCAACAACTGTGCCGGGAGTCACTATCAGTCTAACGCGTTCGGGCACCCTTATTATCCCATCGATCTCAATGTTCCCCCGCCAGATGGTGTCAGTCAATAATACTTCGTCGCCGTACCTCCGGACAGGTTCCTTGTTGTCGCCGCTATACTGTCTGAGGGGACGTTGGTGCTCCCTTGCAGTTGAAGAATAGATATCCTTCTTTTTGTTCCCACTGATAATGCTTCCGCTCGTATCAGTCCCCGCGCCATTCAGACTGAGAAGACCGCAGTCATTCTCAGTCACCAAGCTGTTTCTGATGATCGCGCTCGTCTTCTTGTCTTCGGCAACAAGGCCGTATTGGTTCTTCGTGATTAAAGAGTCTTCCACTAAAAGGGCGCCGTTTAGGGCATACACGCCTGTTTCAGCGCCCTGAATGGTGCATGACTTCAGATAGGCTGTTCCACCGTCAATGATTATCCCTGCCCAGCTGCCCGCTCCATCACCCTCAACTCGATTAAAAGAGATGGGCGCATCCTTAGTTCCCTCTGCAATGAGCCTTCCCCTGATAGTAATTTCGGTGAGAGGGGACATAAATTCAGGTTCCATTTTTGTGCTGTCCGACAGGGCGACTCTTATGGTCGTCCCCGGCTTAATGGTCAGCGTTATCCCGGCTGGGACGAGAACGTCCTCAGAGACGATGACTTCTCCTGCCCATACAGTGTCAGAAGGCAGTACGGTGGCGGATGCCGTTGAAGGAAACTGAACTGCAATCAGGAGAAAGACAATCGCTATCGGTCTAATCATCGATAATCATTCCTGAAACAGGCTGAAACGGCAACCTCTCATAATGACGTAAAACCGCCGCCCCCTGAGGTACCATGTTACCCTCACTCATTCTGAGGCACTTTTTCGGCAAGTCGAACATTTATATCGATCCCTTTTGTCCTCACCCCGGTCTTTGCGGAAACTTCCACAGGTCTTTCCTGCCAATACCTACCCACAATCGCACCTCCCACTGGTGGGCCTCCTCCAAAGAGATCCCTTCCCTTAAGGTAATATTTGCCACCTTCGTCGACCCGCAAGACGTACTTTCCGTCCTTGCCGGTCTTGTCAGAAGCAAAGAGGGGTTTTCCTCTGGCCGCCGGTTTCTTGTACCCGAATACAGCAGCTCCCTCGACCGGTTTTCCATCGGGATCACGCACAACGCCTTCTATCGAGGTAATCCCGTCACCATACTTGACTACAGCCCTTTTGAACGGAACTGCTTCAGCTATCGTCCCTATATCTGTTGTCTCGCCCTTTTTCACAATGTATGTTTTCGGTTTACCCTTGGAGCCCTGGCCTTTCAGAAAATAATCTCCTTCCTCCGGAGGGCCTATATTCTTTTCGGACGAAATTTTCTTCATCGCCCCCAGGTAGTATTTCCCGGCAGGCAGTTCCATAGAAAACCTCCCTCCCTCCCCTATTGGGGCGGCGGCGTCGGGCACCCTCCAGTACTTTTCCTGAGAAGGAGGCGGACCTGTCGCATCATTGAAGAAGAAAACCGACCCGCCCGACATCGGGGTTCCGTCTTCTGT
This sequence comes from Candidatus Sulfobium mesophilum, assembly GCA_900302705.1. Classification (GTDB taxonomy): domain Bacteria; phylum Nitrospirota; class Thermodesulfovibrionia; order Thermodesulfovibrionales; family UBA6898; genus Sulfobium; species Sulfobium mesophilum. Next base: position 14,508 of record OUUY01000035.1, read on the forward strand.
CATGAGCTGACCTGTAATTTTGCCCCTGCCGACTTCCTGTGAGGAAGCGACCACTGCAGCAAGGAGGAAAAGACAGGCGGTCAGGAATGTCAATCTCTTCATATCATTTCTCCTATTCGTTAATAACAGCGATGATGCCAGATCCATCTTTTCTATGCTAGCAATTCCCAGTCCACATTCTCACTGCAGTTTGGATGCGCCGTGCAAGATGCGTTCGGGAAAGAACTTTAATAATAAATAATGTACAACATTTCTATCATATTGGAGAAGCGCCGCAACGAACTGGTATACCGTCTGTCACGCCGCCCCCCTGAAACCTTTCTCTAAAGCAGTTTGTTTCGGCCTCTTTTCCCTCGCACGAAATCGCCGAATCCGTGCGCGAGCCCTCGCAGCGGCTGCAGGTTCCCGCAAGCCGCAGACTTTAGCCCGAATAACATGTTATAGGCCGCAAAGACCGGCAGAAGAAGCGGGTCGTGCCTCTGCAGGAAGAAAAAGCCGTTCCGAGTAGAATAATAGTACTGGGAAAAGGAACTCTTGCCTGCTGATGAGGAGGCCTTGTGCCATATGCGCGATCCCGGCGCAAAGAGAATTTTGTAGCCCTTCTCCCTTGCGCGGGCGCACCACTCCACATCCTCCCAGTAAAGGAAATAGCCCTCTTCCATCAACCCGATGTCCCTGATCGCCGAAGAGCGAACAAGCATGCTGCAGCCCGAAACGGAACCTACCTCGCACATCTCATCGAACTGCCCTTCATCTATCATATCAGCTCCCCGGTGGCGCAGCCGCAATCTCCCTTTTTCCCACATCCCCCCGGCAAACCAGATTTTTCGGGGCTCATCATAATAGTAGATCTTGGAGCCGGCGATGCCGACGGAGGCCTCACGCTCCATCGCCTCCACCAGCCCGGTGAGTGCCCCGGGGTCAGCCACAGCATCGTTGTTCAGCAGCCATACATAGTCAGCGCTGCTGTTAAGCGCATGCCGGATACCGACATTGTTCCCTCCGGCAAAGCCGAGGTTTGAGCCGCTTTGAATAACCTCCACATCATTGAGTTTCCGCCGGAGATAATCTTCTGAGTCATCAGTGGAGCCGTTGTCCACTATCACCATGCGGAAATTCGGCCATGTAAGCCTCAGGCAGGACTCCACACAGGCAAGTGTGTCCCGCCAGCCGTTCCAGTTCAAGACCACAATGAACACTAGGGGGAGCCTAGTCAATTCATAGCCTCCATCATCGAGTTCTTTTTGCGACTATTTTCATCATCCGATTGTTGAACTATTGCCATCCTTTCAGGGGCCTACATACGAAGGGGGCCTCGATCGCGAAGCCAGCCAAAGTAGAAATTGACTAATAACTTGCGATGTTTGAAAGACAGTTTTAGCAGTTCGCGCACACCATTCAATTTACGCCCATATCGGATCTCCTTCCCAGCGAGTAAAAGATCAATCTTTGCCATCTCATTCTCGTTCGCCGACTTAAGGTCAACGTCGTTGAGAAACAAGCCCAACTTACGGAGGATCTCCCGATTGGTGCGAAGCATCAGGAAAGGGTCCATACTCATACTGGCGGCATGATAGCGGATCAGGGTAAATGTTTCAGGGAGATCGAGATACGCAAAATTAATATCATTTAGGGCGCACCTGATCCAGTAATCCCAATCTTCGTGGGCTTTCAGGCTTTCATCAAACAGACCGCAGGACTCAATTACCTTGCGCCTGATTAAGGGCGAGCTGACAACCATTAAATTCTTTGCTATGAGATGGCGCAAAATTTCGCTCCCTTTGCCGGAAGCCTTGGACATCCAGGCCCTATTCTTACCATCTTTCGAATACAGACGTTCAAGTGGCCTTTCCGTAGAAAAATAACGCGCATCCCCATAAACAATGTCGACATCCGGATGGTTCATAAAATATTCGACCTGTAATTCCAATTTGCTTCTCTCTATTAAGTCGTCTGAGTCGAGAAATTGCAGAAAGTCTCCCACTGACTCTCTGCTCCCGGTATTTCGGGCTGCCGAAAGGCCCTGGTTTTTCTGATAGAAATATCTGACTCTTCGATCACGCGCAGAAATAGCTTCCACTAGCTGCCTCGTGTCGTCGGTTGATCCGTCATCGATGACTAGGCACTCCCAATTGGCAAAAGTCTGCTCCTGCACACTCCTGATGGCATCCCTCAGGAACACACAGTAATTGTATGTCGGGATGATTACCGAAACTGCCGGTTTCATTCGCTCACCGAAAGAGGAATACTCAGCCGACCCGACACAGGCCGGCAACCCCTCCCTCATCATATGCATTCCTCACAAAATTCATCGGATCCAGAGGCCCTTCAGTTTAGCGGCAAAGGTATCCACATCCCAGTTTGGAATGGCGTGGCGCGGGATTTGATAGGGATCACCCCAGCGATGCGCCTCTCCGGGAAACGCCGCAGCCGCTTTATTAAAGCCGGCCTCCCGGCAAATGCGGCTCGTTGTCAGGTCATAGTCTCTTTTAGCGCCGAAAGGATAAGAAAATACAGTTATCTCCCTTCCTGTAAGCTTTTCCAGCTGCCGCTTGGATGAAACAACCTCATGCCGCTGCTCTTCTTCTGTTAGAGAGGATAAAGTGGGATGACTAATCGTATGAGCTCCTATGGTAACCCATTGACTCTTTGCCAGGATCATCAATTCGTCATGGGTCAATGACCGGTTTGCCCCATCCGTCACCTCATTAAGTCCTGCCCATTCCCTGATCTGCCTCAACCAACCTGTCCGCCGCACCACAGTGATTTTTTTTGCTGACTGATGAAGGTCCCAATACATCCTCCTCCGCTCCCTGTAGGTCTCGGTGGACCAAGTCTTGCCGTACTTCGCGTCATTCAGCTGAAAGTGCGGGGGGTAGCTCGCTTCGCCCAGCACCAGTCGTTCCAGCTCATCCCACCAAAACTCGTTGCTGGAATCGATATTGCCCGTGCTGATGAAAAAGGTCACCGGTACGCCGACTTCCTCGACGATTGCAAGCGCCAGCACATTGTCAGCGTAGCCGTCATCGAAAGTGACAGCAACTGCGGGCTTTTTTGCCGCTGCCCAGTCCTCTTCGAATCTGACAAGGTGAAAGTTCCGTTTCAAAAACTCCATTTGCGCCCGAAAATTTTCCGGTGATACAACAAGTGAATGAAAATCGATTTGGGGAACCGACACACGGTGATACGCCAATACCACGACAGGCGGGTCGATCAGATTCAAGATCCGGTTTTTTGTCTTCCTCAGTTCCGATTCCACGTACAACCATGCATAAAAGGCCAGTTTGCGCATACTATCCCTTCCTCGCGATAACTGTAATTATCATTTGATAATAATTGTCGACCGCGTCAAGAAGGGACGAGTCGGGAAGATCTTCAAGGGCAACTCCCTGCAGGAAAGCCGTCGCCGACAGGACATTGCCAAAACTACTCACTTCAACCCCAGCGGCAAAAACCGGCCTAAACAGTCTGTCGATTGAGTCCTTTGTGAATCTCCAATATTCTCCGTATCTTTCGGAGTCCTTACGACTTATTTGGCTAATCCCCGGGACGGTCGCCAACAAAACGCCGCCGGGCTTCAGGAGATGATGGGCTCCTTCCACCGCTTCGCGAACCTCGAAAATATACTGAAAAGTTTGGGCGCAAATGAAACAGTCGAAGGCATTCGCCGGAAGACTCGACTTGTCCGCCAGATCGCCGACGATAGTAGTTTTATCATTGTTCGGTGCTACATCCAGAACGCTATAGGATTCTGCTTTTCCCTCCGAAAACCTTCGGCTGTACGTACTGCCCCCGACCTCAAGTACGCGGCCCGTGATAAGCCTGGCATTCCTCCTGAAAAAGCTTTCGATATAATACCGGTCTATCGGCGTGCCTCGGTCCCATGCGAAATTCGGGTCTATCGGGACTACCCTGGCCATATCGGGGAAATTCACCGGGGCCTTCTTCCTCACCATTGCCTTCATGAATTTTGCAAACATGTCCGATCAGCTCCTTGAGATTACAACCCGCATATCAATTTCCGCTTTCCATGATATGAAACTGCACCGCTTGCGACACATGCCCTTACACCGTCGCAAAAGACGGCATTATCACCTTTTCTTACTGCCTCTTTCACAATATCTGCAGATCGTCTCAACAGAATCGTCATGCATGCCCCGAACTATCCTGTGGTATTCTTCGCTCTTGAATAAATCTTCATAAGGCTGCTCGAATAGATTCCCCAACCTGTGCTTCATTGACCAATCCATGCAGCAAAGATAGACGTCGCCATTTGGCATAACTACATTTTGGTTGAAAAGATTTCTTGATGACGAACACCCGATAATGCCTGTATGGCGAGGGATAGGCGTAGCAACTCCCGGACTGACATTATTCGCACGAGTCAAAACCGGATAAGAACGCAGCTTTGCCATCTCCTTTTTAATCCCGGGAGACAATTCCCCAAGATGATAAACTGCGGTGTCATAACGAATCTTATTCGTAAAAAGTTTAAATGCCGCAAGCCATTTGGCTTCATCGGGCACTCTGAAATTTGTATCATCCGGAATATGAATGTTGCACGGGGAAAAGCGGACATCTTTTATAATGTCTAAGTCATCTCGTCTGAACCCGACTAACGTAGTAAACAGGGCAACCCGATAGCCCTTTTGATACGCATACCTCATCATTAGAGATGAATCATGGTTTATAAACGGCTCTGAAAAGCCCGAAAAATCTAACCTGACATTCCTGGGGATCTTCTCGAGCATGCTCCTGAATTCATCATACGTAAGACGACGTTTTCCCTTGTAGGCGTTTCGCCACTTGTCCTGCGGACAAAACTTACAGGCATTAACACAAGGGAAAACAGTAGTAATTTCCAGCGTCGCACAAGTGTCCCTTCTGGAGACGGCACTCAGTACTTTTTCGAGTATCGGCAGTCTATTTATAATATTCATCGGTTTCCTCCACGGCTACAGCATGCCTGGCCCTCTACCATATTTTTGGATAAGCAATCGCCTTGCTCAGCATGAGACCAGTTTTAAAAAGACTTTTAAATAAAAAGCAAGATCCGTGCGCGGCAAACCAGTATGCGATGAGGGAAGCAATCGCGGCGCCCACGCCGCCATACCGCGGTATTAAAAATAAATTAAGCAGGATGTTTGTTACAGCTCCAAGCAAAAGAGTCACAAAATAGATTTTGTTCCAGTTCATCGCTGTAAAAAAAGAGCTCCGGGCAACCTCAAGATAGATAAACAAGTTAGCCCATATCAAAATGGCAAGCATCATTCCCGCCCTGGCATAAGCTTCCCCGAACAATGTCGTCACCAGCCACCCCCCGAGAAACGTCACGGGAAGAGCAATCGCATAGGCCATCAGGGCCATGAGATTGTAATACTTCTGAAGACTGTCATAAAAAAGGACTTCGCTTATCGCCCTGGCCTCCACGATACTGGGCAAGACGGACCAATAAACAGCTGTCGGAATGAACAACCATACTTCGGCAAGCCTCACCGCCACTGAATATATTCCCACCTCTTCGCTGTTTACCATTTCCCCGAGCATGACCTGGTCTATCCGCTGGTAAACTATGATTGCGATAATCGAGAAAACCAGCGGCCAGCTATCTTTCAGGAGGCCTCTTGCCATCTTCAAACTGCCCCGCCAGTCCAAAATGTGGGCGCCTGTCGACATGTATGCGACAACCAGTCCAGCCGAGCCGATAACTACTTCAGACATACCGACCCATGCAAAGGCGACAAGCGGCGCCTTTGAAATAATGAGCACCACCTTTATGGCTGAACAGATCAGGAATGCGGAATTCTTGGCAAGTACCGAATATTTGGCCTGGACCTGGGAATTGAACCAGAAATCAATCGCGGTGAACGCCTGAAAGACAGCCCCCACAGCAATAATGCCGACCAGCCAATGACTCAGGTCGTCTGCCGGCCGCAGTACAAGAATGGAACCGGTCGCGGCAAAAAAAGACAAGGCCCCGCCCGTCAGTTTCAGAACAAAGGCCGTACCGAGAGTCTCCTCCTTGTCTGCCGGATCGCGGACGAGGTTGCGCACAGCAATATCGTCCAACCCGAGCGAGGCAATAGGAGAAAATAGCGCCACAAAAGCAATGGCATAACTAAAAAGGCCGAACTTTTCCGGCCCCAGATAACGGGCAACCCAGATGCCGACAATGAGGCCGACCACCATCCTCAGGATGCTGTCCGCAAACTGCCAACCCGTATTGCTGACAACATTTTGCAGATAATGCCGTCCATCGAGCTTCTGCTGGAGAAATGACGGAAGGTATTTAGTCCAGGTTTGGTTCATGGCTTGAAAATGACCCTTATCTCGTCTTTGTTAACCCCGTTCTTAAGGAGAGCGGCGGAAATCTCAGCTCTTTTCAGGTACGAGGAAACGATAATGGAGTCATACTGCATCTCGCGAATCTTGTCGAGGGATGTTATTTCCCGCCCAAAGAACTTGTCCCCCGACCTTTCTCCATCTACAACCCCGGCAAGCTCAAGATTTGTTTCCTGTAGTGTGAGAAAGGCTATCTCCGCAAGCTCATCGACACCCGCAAAGACCACCCTCTTCGTCCCCTGAGATTGCAGCTCATTGAAAAGCTTCCGCAGATCATTGCGAGCACTTGTATAAAGACCCGTATAGTTCTGAAGATGCTGGTAGGTCAATCTCGTTTTCTCGGCAAAACCCTTCGGCGTGAGATAGTACGTATACCTCTTCGGCGGTATCGATTTAACCGTAACGTAGCCCTTTGCAACAAGGTTCTTGATATAGGAATTTACGAGGCCGAGAGCGATGCCCAGCCGCTGGCTGAGGTCCCGCTGAGTTATGGCGGCCTCATTTGAAAGCGTATCTAGCAGCTGCAGAGACTTCATGGGCCCCGTGTTCTTCCTGCCAGCCTTAATGTTCATGTTTTGAACATAACACTCCGAGGGATCAAAAATCAAGAATCTAAAATCCGGTTCTGATTTCGTCCCAATCAAAAATAAATATTTTCTTTGACTATCTGATTAAAAAAAAGACCCGATCAGAAGGATTCACAAACAAAAGGATCAGTAGGCGTAACCTTCCAGCCGCTCGAGCATTTCGATGTGAAGACGCTCGGTCGGGATGATACGAAACTCGACGGCGGTTTCTCCTTTTTTCGGAGATTCGAGAATAGGGATTGCGGTCGCCGTAAAAAACCTTGTGTAGTCCTTTTCAAGCCTCGGGTCGGAGGCAAAGAGTGAGTTCAGGATCAGGGTCGCCCTGTCCTGCGTTGCAAACCTCGCCTGTCTGTTCAGGATCATGTCCGTGCTGAGGGGAAATCTCGAGGTAACCAGTATGAGACTGATATTTTTCCGTATTTCAGGATTATCGAGCGCGGCAAGAAAGAAACGGCTTAGTTTTCCTAACGCCGGGGGGCCCATCGGCAGTTCGTTCGAATGAGTATGTTCAAAGATAAGCGATTCGTCAACAGTGATTGATCCCGCGCTGAACCTAATGCTTTTCATCTGTTCAGGGCTGAATTCTCCGGCGAGCAGGCTCTTGATGTTCTGGTTGAACTTCATCCGCGGCTCCGAGATGGCAAGCGCCGGCTCAAGGAACCGCTGGATCTTCACGGCCCGGTAATATAAGATCGTGCTCAGCAGCACCAGACCGATGAGAGTCAGACTGAACAGGGGGCCGATGGGCAGGATGATTTTCCTGACAGCTCCGGACGTCATATCTGGAGTGCCTCCTCGAGTAATCCCAGATCCTTTGTAGCATTATCAAAGTCCTGCTCGGTAAGGCTTGTCGGCTCATGAATCGCCTTGTTCCGCAATCGGGCAAGGCGGGTGAAAATCCCCTTTCGGTACGAGCTGAAACCGCGGTTCTCCTCGAGCATTCTGAGGCAATCGGCAAGAGACGGGTAAGAACAGCCAATAAATGCCGCGGTGTATTCCTTAAGACGGCTTTCAAGGAAGTAACCCAGAAGCAGGGAAGCAACGATCGTCTCCCCTTTTATGAAATATTCAAGGGCAGCATTGACCGAGAGGCCACCCCTGAAGATAGCGATGTTTTCACCTGACTCGGCATCGCCCGGGACAAGTCTTTGTATCTTTTGGTAAATCTCTATGCATTTGTCCAGCATGCCTTTTTCGAGATAGGATTCGGCCAGGAGAAAGAGTTCACGCACCTTGTCGGCACCTTCCCTCTGAGACGCGGCAAAGGAATAGGCCCTGCGGAAGGCCTCGGTCTTGTCGTCCTTCTTGTCCAGCACGTCGAAGTGCCGGGACCACCGCTTACCTTTGAGCACATTATCCTTTGTGAAACGAAAAAGCTGTGCCGCGACCTCGCTTTTGTTCAGCTTGCCGCTGATAATCACGATGTTTAGAGTCGGCCAGCTTTCGAATATTTCAGGCAGTGCCTCAATCCCCTCGTTCATTCGGTCGAACTCTATGTCGAGCGTCAACAGGTCAAAGGTCTGCGTCGTCAGGAGCTGTTTGGCCTGCCTCACACTAACCGCCTCGGAGAACCGGATGTCAGGCTCCAGGGGCTCCAGCGCCCTCTGCACCTCTAGTTTCAGCAGTTCCCGGTCTTCAAAGTCATCGTCGGCAATGAGCACCTTAACCATGGGCCGCCTCTTCCACGAACGGCAGTTTGATGATGATCTCCGTACCGAATCCCTGGGCGGTGTTATCCATGCCCACCCTTATCTTCCCGGCATGGAGCCCGACGACATATTTCGCGAAATAAAGTCCCTGTCCCCATCCCTTCCCGGTCCCTTTTCCCCGGTAAAAGCACCTGTCAGCCTCGATCTCGTCCATGCCGATCCCCTGATCCCGAAACGAGAAGGAAAGATACCTCCGCTGGTGGTCAGCGTCAACGGACCATCCGACGGTAATGAGGGCACGCGGCTGTTCCGGCTTCTTGTACTTGATCGAGTTATCGATAAGGTTTTCGAACACGGTCTTAATGAGCGGTTCGGACGCAGTGATCGCCGGCAGGTTCCTCCCTCCCTCAAATGTGAAGTCAGCGGCATCGGCATTTTCTTTCGCGAGGACCGCTAGCATAGCGCGGATGTCCACACCGGTGAAGTCGATCAGACTTGCTTCCCGTTCGTCCGATATCTTCTTGAAGATGTCGATATCAGCAAAGAGCTTCTCCAGATTTTCGTCGAGACGACCTTTAACATCCGGCGTAAGCCCGGGAAGCAAGTCGATGCGTCGCTTTATTCTTCCCAGATTATTCTTAAATTCATGGCCGATGGTTGCCGAGATGTAGCGTATGAACTCATTTCGTCGCGCGATCTCCCGATTTTTGAACAGCAGCAATTCATTCTCACGTACTCTCCGCTGCTTCTGCTGGTATACGAAGGTCAGATATACACAAAATACAGCGAAGGCGCCGCTCATGCCGAAAAAGGCATAATTAGCAGTTTTCTTTGAAGAGGCAAGCTGACGCTGCATCGACGCCATACGCTCCCCGGTCGTCGCACCCTCGGGTTCGGGTACCTTCCAAGGCATCAGCAACGGCCTGAGCCTGTCAAAGGGCTCAACGAAGCGGTCAAGATAGACCATCCCCAGTACAGACCATGTAATAAACATGACCGAAAGCATAAGGAAGTAGCGGATTATGCGCAAGTACCTTCCATGGATCGCAACCTGTCTTTAGTATAATGTATCGACAATAAATAAGGCGATCTATGGTGCAAAATACTTCGCGGCCAATGGGATGTCGTTTCGTCCACCGCACTCCAGCCCAAATAGTTCATTGGGCATCTCGGAAGAGAGGGCGTAAGTGCGGTTAAAATAATCCGCATTTTTATCTATAATTTGAATATGTCTAAAACAGATAGACAGAACACCTACGACAGCTATGGGAACCCTCCCTCCAGAGTGTTTCTCAGCATCATCATTCCCGCGTTTAATGAAGAAGAGAGATTACCCGATACGCTAACTAAGGTAGTCGAGTTTGTCGAATCCCAGATGTTTATTGTGGAGGCGATAGTAGTCGACAACGCTAGCACAGATCGGACAGCTGCGATAGTCGCTGATTTTGCATCCCGCTATCCTTTCATCAGATATCTATTTGAGGCCAGACGCGGCAAAGGGGCCGCAGTAAAGACCGGCATGCTTTCGGGTCACGGCGATTATCTTCTGATCTCCGATGCGGACCTCGCTGTACCTATAACTGAGGTGAGAGAGTTTCTTCAGCCGATGCGCGACAATTACGACATAGCAATAGGCTCCAGGGAAATCAAAGGTGCGGTGCGCTATAACGAACCCTTTCACAGGCACCTGATGGGACGTGTTTTCAACCTTATCGTCCGGCTGTTGGTGCTTCCGGGACTGCGCGATACACAGTGCGGGTTCAAAGGCTTTAGGCGCGATGTTGCACGCGATCTTTTTTCGGCAAGCAGGATCGACGGCTGGAGCTTTGATGTCGAGATCCTTTGCATGGCACAACAGAAAGGATACCGCATTATAGAAGTGCCTGTGGACTGGTTTTACGGGGAAAAAAGCAAGATCAATCCCGCCAGAGATGCTTGGGTCATGCTGAAGGACATAATCAGGATAAGACAAGACTGTAGGAGATAAAAAACTGGGGAAAGGCCTTACGAAAGAGCTCTGGAACCAGCTGACATCAGAGTGAACTTTTCTATAAATGACTGACCGATAGCTGATGTCGGGGAGACGTAAGTTGCTAATAAGTGCCCAGAAAGTATTAAAGCTGAAAGTTGCAATGTATGCAGACGCCCATGAAAAAAGCAACACGAACACATCTATTTAAGTCGCAGCCTAAAACCCAAAAAGCTGTATCTTGTCTCAGAGTCGCTCAATTTCAAAATCATGGAATAAACGATCTTTCTAATTCTAACTTTAGGGCTTGAAAAACAAAGGGTTTTGCCGTGCTCCACTTGGTCAAATGACCATAAGGGTTAGGTAATTTCCCCAAATCTATCAACCAAGCACGCAATAGTCATATTACCCCGGAAGCGATTTTTTCCCGTAAGTAAGCCTTCTGCAACATTTTGTGAAGTTCTATAAAAATGGTACGGAAATTGCTGACCATTTCTCGGTGAAGAAAATTCTTATTTTAGATAGAAGCCCATTTATCCGCTACCTCCTGACCCGGACACTTCAGAGTGATGTGACGTCCGTTGTGACGGTACCGAATATCGACAGGGCAGTCGCCGCAGTGAGGGAGGAACCGCAGGATCTCTTCTTCCTTGATATGCAGGCGCTCCATAATGCGTCGATGGGGGACACTTTGAAGTCATTCAAGGAGCTTTCTCCCAGGACAAAGATCATAATGATGGCGGAGACCTATCCCGGAGATCAGGAGTTCAGGCAACTTGATGAGATGATGGACGTATTCATACCGAAACCGTTCTTTCCGTCCGATATCAGACGGCTTGCCGGTCAGGCAATGGGACTGGGCCAATATTACTGGGACCGCTTTGAAACACTTGAGGAAACAAAAACTTCACCAAAAAGGCGATGGGAACGGATCCCGACAAAAGAAACAATACATTTTACCGTCAGCACATTACAAAGGGGAGACGAGTCGGCCAGTCTGACAGGAGATGTTATCAACAGAAGTCCTGCTGGGCTCGGAATGTTAACGGGATTTCCTATAGTTGCGGGCAACCTCGTGATGTTCAGTAACGGGTCAGAACTTCACGAAGGCATCGTAACATGGAGCCGTAAAGTAGACGATACCACATACAGCGCAGGAATCTTTTTTGTCTGAAGAGACTACTCCAGCCCGAATTTCCTGATCTGATAGCGGAAAGAATCGTAACTCATATTCAAAAGCTTTGCAGCACCTGCCTTGTTGTTCTGCGCCCGTTCAAGGGCCTGCCTGATCAGGTCCCTCTCAAGGTCTTCAAGTGAAATGCCTTCAGCCGGAAGGATGAAACCGTCCTGTGTTGACAGCTGTCCGCCGGGCGTCGTCTCCAGAAGCCAGTTAGGCAGGTGTTCAGGGACGATTTCCTCTGCATTTTCGAGCACGACAATCCTCTCTACCAGGTTCTTGAGTTCTCTGACGTTGCCGGGCCATGAGTACGATTCAAGGATTTGTTGCACCGAAGGTGCAAACCCCCTGAACATCTTCTTATTATATCTCGTTGAAAAAAACTGTAGGAAGTGTTCGGCAAGGATTATTATGTCCTCCCTCCTCTCCCTCAGAGGGGGTATATGTAGATAAAAGGCGCTCAGCCGGTAGAAGAGGTCCTTCCTGAAGGAGCTATTTTTGACAGCTTCGGCAAGATCACGGTTTGTCGTGGCAATAACCGTAACATCAATCGGGATATCGTCCCTGCCGCCCAGGCGTCTGACCGTCCGCTCCTCAAGGACACGCAGCAAGGTAGTCTGCAGTTGGGGTTCCATCTCACCGACTTCATCGAGCAATATAGTGCCGCCGATCGCGAGTTCAAAAAGACCTTTCTTTTCTGAACGGGCATCTGTGAAGGCCCCTTTTTCATGTCCGAACAGTTCACTCTCCAGCAACTGATGAGGCAAGGCAGCGCAGTTGACACCCACGAAAGGCTCCTGCCGTAATCCGCCCTCGTTATACATAAGATTATGAACATAGCGGGCGAGGACCTCTTTCCCTGAGCCGCTTTCTCCTGTGATCAGGATGCTGGAGACCCGGGCCTCAGCCATCTTTGCCACCTTGGCCCTTATCTCCTGAAGAGCGCGGGACTGCCCCACTAACTCACCCTTCATGAATGAAGAGTTGACCTTCCGCAGGTAGTCCACCTCCTGTTCAAGCCTCTTGTTTTCGATTACTTTGCCTATAACTATTTTTACCTCTTCTATATTAAAAGGCTTGGTCAAGTAGTCAGCTGCACCGAGTTTCATAGCCCGCACAGCTGTTTCAGCTGTATCGTCGGCTGTCAGCATAATGACCTTGGCCGACAGTCCACTCTCCCGGATTTCTTGAAGGATATCGATACCGTTACGGCCGGGAAGATTTACGTCGAGGAGCACTACATCCGGAAACCATGCCCTGACCTTGTTCAGAATGTCCACAGCGGTCATATCTGACATGATCTCATATCCCTCCCGCTCAAGCGCCCTTGAGAGGGTCAAGACAATAAGTTCATCGTCTTCGATGATAAAGAGTTTCTTCTTTCTCCTGGTTGATTTCATGCGCCGTTTCTCGTTTCAGGGAAGGAAACGGTAAAGGTAGCTCCTCCTTCTGGATTATTTTCAACTCCGATCGCTCCCTCATGCTGTTCAATGAGGCGCTTTATGATAGCCAGACCCAGACCCGTCCCCTTCCGCTTTGTCGTAAAAAACGGCTGAAATATCTTGTTCATGCAGTCTGCGTCGATTCCCTTGCCGGTGTCGGAGACCCTAACTCCGATGGTCCGCGTCGACTTTTCATAGTACGTTTTAACCTGTAATGAGCCGCCGTCCGGCATAGCCTCAGCTGCATTAAGCAACAGGTTAAGGAATATCTGCCTCAACTGCATAGGGTCTGCCGGGACAGCAGGGATGTGTTCATCGAAGTCTTTAACGACCTTGATACCCGACCCGTTGCGCAAAGAAAAAGAGGGATGCTTGAGGGCGAAAGATACGATCATATCGAGGACGCCGTTGAGATCAACGTCTACATACTGCGGTTTCGGAGGCTTGGCAAAACTGAGCAGGTCTTTCATGAGCGATTCAATCCGGATTACATCCTCAACCGCCTTAAGAAGCAGTTCCCGGTCCTGCTGAGCCATATTTGATTCCTGGGAAATGAGCTCTATCGCGCCCCTCACGCCGGCAAGCGGGTTTTTGATCTCATGGGCCAACCCGGCCGCCACCTCAGCAAGGATCATCCCCTGCTCTATACGTTGCATCTTCGTGAAATGCTCCTTAAGCGAGCCCGCCATTTCGTTGATGGAACCTGCCACCTCTCCAAATTCTTGTTTAAGGCCTTCTATCCGGTAATCCAAGTCACCCTCTTTCAACCGTCTTGTGGCATACAGGAGTTTATTCATTGGCCTGGTAAAAGTCCTGATAAAGAAATAGGACAGGCCGAATATAAGGAGCGGACCCAGAATCAGAAGCACATAAAGAATGATCTTCGTGGCAGATATCTTTGTCAGAGTAGCCTGCGTCCGCTGCTCAAGCCGCCTCGTAGTCAGCGCGACCATATCATCAACTTTGTTTATCAATTCCTGGCCTATTGAAAAAGCTGCATCTTCTTCGTCGTCAAGTCGCGTGACATTCGCCCGTATAGTGAATGCCCTGCTCAATGAACTCTTATACTCCTCAATTAGTCCCCTTATGCCATTGATCTTTCCCGTCACGGTTTCGTTATGATGGCAGGACAAACATGCGTCGGCGACCCTCTGCAGGTTGCCGACGTCCTTGACAACGACATCAACGCCTCTGGCATAGCGCGTATTTTTAAGGCTGAGATCGGATTGGACCCTCTTGACCTGGATAAGCAGATGCTCCCGCAATATTTCAACCTGATGAAGCACGATAAGTTCGTCCAGAGACGACGTTGATCGTTCTATTGAATAAATAATATAGACCACGCCTAGTACAAATAACAGCAGGAAAATACCCAGGCCGAGGATAATCGTTCTTTTCATTTAATTTATGTAGTTGTACGTGGAAAGATCCAAGTGGATTTCTTTTGCATAACGGTAAACAGGCCCGTAGTCGTCTTCTGTCGTCGGTATAAATTTTGCGGCTCCGAAATCATTAAGGACTTTCTTGCCTTCAGGGTCGCTATGCATACCAAGCAAAGCATCCCTCAACCTCTTTTTGACCTCATCGCCCACATCCTTTCTCAGCGCCAGGGCGTTTTCCGGCACGTCCGGCGATCTCTGAAGTATAACCAGATGCTGAGCTAATCTACTATCGGTTTTTGCAACTTTGTCAAAGATGGTGTTCTTTGCTGACCCTATGTCAGCCTTTCTGTTTAGAACATCATAAATTGCATCCTCGTGTGTCCCAGTATAGTAGATCTCTTTCAAATAAGCCTGAGGGTCTGAAATACTGTTTTTATGAAAATAGTTCATCGGCAGAAGATACCCGGCTGTTGTTGCCTTGTCTACGAAGGCGAACCTCTTGCCTTTCATGTCGGCCGCAGTCCTTATGCCGCTGTCCTTGCGCACAAAGATTAGACCGCAGTAAGTCGATGTCCCCTCAAGGGTCTCCGGTCGCGCGATGACTTCCACCCCAAGTTTTGTATGCGCCAAAGCATAGGTGAAACTTCCAAAAAAAGCGCCGTCCATGCTTTTTGAAACGAAATTATCTATTATATTTCCGTAGCGAGGAAGAACGACCAGATTTATCTTGTATCCCGTTTTTGCCTGCAGATATTTGGCTAGGGGTTCATAACGCTCCATCTGCCTGAAGATATTCTGTTCAGGGATAAGTCCAATTGTCAGGGTCTTCCTAATGGGCGGCTTTTTGTCGGGCTCAGCCTTTTTTTCGCCACACCCTGACAAGAGCATAACGCCCACGCACCAGGCAATAATTAAGACTCTCACGCTTAATTATAATATTTAACGTAACAGGAAGGTCAAGTCCGTCCTCGGGGCAAAGCGAGATTGAGAAAATGCCATCCCCATATATGCCATATTTATGGATCTTGCGGCTACGTTAATCAGCCTTTATGTTATACTTTAAAAGCGGTTTTTTGCTATTGCGTTTTTGTAATTGAGGACGAGGGATGAAGAGAATCCATGTCCCGGCGGCAACTGGGTTGCTAATGTTAAGACTGGCCGTAGAAGCGGAACCATATTTTTTCAGGCTTGCTTCTTTTGAAAGAGAGGAACAATGGCTACTAATGAAGCAAACCATGTAATCTGGCACGAATGCCTGGTGAAAAGATGTGACAGGAATTCTTTAAATAAACATCAAAGCGGGCTCGTCTGGCTGACAGGGCTTTCTGCCGCAGGCAAGTCGACCATCGCCCATGCAGTGGAAAAAGAACTGCATGACCAAGGCATAAGGACTTATGTCCTCGACGGCGACAACATCCGCCACGGACTTAACTCAAACCTTGGATTCAGCCCTGAAGACAGGAAAGAGAACATTCGCAGGATCGGCGAAGTGGCAAGGTTGATGGCTGATGCCGGAGTACTCACTTTTGCGGCCTTCATCTCGCCTTACAGGGAAGATAGGGACACCGTCAGGAGGCTCTTTAAAGAGGACAATTTTATCGAAATATACGTGAAATGCTCGGTGGAGGAATGCGAGCGGCGCGATCCAAAAGGGCAATATAAGAAAGCGCGCGCCGGCATAATAAAAAATTACACTGGTATCTCGGCGCCCTACGAGGAGCCGCTGACGCCGGAACTCGTCATCGATACCGAGGCGATGAGTCTGGAGGAATCGAAGAAGTGCCTGATAGAGTATCTCTGCGAGAGAAAAATTATTTAAATACCTCAACCGGGCTCTTGGAGGCGGCGTGGTTCGCGATGAAAAATGAAAGCCTCTTAAAGTATAAAAGGCGGGATAGGTAATAGTAGTTTACTCATATGAATAAGAAGAAAGCCCTCATATGCGGCATCTCGGGACAAGACGGGGCTTATCTCGCCCGCCTTTTGCTGGAGAAGGGATACGGGGTGTATGGGACGTCCCGGGACGCGCAAGTATCTTCATTCCACGGTTTGGCAAGTCTCGGAATTCGCGACAGGGTCGTTCTCGAATCGATGGCAATAAACGATTTCCGCAGCGTCCTTCAAACCCTGTCGAAAGTTGCACCTGACGAGATCTACAACCTTGCCGGCCAGAGCTCTGTGGGGCTCTCTTTTCAACAACCGGTGGAGACTCTGGAAAGCATCAGCGTGGGCGTCCTGAACCTTCTTGAGGCAATCCGTTTTATCGGCCTTCCGATCAGGTTTTATAATGCAGGATCGAGCGAATGCTTTGGAGACACACGCGGGGCACCCGCGGACGAGACCACCCCTTTTCACCCCCGTAGTCCGTACGCAGTGGCAAAGGCTACTGCTTTCTGGGAACTGTCGAACTACCGAGAAGCATATGGTCTCTTTGCCCTTACCGGTATCCTCTTCAACCATGAGTCTCCGTTGCGCCCGAATCGTTTTGTCACCAAGAAGATTGTCACCGCGGCGTGCCGGATCGCATCTGGAAGCAAGGAAGAACTTCAGCTTGGTAATATTTCTATAACCAGGGACTGGGGGTGGGCGCCGGAATACGTAGAAGCGATGTGGCTTATGCTGCAGCAGGAGAGGCCCGACGACTTTGTAATCGCTACCGGGCAGTCACATGCCCTTGCAGAATTTGTGGCAGAGGCCTTCAGTTGCGTCAGTCTAGACTGGCACGACCATGTGATCATAGACCCTTCTCTATACAGACCCACGGAGATATCGATTGGTAGGGGCAATCCGGCCAAGGCCGAGCAGATCCTAGGATGGAAGGCCCGGCATATGATGCGTGATGTGGTCCGGATGATGGTAGAGCATGAACTCACGCCTGAAAATAAATGATATCGCTTTGTCAGCCGAGCCGTATAAATGGATAGCAAGGAGATGATGAAAAATGAAGACAGCGCTGATTACCGGCATTACCGGACAGGATGGCGCATATCTAGCTGAGTTCCTTCTGGAGAAGGGGTATTCAGTCCACGGCGTAAAGAGGCGGGCGTCCCTATTTAACACAGACAGAATCGATCATCTTTATAGGGACCCCCATGAAAGGGGAGTAAAGTTCAAGCTCCACTACGGAGACCTCACAGACGCAACAAACCTTATCCGTATCATCCAGGAAACCAAGCCCGACGAAATATATAACCTTGCGGCCCAAAGCCATGTCATGGTCTCCTTCGAGACGCCCGAGTATACCGCGAACGCAGATGCCCTCGGTACCTTGAGGCTGCTTGAAGCAATCCGGATCCTCGGTCTTTCAAAGAAGGCCCGTTTTTACCAGGCCTCGACCTCTGAGATGTACGGCAAGGTGCAGGAAGTGCCCCAGACTGAAAAGACCCCTTTTTATCCTAGGAGCCCTTATGGCGTTGCAAAGCTCTATTCCTACTGGATCACAGTCAACTACCGCGAGGCTTACGAGTTCTTCGCCTGCAACGGTATCCTTTTCAACCATGAGTCCCCTATACGCGGAGAAACCTTCGTAACCAGAAAGATTACCCGGGCTGTCGCAAGAATAAAACTTGGCCTGAAGCAGAAACTCTTCCTTGGCAACCTCAACGCGCAACGCGACTGGGGCCATGCAAAAGACTACACAGAGGCGCAGTGGCTGATACTCCAGCAGGAGAGGCCTGACGACTATGTCATTGCGACTGGCGAGCAGCACTCGGTCAGGGAGTTCGTCGAGAGTTCGTTTCGTGAGGTGGGGATCGATATCGGCTGGAAGGGCGAAGGCATGGATGAAAAGGGTTTAGACAATAGCACTGGAAAGGTCATTGTCGAGATAGACAAGCGTTATTTCAGACCGACCGAGGTTGATGCGCTCCTTGGGGACCCTTCGAAGGCAAAAAAGGAACTCGGTTGGTCGCCGAAGGTTGGCTTTAAGGAACTCGTCTCCGAGATGGTGCGGGAAGATCTGAAGGAGGCCGAACGCGACCAGTTATGCAAAAGAGAAGGGTTCAGAACATTTAAATATCATGAATAAAAGAAATCTGAGGAAGAAGGTTGGAGGAATCATCCTCATGCCTTATGAATTATGCCTCATACCTCAAACAAGATTTTGAGGAACTAGTGGATAGATCCTCAAAAATTTACGTCGCCGGCCACCGCGGCCTTGTAGGATCGGCTCTTCTTAGGGGATTACAGTCTGAAGGATATTGCAATCTTGTTATCAGGACGAGCAAGGAGCTCGACCTTATCAGGCAGGCAGATGTTGAGGCCTTTTTCGAACAGGAAAAACCCGAATATGTCTTTCTGGCCGCAGCCAAGGTTGGGGGCATTTTGGCAAATGACACCTATCGCGCAGATTTCATTTACAAAAATGTCATGATAGAGGCGAACGTAATCCACTCCTCATATCAGTACGGCGTGAGAAAGCTCCTTTTCCTTGGAAGTTCATGCATCTACCCGAAGTTCTCCCCCCAGCCTATGAAGGAGGAATATCTGCTGACAGGGGAGCTTGAACCTACAAATGAGTTTTATGCGGTGGCGAAGATCGCCGGGGTGAAGATGTGCCAGGCATATAATTCGCAGTACAAAACTGATTTCATTTCGGTGATGCCTTCGAACCTTTACGGTCCGTTCGACAACTTCGATCTTCAGACGTCTCATGTGCTTCCTGCCCTGATACGAAAATTTCACGAGGCAAAGGTGAAGATGCAGGAGGATAAAGGCAAAACGAATAAGGCAAAAGCCTCAGACCTCAGACCTCCGGCGGTCGTCATTTGGGGCACGGGAACCCCGAGGAGGGAATTCCTCTATATCGACGACTTGGCGAACGCCTGCATCTTCCTTATGAAAAATTATGACGGGTCTGGGATTGTCAACATCGGCGTCGGAGGAGATATTTCGATAAGCGACCTGGCCATGCTCGTCAGAGAGATCATCGGGTATGAAGGCGATGTTGTTTACGACAGTTCCAAGCCGGACGGCGCGCCCCGAAAGCTCCTTGATGTTTCTAAGCTGCATGCTTTGGGATGGAAGGCTAAGACCAGCCTAAGGGAGGGAATAAAAAAGACATACGGATGGTACGAAGAAAATATTCTCAATTATAAGGAGGGACTTAGATGAAGGCTGTTATCCTTGCAGGCGGAAGCGGGACGCGTCTCTGGCCACTATCAAGAAAGAACTATCCAAAGCAGTTCCTTAAGATCAACAACTGCGAAGTCGGCGAGGGCTGCGCCTTTGACAAGGGGTCTCTTATTCAGCAGACAGTTTCAAGGCTCCTTATGACAGTTGAACCCGAAGACGTCCTGATCATGACAAATGATGAATATAAGTTTCACGTGAAGTCCGACCTTGACGCCCTACCTGAAGAAGTCTCGGGCAACATCGTCCTGGAACCCTTCAAGAGAAACACAGCCCCTGCCATCGCCCTTGCCTTAAGGTACTGCGTTGATAAGCTGGCATGCAGCGAAGACGAGGTGGTCTTCGTCTGCCCGGCGGACCATATCATCGAACCCGAATCGAAATTCAGCCAGTACTTAAAAGCAGCCGAAGATGCTGCAGAGAAGGGGGTTATAGTCACATTCGGGATCAAACCGCTCTACCCTGAAACAGGATACGGATATATAAAGACAAAAAGCAAGACTGGCGATTCACAATTCACGATTCACGGTTCACGTGCTTCTGTACCCTGCCTTGAAGTTGAGAGGTTCGTCGAAAAACCCGACGCAAAAACTGCTGAAAAATATCTTAAAGACGGCGGATATTACTGGAATTCAGGGATGTTCGCCTTTACAATCGGGACACTCGTTAAAGAATTGAAAAGGCACGCACCGGAAATCGCGGCCCTCTATGATGCCGGCTATGACCATATGTTTTCATCCTTCGGTCAGATGCCCGATATATCGATCGACTACGCGGTAATGGAGCGGGCGGGGACTGTGGTCACTCTGCCCATGGACATCCAATGGAACGACGTGGGCTCCTGGGACTCAATGTTCGAGGTCTTCCCCAAGGATGCGGCGGGGAATATAAAGATCGGGGATGTGATCTCCCACGATACGACAAATACGCTGGTAATAAGCGACAAGCGCCTTATTGCCACGGTCGGGCTGGATAACCTGCTCGTCGTCGAGACTGATGACGCCATACTCATAGCAAGGCGGGGGGATGCCCAGAAGGTTAAGAATGTAGTCGAAACGCTGACTGCTGCCGGGCGAAAAGAGGCATCGGAGCATACCACCACCTACAGGCCATGGGGCAGCTACACAATATTGGAGGACGGTCCGCGGTACAAGATAAAGAGGATTGTGGTCAATAAAAACGAACAGCTCAGCCTCCAGATGCACCACCACAGAAGCGAACACTGGGTAGTCATCAAGGGAACCGCCCGCGTGACTATCGGGGAGGATCTGAAATTCGTGCACGAAAATGAGAGCGTCTATATACCTAAATCAACCCTCCACCGCCTCGAAAATCCGGGCAAGCTCCCGCTTGAGATCATAGAGGTCCAAAACGGAGAATACGTTGAAGAAGACGACATCGTGCGGGTTGATGATGTGTACGGCAGAGGGAAATAGATAACGCAGGGTAACCGCCGTCCCGTCTGACTCTTCATTTCCTTCCCTTTTCAGCAGACTTTGGGTTCTGGTGCTTTCTCTGGGGTTTCTGTCATAATTACATCTCTTATGACATCCCTGCGAGCAGCATCTGTCTCAGTCTTTAAGTTATCCTTTCGCCAAGAAGTTTCCCAAGTCTTGACAAGTGATGCTTTTCTTCATCGATAAGAATAGTGAAGACCTTCTTTGCATCCGTTTTCTCTATCTCTCTGAATATTTTTATATATAAGTCAAGGGCGTTCGTTTCCACCTGCATCGAGACTTCAAGGATTTCAATAAGAGTATTACCTTTTTGCCCTAAGAAGCTGACGGCATCTTCAATCTTGATGCCGCTCTCCATAACTCCCTTTAAAGGCTCCCTGTCCAAAATATCCTCACCATGTTCTTCTCCTGTTACCAATTTGTAGGCCTCAAGGATATTTGTCTTATGTTTTGCTTCGGCCTCCGCAATTGCAGTCAGGAGTTTTTTTGCTTCTGCATCTGACGTTAACTCAGCTACGCTTGTATAAAATATACGACTGCCTTCCTCAAGAGCCAGGGCAAGTGAAATTAATTCCCCCGTTGTTCCTCTCCCTTTAATCAGGAAAAGACCTTCATCATAATTCCCCGTGGCTACCTGCCCATTCCACGCCATGATTCCCCCGTCCATACTATAAACTTTGGAGAATCCTTCGCTTAATAAAAAGGCCGCAGCCGCCCTGCTCCGGCTGCCGCTTCTGCAGTAAGCAAGAACAGGTTTTGAAGGATCCAACTCTCCGGCTTTGTCTATGAGATCAGACAGCGGCATAAATGCAGCACCCGGAAGATGCCCGGACCTATATTCTTCGGGTTGCCGCACGTCGAGAATAAGAATTTCCGATTCCTTCTTGCCGGCGACTAATTCTCTAGCATCGTCAATGCTCAGGTTTTCAATTTTTTTACCCGCGTCTGTAATTTCCATGAATCCTCTTGTAAGGGATCAGCATTTTATTCAATTATATCTCAAATCAAAATTTGGGATTGACAAACGTTCTCCTAATTCCCGGTTTCAGGATTAAGGCACAGTGATTCCCGAAATGATTGAAACTTGCCAGGTATTTTTATTTGCCATATCCTGCCTCAACCTGACGTTTGCATTTGAAAAAGTGACTTGGTTGCCCCTCCTGATATCGACACTTTTATCTTCCTGCGCCTCAATGGTAATCGAAACAATATCGACAACATAACCAGGGGTCCCCATATACTTCTTTTCCGACAAGGGCATGCCCTCTATCTTCCCAATCTTCAAATCAACAACTTTATAATGGCTGCTTTCAAAATAATCAGTGATCGCTTTTGCAACTGTGGTTTCAGATGGGGCAACGGAACAGCCCCCCAAAGCCGCAATAAAAGAAACAAAAACCATGAAGGCGGACAGCTTAGCAGCAATTAAACACAATGGCGGATGATACCTTATTACCACTGAATTCAAATTCATTGATGATCTCCACCGGTTTATATAATGAGCATAACTGAGCGTGGATCTTTCCCGAAAACAAGCAACGCCGGCTTAGTACAGCTCAAGGTTTTGGAGAAATCCCGGCAGCGCACGATTGTATCCTCACAACTATGCTCCGGCCTCACTACTGAGAGAGCGCAAAAAAAAGAAGTGTTATACCTTGGATACTGGGTATGCTTAGATTTTTCTTTAGTGGCTGCTTTGGCAGATGCTTTAGGCTTCCTCCTCGCTGCTGGAGGCTTGCTCACCACATCTCACTCCGGCACCCTAACCCAACGACTTAGTTCTAAGCCTTAACCCATTCCAAGGCATTCACTTCTTCTGCTTAAAAGTGGTGTTTGCTTCCCCTCATTCTCAGCGGTTTGAACATCTTGAGACATACTGCCTTGAGACTTTTACGTCTTTGCCTTACGTCCTTCGTCCTAACCCTTTCTGCTGAGAACGAGAAGAGCAAAGCCACCACTTGGTGTGCCTGCCCTTGATTCATTTATATTCCTTTTCTTGGCAGATGTCAAGAATTATTATTCGCGCAGCTTTAAGGCTTAAGAACGACCCTAACCATATCTTCGTCGTCGTACGCTTGTTTGAAATCGTATTTCCGGGCAAGGGCCAACATACGGGTATTGCTCTTAAGGATCTCCATCCAGAGCGTCATAAGTCCCGTCTCCTTTGCGATATCTATACAGTAATCCATCAGCATTTTCCCTAACCCTCTTCCCTGCCACTCGTCGGCCACAAGGATGGACAGTTCGGCATTTTCCAGGTCCGGCATTTTGCTGATCCTCACATCACCGATAATGCAGCAGTTGTCATCGGTCAAGGCCACAAAGGCGAGTTCGCGGTCATAGTCCACCTGGCAGTATCTGACAAGCGTCTCATGTGGTATGTAGGTAAGTCGGTGGCCGAACCGGGAGATAATGGTCTCGGCCGAGAGAGTCTTGAAAAATTCATAGATGAGCGGCTCGTCCTCACCCCGGATCGGCCGCACGCGACAAATAGTCCCGTCGCTGATCTTTTTTTCCACGACATATTTAAAGGGATACGGACAGATCGACAGATGCGGAGGGCAAAGGTCGCCGGTTATTCGGCCATTATGGGCATGCGCCTCCTCTTCAAGGAGGATCCCGCCGTCTAAACCGATGAGATATTTATCGGACAGGAGAAGGGGGTTGATCTCAACCTCACGGATTTGATGAAAATCGACGATCAGCTGAGAAAATCTGACCAGTATCTCTTCCAGAAGCCTCAGAATCCCCTGATAGGAAGCTAGACTCCGCAGATACCGGTATATTTTAGTCTCCGCCATCATCCGCCTGGCCAGGGTCTGATTAAGCGGGGGCAGACCGATCGAATAATCCTTTACAGCGTCCAGGAGTTCACCTCCGGTCCCAAAGACGATGACAGCTCCGAAACTGGGGTCTTTTTTTGAGCCGATCATCAGTTCGTACCCCTTCTTTATTACCAGGGGCTGAATGACTACGCCGGCCTCAGGATCACCAGCCTGTGAGGCTATAGTCTTCAGTGACCGGTAGGCATCCCTGACCGCCTTCTCATCCCTGAGGTTCAGGACCACACCCCCTTTTTCGAATTTGTGAAAGATTTTTTCGGAATCGATCTTAAGCACCACAGGATATCCTGTCTTTTCCGACAGTTCCACAGTGTCATCCTCAGAGACAGCCCTAACAGTCTCTACTATGGGAATGCCGTATATCTCGAAGACCTTCTTAGCCTCGTCCAGGCGGAGGATGGCTCTGCCTCCACCTGCTGCATTGCGGATGATCTCCCCGACCTTTTCATTATAGGGTATAAAGTCCTTGACGATCATCTCGGGAGTTTCGTGCAAAAGTCTGAGATTGAAATCATAACGATACATATACAGGAAGCTTTTCACCGCTTGCTCGGGAGTTACAAAAGAGGGGACCTCGTTTCTGCTGAGAAACTCTCGGGCCCGGAGCACCTGCTCGTCTCCCAACCATGTCGTAAACAGAGGTATCTCGGGATACGACTTCGCAGCCTTTACCACCGCGGCAGCTATTTCCAGCGGATCAAAACTGGGGAAAGGGACATAGACCACCAGAATGCCGTCAGCCGATTTATCCTTCAGGCAGCTCTGAACCGCTAATTCGAAGTCCTCAGGCGAGGCATCCGGCAAAAGGCAGATGGGGTTATTGACACGCCTTCTGAGGGTTATGTGCGTCTCGATTTCATCCAGTACTTCCTGTCCCAGCGCTGCTAGATCCCCTTCCATCAGGATAAGAGTGTCGACAGCCATCGAGGTAGGTGCCAGCGAATTGGTGATTATCGCAAGACGCTTTCCCCGCGGACGGCGCTGTTTTGAGAGCGTCTCCGTCATGTAGAAGAGATCGAGCATCTCGTACACCCGCACGGCGCCGGCCCTCTTGAAGGCAGCTTCGTAGACCTTGTCTTGCCCGGCAAGCATCCCGGAATAGGTTAGGAACATCCGGGCTGAAACTTCCGCCCGTCCGGACCTCACTACCACGATCGGCTTGCTGCTTGAGAGGCTTCTCACCGCAGCCATAAACTTCCTTCCTTTATCGATAACCTCGACATACAGGATTATCGCCTTTGTTTCAGGGTCAATCCCCAGGTAGTCGATAAGATCGGCAAGGTCAATATCCAGCTTCCCTCCTATCGAGATAAAATGGCTGAATCCCATCTGCTTGCTTACCGCCCTCTCCAGAAAGGCAGAAGAGAAGATTCCGGTCTGACAGATAAAGGCAATATTCCCCTTCCGCGGAATGTGTGGGAAAAGACTCGCATTAAGGTTTATGCTCGGTCGCACAAAGCCGAATGAGTTGGGGCCCATGACCCTGAAACCGTAGATGCTCGAGATTCTCCTGATTTGGGCCTCAAGCTCTTGGGCATTGACGCCCGGGTACTCAAAGTGCGGGGCCAGGATGATGACACCTTTTACGTCTTTCTGCCCGCATTCATCCAAAGCCGTGTAAAGATCAGCGGCGGGAGAAGCGACGATGGCCAGGTCGATCTGATGTGGTATGGCAGTGATCCTCTCATATGCCTCGACACCCTGTACACCCTCACTATTCTTACTCACGGGAAAGACAACCCCTTTAAACCCCTTTCCCACTAAATTTCTAAAGGCATAGTATCCCAGAGACCGCTTGTCGTCGCTCGCACCTATGACAGCAATCCTTTTAGGGTTAAAAAAGACATCGAGATTCTTGATCGACATACAGTTACCTCCTTGCAGCGGGAAATAACTTCAGTGTGAAGCATGCTTTAAAGATACTGCGTCATAGAAGATGAAAGGAGATGACTCTTGCCTCAACAGAGTGAAGATCTCTTCCTCTCATAATTATTCGTTTATCACTTTTAGGACGAACTGTCAAGGTGGGAGTTGCCTCATCGGAAATACAAGTGAACATAAATCGTTGCCCATTTAAAAGCAATCTCTAATGAAGAAGGCCTGTTAGTTTGGATAAAGATCGTAAGTATTCTGAAAGATGGCGAGGCGGGCATGTCGGTTACCAACCTTTGCCGGAAGATGAAGATCATTGCGAGGTAGTGACAAGCCGAAAACTAGTCCATCTTTTCCAGTAATTGCTTTGCCTTTAGGTGCCCTTGCACTGCTGCCCTCCGAAGCCACTTCACCGCTTCAGCATGGTCTTGGGGAACTCCCTGACCTTGGCCGTACATGGATCCAAGAATATATTGAGCATTCATGTCGCCCTGTTCTGCAGCCATACGGTACCACTTTGCCGCTTCTGCTTTGCTCTCCTTGACGCCTTTGCCTTCATAGTAAAGCCTGGCCAGATTGCTCTGTGAAGGTGCATATCCCTGCTGAGCCGCTTTTATAAACCATTCAAAGGCAGATTTATAGTCATGCTCATTGCCATATACTTCCAAATATATAACTCCCAGATTGTGCTGTGCCATCGCAAACCCCTGTTCAGCGGCCAGACGATACCATTTTGCCGCCTTTGTTTTGTCCCTTTCCACCCCTTCCCCTTTTTCATACAGATAACCAAGATTGTTTTGTGCAGCCGCGTCAGATGCTTCTGCAGCCCTCCGTAACCATGTCGCTGCCTCTGTCTTGTCTTTTGTTATCCCGTCCCCTCTGTAATACATTAATGCAAGGTTGCGCTGTGCCGCCACATCCCCTTGTTTTGCAGCCATTGTTAACCATTTTGCTGCTTCTCTTTTGTCCTGTTCAACGTCAACACCATTTAAGTACATTAGACCAAGTTTGAACTGCATAGCGATATCACCTTGTTCACCAGCTCTACGGAATTGTCCTACCGTCGGGCTCTCCTTTTGATCGAGCAAAATACGGAGATTGCGGTAAGCCTCATCGTCGCCCTGCTCCGCGGCTTTACGGAACCACTTAATTGCCTCCATTGTGTTTTGTTCTATGCCATCACCTTTCGCAAAAACGAGTCCAAGCCTGAACTGAGCACCGGAATGGCCGAGTTCAGCCGCTCTGCTAAACCACTGCAAAGCCATCGCCCTGTCTTGCCCGACTCCTTCGCCTCTTTCATACATGGAAGCGAGACTGTACTGTGCGCCTGTATCTCCATTGTCTGCTGCCTTGCGATACCACTTCGCGGCTTCCGCATAGTCTTGTCTGACCCCTTCACCCCTCGCATACATGCACCCGAGATTATACTGCGCCACAGCAAAGTCCTGTTCTGAGGCCCTGAGGTACCATGTCATTGCTTCCTCGTAGTCCTGAAGAGCTCCTTCGCCCCTTTCATAGATGGAGGCAAGTTTATATTGCGCCTTGACGTCTCCATTCTCAGCAGCATTACGGACTAGCTTCGCCAGATTGGCTTCATTTCTTTCTAAGAGAGAGCGGAGACTCTTTTGAGCATCAACATCACCCTGGGCCGCGGCTCTTCTGTACCATCTCACTGCCTCCTTCGCATCAGGGTCAACGCCCTCACCATCTTCGTACATGAACCCTAGATTAAGCTGAGCAATGGCGTTGCCCCCTTCTGCTGCCTTTAGCAGCAACTCTGCAGCCTTTTTCTTATCCAGCCTGACGCCCTGGCCCTTGAAGTACATGATCCCGAGCATCATCTGTGCCTCGGCACTGCCATCTCCCCTGAATTCGCGCAATGCCACTTCATAGTCGCCCCGATCATAGGCTCTTTGACCAACATCGTCACCCAAGGCAGGGACTGCCAGCATGAAAAAAAGTGAACCGCATAAAAAGACAATTTCGAACGCTGCAAGAGAAAATTTGCTCATTGTTTTTTAATCTATCACAGATGAAGAGACTTAATCTATGATGCGTTGCTCGCTCGGTTAAACGCCAGTTTACCCCTCACTCTTAATAACCGGCAAAACATATAAGTCATCTTAGCTGTCTGAGAGCTTTACAGTCGCGCTCGAATGGTTCCGTGACAGCATAAGCCCCATCGGTGATCGCACTGTGAACACTAAAAAGCATCCGTTCCCCAGAATTGTTTTTATGTAATGACAACAGGCCAGGTCATCTGTTATTATATAAAAGTTGGAAAGAAACAGGTTGATCATGAATCTAAAAGAAACATTAATATCCTCTTCTTTCTTTCATCTCATTCTTTTGTTGGTCATGGCAGCAGTGGCAAGTACAACAGCCTTCTCCGGGGGCCTTCAGAACATCGTCTCAGTTGACCTTACGAGGGAAGATGGTAAAGACCTGCACACAGCCGGCATCGACTCCGCAGAGAAACCGCCTACGGCTTCAACCCTACCACCTGATGCGGAAGTAAGCTTGCCGGAACAAGCCGCAAAAAATCCTCCCGAGGAGTCAGAAAAAATGCCGGAGCCTGAAAAGAAATCCGAAGACAAAAAAACTCCGGTTCAGGGATGGGGATTCACCAGCCTGGAAGACTATCACCGATTCGTCATGTTCCATAAACAAATCTTCGGGCAGAAGGCCAGGGCCAGAGTAAATGAGCTTTTGGGCGCGGCCCTCGAGGTAAATGAGCGAGAGTTTTTCGGCGGCACCGCCGTCGTCAATCTAAAATTTGGATCGGATGGTAAATTGAGTGACGTCATTGTCGATTCGGCGTCGCCTGGATTAAAGGCCTTCCTTGAAGAGATCGGTTGGGAAGCAATACCGACCCCGGCTTTTTATTCACTCCAATCAACCGGAGTGAGAATAGAATTTGCCGTACTTGAGGGATATTTAAGTTTCAATGTAAACACACTATGAGCAGGTGCTCTTGGGATGGGATTTGAAGGCTTTCATCTCGCAAAGCTCGCATAGTGGCAGTGAAGCCTGTTTGGCCACTCACGAGTCCGCCTTCTTGCTCAGATTCAGATAGCAGAACTCGGCAGAAGGGGCAGGATGGATTACACCTGCAAGGGCAGATTCGCCGGCCACATATTTCTTGCTGTATCCTTGATCGAAAAGAGGCTTGCGAGGCTGCGTCACTTCCCGCCTGCGCTGGCCTTGAATCTTTTTGTCAGGCCTCGTTTCTTTGTCTCTATCACGGAGGAGTACATTGAGTGATGACATAACCCTAATTTTGTTTGATAGTAGATTAGGGATGACGGATAAACAAAAATAAGAGATACTTGAAGCCAGATCTTGTCCCAGCGGTATCTCTGCTATGACAAATTTATCTTATGAGATAGCCCCCGAATCAGCGAAAGAGACATTAATGATTCTCACCCTGCCGGTTATTATCGGCGAATGTGTTAGCGATGTGCATGAATTCCTCCTCTCTAGCTATAAAGGCATTAACCACTTCAGGGTCAAACAGCCTGCCAGATTCATTAAGGATATATCGTTTTGCCTCCTGATGGGGAAAGGCCCTTTTGTAAACCCTGCTGCTCGTAATAGCGTCATAGACATCGGCGAGCGCCATAAGGCGGCCCGCTAGGGGAATATCAGCCCCTTTCAAACCGCGGGGATAGCCGCTTCCGTTCCATCTTTCGTGATGTGACTCTATCATCTGGCGGGCGTACTGCAGGAAATCCAGGTTTTCCGGATGGCCGGTCCTGCTGACTGTCCTTGCCAGGGCGTCCGCGCCTATGAGAGTATGGCTCTTCATGATCGAAAATTCTTCCGGACTCAGCTGGTCCCGCTTGTTTAGGATTGCATCAGGTATCCCCACCTTGCCGATATCGTGCAGTGGCGCCGATTTGGCAAGAAGCTCTACAGCGATAACATCCAACTCGCCTCTGCGTGAAGAATTTGCAAGCTGTCGCGCAAGCGTCTGCACGTATTTTTGCGTTCGCAGGATGTGTCCCCCGGTCTCCTTGTCACGGGCTTCGGTGAGAGCCAACATGCTTAGAATAATCGTATCCTGAGCCTCCAGCAGAACGCTGGTGCGCTGCTGCAGTTTATGGGCCTCGATGCCGTATTTTAACAGGCTCAGGGCGGTCGTTATCATAACCAATGTCATCATCGGCAAAAATGGAGAAATAAACAGCCCCCTGGCAATCAGAAGCTCTTTGCCTCCCCAGTAACAGCTGAGGGTGCCTGCCAAACCTGTTATGAATGTGAGGACGAATCCCGGTCTGCTGATAAGCCATGTACTAAGGAACCCAAGCAGGATAACGGCGCATAATTCAGCCCCGAGTGACCAGCCAGGGCGAGAAATGAAGGCGTCACTCAGTATATTGTCAACGATAGTGGCCTGTATTTCAAGACCATTGAGCGTCCGGCCCAAGGGGACAAGATGCAGATCACCCAACCCTTTCGCCGATACGCCTACGAGTACGATCCTGCCGCGCAGACTTTCTGTGCTAAGGCCACGGCTGAGAATTGCTCCGGCTGAAAAATACTCGAAAGGCCTACCTTTTCCCCGGAAATCCAGCAGCAGGTTCCCCTGCCGGTCAAGCGGTATGGTGCTTGCTCCCCATAGAAGTTTTGTTTCGCCTGAGGTATTCGTAAGAAAAAGACTTCGCTTTGACGACCCGAGGAGCACAGCCCCCAAAGCCAGGGAAGGATAATATATTTCATTAAGTTTGATCAAAAGAGGTACCCTCCTGAGGACGCCATCCATGTCGTTCTGGGCATTTGTAAATCCTTCAGCTCCGGCAGCAGAACTCAGAAGCGGAATGCTGCGGATGAACCCGGTCGGCAGCGGCCAATTTGTATCGCTCCCCTTTGACCCGGTCACAACCAACCCTTGCGGAAGCGCAGGGGCTTTTTCCCTGCTCGCTTTGACGGTCCCTGAAAAATCGACATAATATCCTATGATCGCCTTCGCCCCGGTCAGGGCGTCGGCCAGCTGTTTGGAGTTGGTGTCCCTGACCGCTGAAGAAGAGGTCGGGGAGACGCCCTGCCCCATATCACGCTGCCGCTCAGCCATGATCAGGTCTGGTGAGGTCCGGTCTGGTTCGGGCATCAGGAAATCAAGCACTATTACCCCTGCACCTAGTTCGCGAAGACGTTTAACAAGCTGGGCCAGCCTGTATCTCGGCCATGGCCATTGCCCGTATGACTCAAGGCTGTCTTCATCGATGCCCACTATTACCGGTGAAGTGTGTTGCTTGGGGGTGCCGTTAGCGGTGAGCATGACGTCATAAAGGCGAAGTTCGGTCTGCTGTATTAAGGCTGACGGGAATAGCAGCAGCAACACACTAATCAGGGTCAATAAAAAACCTGTGCCTATGAGCAGCGAACGGCCTTCCCGGAGGGAAATCAGTCGACGGGGAGGCCTGTTTTTTGCAGCAGAATCAGACATGGAATCGACCCAATTAATGCACGGTAACCTCGACGCGCCGGTTGCGGGGTTCAGCCACACCGTCGGGAGCGGGTATTAGAGGATTGCCTTTTCCATGTGAGGTCACTGTAATGAGGTCCCCGGGCACGCCGCCTCGAATCAGGAGGTCGCGAATTGATTCGGCGCGGTTGCGGGAAAGTGTTTCGTTAAACTGGT
>OUUY01000005.1 GCA_900302705.1 Candidatus Sulfobium mesophilum
GCCACAGGGTATCGTTCCCCTTCAAAGAGCCCCAACTTCCGAAATACCGGCTGTTCGTGCATGGGCCAGAAGAAAGGACGTGTGCCTATGCCACTTTGCCCCAACCGGCGCATCGCGTCTTCGGCGTCGAACGGCACCCGGTCCTGCAAAACCATGGCATAAACCCAGTAAATATTCTCCGCATACGCCGTCTTTGTCGGCATCAACTCCAACCCCTCAACATTCAACAGCAGTTCGTTATACCTTTTCCCCATCCGCCTTTTTCGTGCAATGAACTCCTCCAGTCGTTCCAGTTGCGCCAGGCCGAGAGCAGCCTGCAGATTGGTCATGCGGAAGTTATAGCCCAGTTCCTCATGCACGAACCTCTTCTTCGGCTGAAAGCAGAGATTGCGCAGCGAGCGGCAGCGCTCCGCCAGACTGTCATCGTCTGTCAGGACCATCCCCCCCTCTCCGGTGGTTATATGCTTGTTTGGATAGAAACTAAAGGTGCTTATGTCGCCGAAGCTGCCGCAAGGACGCTCCTTGTATGTCTGGCCATGCATCTCGGCGGCATCCTCAATTACTTTTAGACCGTATTTACCGGCTATCTCGAGCACCGGGTCCATGTCGACCGGCAGGCCGTAGATATGGACTACCATGATCGCCTTTATTTTCCTGTTTTTCTTGCTCCCAATCTCAATCTTTGTTCTCAGTTTGTCCACGTCCATGTTCCAGGTCAACGGATCGCTGTCCACAAGGACCGGCACACAGCCCCGTCGCACGATCGCAGCAGCACAGGAGATGATGGTGAACGCCGGCATGATGATTTCATCCCCGGACTGAAGTTCTAAGGCTGCCACTGCAGCCTCGAGAGCCGCCGTTCCGTTGCAGACCGCAATCCCATATTTTCGCCTGGCAACCATCGCCATTTCCTCTTCGAACTGCTGCACAAATGGCCCTTCCGAGGAAATCCAGCCGGTGTCGATGCATTCGTTCAGGTACTTCTTCTCATTGCCGTTCAGTAAAGGTTCGTTGACAGGGATCATTTCTCAACTCTCAACATTTTTTTGTCCACTGCTTCAAACCTCACCTTGTCCTGGTCTCCGGCGTAAGGTCCCTGCTTCACCTCGATCATCTCCAGCTCTTCAAGGACTTCGAAGCCGTGGCCGCTGGCGGCAAGGAGGATCGTGTCTCCGCTTTCGAGTATACGACTTTCTAGATAATTCCTGTCATCGTCATAGAAATCTACGCGCAACTTCCCCTTTCTGACGAACAGCACTTCCTGAGTGTATTGTACTTCCCTTGGAGCAGGAATGTGGACGTGCGGCGGTATTACCTTCCCCGAAGGATGGCGCATATAGGCGAGCTGCTGGGAAAAGTCTTCGGGAGTGAAAAAAGAAATACCGGGTTTGCTGAAACTGGAACGGATGACAATAGCTACCAAAACATTATTATGCATTATCTGCTCAACCATCCCGACCTCCTCAATGTTTCTCGGTTCTTATTGTCCTTTCATTTATTCGAGCTTGAGCGCCGTCTCCTCGGACCACCAAAAAGCAGCTACCTCTTCCTCAAAACACTCTCTTTTTTTATGAATTCGGGGAAGGCATGAACAACAAGCATTTTTTCCCGTTGCACCCTGTTCATCGATGCGAGGCAAAGCCGGCAAGAAGCCGGTTATTGTAGAAGGTTCTTACTACCATTTACCTTCCCTCCCGCAAACCATGCAAGGATTATACTCCGTTTTTCGCCCACTTCATGCTCCTTTTCCAGGAAAAAAATATGAGGAACACATTACCACAACTTAGCGATATATCATCATCTCTGTCACTACATATAGCCGGTCCTACGAAGAGGTCCCAAGATAAAACATACTACGTGAGGCAACCCAATATGCAACACAAGATGCGGTGACTGCCCCCAGACCACCGTGCCAATCTTCATCAAATCCAGAAATACTTCGCCTTTACGATGAACTGGCATCCGTCTTTTTCATCGCCTCCTTTAAAAGGGCTATCTCCTGAGTCAGGGTCTTGTTCTTCTCGAAGAGCTCGGATGTGACCGTTGAGAAGTGTATGTTTATCACTATAAGGAACAGTGAAGCAAGGAGAAAGATGAAAGAAGGCGGATACTGGATGCCCACAAGCAGCGATATCGTTTCGAGCGATTTCCGGGAGACAGAAAAAAAGAGGATCACGAGCGAAGAGATAAGCCAGAGGAGGGAGTATTTCTCCTTCAGCTTATTTCTCCGGATGAGCTCCACAACAGAAAAGACTATCGAGCCGGAAACCAGCGTGGACAGTAATATTACGATGTCCATGATTTACCTCCGCGTGTCTTAATCATGTCTATCATTATCGCCAGAAGCACCTTTATCATATAATAAAAAGCCCTGGCTCCAGTTATGGAAGACCTGCCTGCCTCTCTCTCCTTCATGAGCGCGGGCACCTCGATTGTCCTGAACCCTGCCCTCTGAACAAGCACAATCGCCTCCGGCTCCGGATAGTCTTCGGGATAACGACCGCTGTAATACTCTATCACCCTGCGGTTGACAGCCCTGAAGCCTGATGTCGGGTCCGTTATCTTTCTTCCTATTAAGAAAGAAATGACCATTGAGAGGATCTTAATTCCCAGCAGCCTCGCGAGTCTGGAATGATAGGCCTTTTCGCCGAGGAACCTCGAACCTATGGCCAAGTCGGCATCTCCTCCAGCCACAGGGCTGACGAGCGCAGCCAGCTGGTCCGCCCTATGCTGACCGTCAGCATCGAACTGGACCGCTATATCGTATCCGTTCCTTTCGGCATATAGATATCCGGTCTGCATAGCTCCGCCGATTCCGAGATTATAAGGCAAATCGATGACCTTTATGCCCCGGGCCTTCGCAACAGCAGAGGTAGCATCTGTGGAGCCGTCATTTATCACAAGAATGTCGGCGTCTCCCGAGTGGGCAACGATGTCCTTTATCACATCCCCTATGCTTGATTCCTCGTTATAGGCAGGGACGATTATAAGCGTCTTCATTCACTCTTTCAGCGCGACTTCCATTGCGCTGATACCGAACCTCCTGAACCAATCCGCTATATCGCCGCCCGAGACCTTCTTGTGCCCCATAATCTCTCTGCGTTTCTTCAATATTTTACCACAACCCATAAAAGCCGATGAATAGGACCTCATCAGTATCTTCAGCCCCTCCCATACAGAGTATGACCGGACAATCCGGCTGCTCGCCCCCCTCCCGGTCAGGATCCCATACCCTTGCAAAAGATACCGGAGCAGAGTATAGAAGGGACTAGTCGCGATCATTGAAAGCGGGAAACACTTCATCATGACCCATATCCTGTTTCTCTCCACAAGATAGGCCTTCAAAGGGGAATAGGCCTCAGTTGTCGCCGAGTATTTGTGATAGACCAGCGCACGCGGCACGTATACACAGCGCCAGCCTGCTAGCCTCGCCCTCAAGCCTATATCAACGTCCTCCACATAAAGGAAAAAGTCTTCATCCAGCAGGCCGATCTCTTTGAGCATACCCTTTCTGTAGAGGCCTGCACAGCCGCTCGG
Source organism: Candidatus Sulfobium mesophilum (assembly GCA_900302705.1). Taxonomy (GTDB): domain Bacteria; phylum Nitrospirota; class Thermodesulfovibrionia; order Thermodesulfovibrionales; family UBA6898; genus Sulfobium; species Sulfobium mesophilum. Next base: position 3,538 of record OUUY01000005.1, read on the forward strand.
GAAAAAGACCTCGTCTTCCGAGTCGTATTGACCGGTATCTCTTTCGAGCCTTCCCCGCCCGCGCGCCACCCCGTCCTTGTATAAGAGAAGACCCGTATTATCGATTATTCCAGGCCGATAATAATTCAGTATCTTGGAAGCGCACATTCCTATGCCCTCACCTTTCTCGGCGGCCGCAAAGAGCATCCCGAGCCAGTCGGGATCGACCTTTGTATCATTATTCAGGATCGCGATGTACTTGCCCTCCGCACTCCTGATCCCGGCATTGTTGCCTCCGCCGTAGCCGAGGTTCTTCTCGTTTCTGATCACCTTCAGTTCCGCAAAGTTATTTTTCACAAACTCGACGGACCCATCAGTGGAGGCGTTATCGACAAATATAGTCTCGAAGTCCCGGAAGGTCTGGGCCCTGAGAGAATCCAGGCACTCCTGCAAATGGGATAGTCCATTATAATTGACTATGACTACGGAAATTGCCGGTTGCCCGTTCAATTTTTACTGCCTTCGCCATAGGACATTATAAATTCTAGCGTCTGCAGTGCAGTATTTTCCCACGAGAACTTGGCGGCCCTTCTAAAGCCCTTTTCGATCAGAACGCGGCGCAGGTCCGAGTCACTGATGACCGCAGTGATTCCGTCGGCTATGGAAACAGGATCATAGGGATCGAAATAATAAGCTGCGTCTCCTGCTACCTCGGGAAGGGGCTCGATGCTTGAGCACGTCACGGGAACGCCGCATGCCATGGCTTCAATAATCGGCATGCCGAAACCTTCATTGAGGGAAGGAAATACCAAGGCATCCGAGGCGCAATAGATCGGCGCTATGTCCTCAAAAGGCAGCCATCCAGTAAAAACGACGTCGGTTTCGAGCCCCATCTTCCGTATGATCTGAGCTACTGCGTCATACCCTTTGTCACGGGCGCCAGTGAGCACCAGTGCCGTCCCGCGGCCGCGCTCCTTCAAAATCCTGAGAGCTTCAAAAAGCCGCGCATGGTTCTTGTGGGGGAGAGAGGCTGCGGCATAGAGAATAAACCGCTCCGGCAGACTGTATTTTGCCCTGACGTCTTCGACCTCCTTCGCCTCCCTTGGAAAGAAGGTATTATGATCAACTGCGAGATAGGTCACCGCTATCTTTACGCCCGGGACCCGGTAGAATTTCAGAATATCGTCCATGACCTTCCTGGATATCGTAACAATTCCGTCGGCAGATTTTGCGCTGAGATAGATGATTGTTTTCAGGAACAACAGATACACGCGGGGAAAGTTTTGTGGTTGCAAAACATGCAGCAGGTCAAAAATTGCCAGGACCGAAGGGATCGGACAGAGAAGGGGGGCTGTCATGCCCGCGGAAAAAAGGATGTCAATCTTATGACGGAGGATTTGGAAGGGCAACACTAGCTGCTCCCATAGTATCCTTACGGGGCGGCTTGAAGCCTGTATAGGGCAGAGTACGATTTCCACACCGGGACCGGCATCATCGAATGCCCCAGCGCTCTCCTGATTGGTGAAGATTACAAAGGCATTATTACCGCCAGTTCCTGCAAGATGCTTCACCAGGTTCCTGATGTAAATTTCAGAACCCCCTACCCTACCGGGCAGGAGATAGAGGGCATTAATCCCTATCCTCACAGCCTTGCCATCCAACACTCAAAAAGGAATGTCAAGGCTGAATCAAAGTCTATTTCCGGAGACCACCCCGTCTGGCTATTTATTTTGCCATGATCCCCCGCAATAACAGGGTTGTCAACAGGCTGCACCGGTGAATCATGCGGCCTGCAAGCCGTGATGGCCGACTTATCTTGAGTGGTTCCACCATCATGAAGTTCAGCATGAAACATCATTCAATTATATCGGAAGGGCGCGAGGAAATGCGACGCCGCAGGGGGTCGTAACGATTGCCTAACCGTTTCTTCAGGTTGCTGGAGACGTACCCGGAAAATGTGCCGCTTCAAATTTGCCTGGATTCACAAGATTGTCATGAGCAGCAATATTTTCTCTCCAAAAGGACTTGACGGCACGTAAAGTGAGGGAGCATGTTTTCATGCTCCCTTACGAGACCTAAGAATACGAATCTCATTTCTGCCTATCTATTACGTGCTCCTCCAGTTCCTCTGTCTCTTCTGTTCATTTCTTCTGATCATGCGGAACAAGGATATTCACTTTGGCTGTACTGATATTGTCCGAGGGATCCGTTGCGGTTATGGTTACGGTATAAATCCTGCCGTCACCACGCCCCGAACGCTCGGCGCGCAGTTGCATAGTGATCATTCCCGTAGCCTGGTTTATCACCGGTTCAGTCCAGTCCGATCCAATATCTCCCTCGCCTAAACCCTCTTCCGGCTCATTGCTCGTGACGGTCGCGTTCAGTACAACAGTCGAGCCGCTGTTGTCGCTCGCATTTGCTGCGATGGCAATATTGACCATATTATGGTTCGGCGGCCAGAGGATATAAGTATTGGCTTCAGGTTTAAGTGTCGGGGCCGAGGTGTCAGTCACTTGAACGGTAACGCTGCTGGTCTGCAGCGGATTAACCCCGTCTGACACGCCAAGGCTGATTGTATGAATACCAAGGTCCAGGCCGGTTGCAGCACAATCAGGAAGCTGTACCTTCGCTCCGCCTGCTATCGACTGCATAGAGCCGGAACATAATATATCTGTTCCAGATTCCCAGACATAAATCAATGTGTCGCCGTCGAAATCGGATATATCGCCGGACAATATCACAGGGGTTCCGATTCCATAAACGCCTGATCCGCCCGGAGCTGCATTGGGCGCAGAGTTGTCTATAGTCAATAACATCTCATCTGATGATGTCGACTCCCCGTCGTTCACTTGAAGGGTCAGGATATGTAATCCGACGCCAAGCGCGAGCCCGCTTAAATTCAAAGGACATTCGGAGACAATTCCTGACAAGGCAGGTAGCGGCGTCCCATCGACGGCCCAACTGCATGAGAGCGTATCGCGGTCAAAGTCTGTGGCTATGCCATGAATGGTAGTCGAGGCGATAGCGGCGCTCGTGATAGCAATGTTTTCTCCGGCATCGGCAACTGGCGGCGTGTTATTTATTGTCAATACCATATCGTCAGACGACGTTGCGAGGCCATCTCTAGCCGTAAGGGTCAGTGTATGCATTCCAATGCCAAGTGAAAGGGCGCTTAAGTCCAAAGGACATTCACCATTCTGACCGGCAGGTGTCCAATCCTGCAAAGAGGTTGTTCCTTCCATCCAGCGGCATGAGAGCTCATTGCCATCGAAGTCTGTGGCACTACCATGGATGACGGTTGTGCGAGTTTCCTCGGTTGTAACAATGAGGTTGTTTCCGGCATCTGCATTGGGCACAGAGTTGTGTATTGTCAATGTCATAGTATCCGATGATGTTGTCTGGCCGTCGTTTGCTTCGAGAGTCAGGACATGCACTCCAATGCCAAGTGAGAGAGCGCTTAACTGCAGAGGGCATTCACCGTTCGAACCGGCGGGGGCCCAGGCCAACAAAACAGTGGTTCCTTTCAACCAGCGGCACGTGAACGTGTAGGCGAGGTCAACATCAGTTACCGTGCCCTGAATTGTAGTTGCGCCAACCTGATCGCTCGGGATACTGATGTCGTCTCCGGCATCGGCAACCGGCGGGGTGTTGTTTATTGTCAATACCATATCGTCAGATGATGTCGTCTGCCCGTCGCTTGCTTCAAGCGTCAGGGTATGTATTCCCATGCCAAGAGAAAGAGCGCTTAACTGCAGAGGGCATTCACCGTTCGAACCGGCGGGGGCCCACGTCTGCAAAACGGTTGTTTCTTTCAGCCAGCGGCATGAGAGATTATCGCCATCGAAGTCTGTAGCCCTACCCGGGATCACTGTTGCAGCAGCTTCTATGGTTGTTTCAACAGTAAGGTCGTCTCCGGCATCGGCAACCGGCGGGGTGTTGTTTATTGTCAATACCATATCGTCAGACGATGTCGTCTGCCCGTCGTTCGCTCCGAGCCTTAGAAAATGAACTCCTCTGCCGAGTGAAAGAGCGCTTAACTGCAGAGGGCATTCACCGTTCGAACCGGCAGGCGCCCAATTCTTCAAGACACTCAAAACATTCCCTGTCACGTCCGTTTCAGTCCAGCGGCATGAGACTGGATCACCGTCAGGGTCTGTAACTTCGCCATTAACTATAGTTGCTGCAATAAGAACGCTTGTAACAGCAATGTCTTCTCCTGCATTTGCAGCAGGCGCGGCGTTTCTAAAGAGAGGGCCTATGTCACTTTCACCTTTAAAAATCTGTATCCTGTGATTGTTTGTGTCTGCCACATAGACTTTGCCATTTTCATTCATCGCTATGCCACGTGGGTATTTGAACTGTCCTTCACCAGAGCCATAGGCTCCCAATGTGCTCAGGAATGTCCCCGTGGTTGTAAGGGCCTGTATCCTGTGATTATTGGTATCTGCCACGTAGACATTGCCGCCGCCATCCACCACTACGCTGCTGGGAAAACTAAACTGTCCGTTCCCCGAGCCGGGGGCTCCCCATTTCATCAGAAATAAAC
>OUUY01000054.1 GCA_900302705.1 Candidatus Sulfobium mesophilum
GAAAATGCAGGGGCATTGTGTCAGCAAGAGTACCGTCGAGATCGAAGATCAGTCCTTTAATTCCGGGTTTAATATTGTATAACATTAAATATCAATTATAAATAAGTGCGGATTCTGTTGAATGGTGCAGATTATTTTGATTTCCGGAGATAATTCTTAACCTGTTTGTACACATTTTCCCCCGTGAAACCCAGCTTTTCGTCGAGCACCTTATAAGGCGCCGAATAACCGAAGCTGTTCATTCCCCATACATATCCTTTGGGTCCTACGAGTCCCTGGAGCGTAACCGGTAATCCTGCAGTGAGACCGAATACAGGTATACCTTCGGGAATGACTGATTTCCTGTACTCCTCAGGTTGATTTCTGAACAGACCTTCTGAAGGTGCGGAAACTATCCGGATCTTGAGTCCTTCATTTTTCAGAAGGACAGACCCCTCCACCAGAGTGGAAACTTCAGATCCGCTGGCTACGAGAATAACATCGGGAGTGCCGTTGCAATCCTCAACGACATAAGCGCCTTTTGACGATTTAAGGGCATCCTCGTACCTGTTACCGTTCAGGGAGGGAAGATCCTTGATATTCTGCCGTGAAAGTATAAGTGCAGTAGGCGAGGAGAGGTTGGAAAGCGCCATCTTCCATGCGACTGTAGTCTCATTCCCGTCGGCAGGACGCAGTACCAGCATGCTGTTTTCTCCATGGTGATTTTTCAGGTGTTCCATGAGTCGGATCTGAGCCTCCTGTTCAACCGGCTGATGTGTTGGCCCGTCTTCCCCTACACGGAATGCATCGTGCGTCCAGATATATTTTACAGGAAGCTGCATCAGGCATGCCAGCCTTACGGCAGGCTTCATGTAATCGGAAAAAACAAAGAATGTCCCGCATGCAGGAATTACACCGCCGTGAAGGGCCATGCCGTTCATCACTGCGGCCATAGTGAGTTCTGAGACGCCTGCCTGGAGGAAAGAGCCGGTAAAATCTCCTTTTACAAATGCACTGGTGTTCTTCAGGAATCCATCTGTTTTATCTGAATTTGAAAGGTCGGCGGATGACACTATCATGTTCTCAACCTTCTTTGCAAATAACGATAATACTGTTGCGGAAGCGACCCTTGTTGCGGCACCTTCCTTTTGCTGTATCTCGTTGTAGCTGATATCAGGTATATAGCCTTCGTAAAATTTTCTCAGTTTCTGGTCGAGCTCACTGTTGTTTTTTGCCCAGTCATTTTTCTTCTTTTTCCATTCTTCAGCCTTGCTGATTTTTTCTGAAAGAACCTTTTTGTAATGTTCTTTGACCTCATCGAAAAGCTCGAAAGGATTTTCGGGATTGCCTCCAAGGTGGAGCAACGATTTTTCAAAAGATCCTCCGGCTTCACTTACCGGCATCCCGTGGGTCGATGTTTTTCTTTCAAAGCTTTTCCCCTCGTTGTCGAGCAGTCCTTTTCCCATTATAGTTTTCCCGATAATGAGAGTGGGCTTTTCCTTTTCGTTTACCGCATCAGTAAGCGCCATTCTTAACTGTGCCTGGTTATTGCCTTCTATTGTAACAACGTTCCATCCCCAGGCTGTATATTTCATTGCTGTATCTTCGCGGGTAACCACGTTAGTTTTGGATGAAAGCTGGATATCGTTGGAGTCGTAAAACATGATGAGATTGCTCAGACCAAGGTAACCTGCCAGTCTGCCTGCTCCCTGGGATATTTCTTCCTGAACGCCGCCATCGGAGATGTATGTGAATATCTTATGAGAGAATAGCTCTCCAAACCTTGCTGCCAGGAATCTTTCGGCAATTGCGGCCCCCACAGCCATCGTGTGTCCCTGTCCAAGCGGACCCGATGTGTTCTCAATCCCTCTCATGACATCCAGTTCAGGATGTCCGGGAGTCGAGCTACCCCACTGGCGGAAATTTTTGAGCTCATCTGGTGTAAAATGGCCTGTCAGGGTAAGAACAGAATACAACATCGGTGACATATGACCCGGATCGAGGAAGAACCTGTC
>OUUY01000114.1 GCA_900302705.1 Candidatus Sulfobium mesophilum
CGGGAAATCAGTGAAAATTCAATCAGGACTCGAAGAAGGAGAAACAGTAGTGCTTAATCCGGGATTCGGGATTGCGGAGGGGTCGCAGGTCCAGCCGGTACTTGTCACAAAGAAATAACATCAATTGCGCATGGCTAATAAATACCGCAAAGCAGGTGCCACGAAAGACCACCTCGACTCCAAAAACAGTGCAAAGAGCATGCGGCCCAATCTGCTATAATGGTACAACCTTTTTTTCATCAATTATCGTAAGGAGCCTTTTGCGATGGGTAATGAAGACCTGGCGAAACTGAAGATCGACAAATCAGAGGCGGTGCATGGGCCAACAAATAGGAAGAGACTTCTCCGTGCCGCTGTTGCGCTGGCAATATTCCTCCTTCTGATCGCTCTTTATTTAAGTGGCGTCTTCACCCCTGCCGTAGCGGTTGAGACAACATCAGTCTCACAGATATATCCTTCACAGGGTTTCACACTCTTAAACGCAAGCGGCTACGTCGTTGCCCAGCGAAAGGCCGCAATTGCATCAAAGGCCACGGGCCGCCTTGTCTCACTTTCAGTTGAAGAGGGCAGCAGGGTCAAAAAAGGCGATATAGTAGCGAGGCTCGAAAGTGAAGATGTAGCCGCCACCCGGCAGCAGGCGGAGGAAAACCTCAATGCAGCAAAAGCGGCCCTTGACCAGGCAAAGGCCGAGCTTTACGACGCAAAAGTCGAATTTAACAGAAGCGGGGAACTCGTTTCAAAAGGGTTTATCTCAAGGACTGATTTTGATACTGCTGAGGCGCGTTACAAGAAAGCAGTGGCCGGGGCGGCAAGTGCGGAAGCGAATATCAAGGGAGGCAGGGCAGCGCTTCAGGGCGCCCAAGCCGCTGTAGAGTATACTCTCATCCGTGCACCCTTTGACGCAGTAGTCCTGACCAAAAACGCCGACATAGGCGACATGGTCACCCCTTTTGGGGCTGCTGCAAACGCCAAGGCGGCGGTCGTTACTATCGCTGACATGGGTTCGCTTCAGGTAGAGGTCGATGTCTCCGAATCAAATATCGAGAAGGTTCAAAAGGGGCAGCCATGCGAGATACAGCTTGATGCATTCCCCGAGGTGCGCTTACGTGGCGTGGTGCACATGATAGTTCCCACGGCAGACCGCACAAAGGCTACCGTGCTTGTGAAGGTGGCCTTCCTGGACAAAGATGACCGCATCCTGCCTGAAATGTCGGCGAAAGTCGCGTTTCTCAAAAGACCGGTTGCAGCCGGAGAAGATAGACCCCATACGGCAATAAATCCGTCATCGATAATAACAAAGGGCGGCAGGAAATTCGTCTTTCTTGTGAAAGACAGCCGCGTAATCGAGACACCGATAACGACAGGCGCGCAGATTGCAGACATGACGGAAGTCACAGCAGGGCTGAAGGCCGGTGATAAAATCGTACTGAAACCTTCCGGAAGACTTAAGGCTGGATCAACAATAAAAATTGCAGAACATTAAATGGGCGATCACGGTTCGGTCATTGTTGAAATAAGAAACATCTTCAAGTCATACAGGCGAGGCAGCCAGACCGTGCCTGTGCTGGAAGATATCACATTCGACATCAAAGACGGTGAATTCCTCGCACTGATGGGGCCCTCGGGCTCCGGCAAGAGTACGCTTTTAAACCTGATCGCTGGAATAGACAAGGCAGACTCGGGTTCCTTAAGGGTAGGCGGCGTAGACATAACCTCTCTTTCAGAAACAGCTCTCGCAGGATGGCGGGCGACCAACGTCGGTTTTATCTTTCAGTTTTATAACCTCATACCTGTACTTACAGCTTTCGAAAACGTCGAACTCCCGCTCCTTCTCACAAGCCTTTCCCGCGGGGAGCGAAAAGAGCACGTTGAGGTTGCGCTAAGATCGGTAAACCTTTCAGACAGGATGGATCACTACCCTTCGCAACTCTCAGGGGGACAGCAGCAGCGGGTCGCCATAGCGCGGGCTGTTGTGACAGACCCGACTATCCTTGTAGCTGACGAACCGACCGGCGACCTCGACCGGCGTTCTGCAGAGGAGATACTCGATCTTATGGAGCGCCTTGTGCACGAGCTCGGAAAGACGATTATAATGGTAACTCACGATCCCCGCGCCGCGGCCAAGGCGCATATTATAAAACATCTCGAAAAAGGCATACTGACAGACAATGGGCCTGCTAAAGCTTCTATTTAGAAACGCCTTCCGCCACAGGCTCCGCACATTTTTGACAGTGCTTGGCATCACCATCGCCATCCTGGCATTCGGCATGCTGCGGACAGTCGTCGGGGCATGGTACGCCGGCGTTGAAGCCTCCTCCGCAACCCGTCTCATAACAAGGAACTCGGTCTCTCTCGTTTTCTTCCTCCCGATATCGTACAAGGAAAAAATCCGTCAGGTGCCGGGTGTTAAGGAGGTCGGTTACTCCGACTGGTTCGGCGGGGTATACAAGGAGGAAAAAAATTTCTTCCCGAACTTTGCCACAGATGCAAAGACCGCGCTGGAACTTTTCCCTGAATTTATAGTTCCCGAGGCCCAGAAAAACGCTTTTCTCCGCGACAGAAAGGGAGCGGTCGTAGGAATAAAGACGGCAAAGAGGTTCGGATGGAAGATAGGGGACCTTGTAACTCTAAGGGGGACGATCTTTCCGGGGAACTGGGAGTTCGTGATCCGCGGTATCTATCACGGATCTCAGAAGAGCACTGATGAGACCCAGTTCTTCTTCCACTGGAACTATCTCAATGAGTCATTGAAAAAGACAGCGCCCTACCGGGCCGACAAAGTCGGGTGGTTTCTCGTAGGGATAACCAGCCCTGACGTAGCAGCCGACGTCGCTGTGGCGATAGATAAACTTTTTGAGAACTCTCTTGCCGAGACCATTACCGAAACCGAAAAGGCATTCCAGTTGAGCTTCATTTCGATGACAGAGGCGATTGTTGTTGTAATACAACTTGTCTCGATCATCGTGATCATAATCATTATGGCTGTTATGGCCAATACCATGGCGATGACCGTAAGGGAGCGGACCGGTGAATACGCTATCATGAAAACCCTCGGTTTCGGAGGCTGGCACATCGCTGCTCTCATACTCGGTGAATCATTAGTCATTGCTGCTACCGGTACGCTGTCGGGGATTGCCCTGACCTTCCCGGCTGCGAAGGCATTTGGCGATTCACTGAGTCAATATTTCCCGATCTTTAATGTTGCCAGGTCCACCGTTTACATGGAGGTAGCAGCAGGACTTATTGTAGCGATCGTAGCCGCCATCTTTCCGATATGGCGTTCGATCCAACTCAGGATCGCTGACGGTCTGAGAAGGATAGGATAGTGGCCATCCCGGTTTCATATAGTTTCCGTAACCTCCTTACCAGAAGGCTCACCGCAATACTGACCGCCGGAGGCATGGCTCTTGTGGTCTTTGTTTTTGCCTCGGTTCTGATGCTTGCCGAAGGTCTGAGGAAGACGCTCATAGAAACCGGCTCCTATGATAACGTAGTTGTAATCCGCAAGGGGTCCCAGTCAGAGATGCAGAGCGGCATTCCACGCGAACACGCATCGATTGTCGAGACAGAGCCCGAGATCGCTACCGGCCCGGACGGCAAACCTTTCCTCGCAAAAGAGTTGGTAGTGATCATCAACCTCCCCAAGCGTGGAAGCGATAAGCCCTCGAATATTACGATCAGGGGGATCGGAGAATTTTCATTGGCCCTGCGGCCCCAGGTGAAGATCATTGAAGGGCGGATGCCAAGACCTGGTGCTACCGAAGTCATAGCAGGCGAGAGCGTCTCCAAAAGGTTCAAGGGGGCGGGCATAGGGGAGACAATGCGCTTTGCCATGCAGGACTGGACCGTGGTGGGGATATTCGATGCGGGCAAGACCGGATATAGTTCCGAGATCTGGGGCGATGTCGATCAGCTTATGCCGGCATTTCGCAGACCGGCGTACTCCTCGGTGCTTTTTAAACTTCGCGACTCATCGGAGTTTCAGAAGGTGAAGGAGAGGGTCGAAGGGGATCCCCGGCTGACTCTTGAGGCCAAGCGCGAGACTAAATATTATGCTGATCAATCTGAGATGATGGCCAAGTTCCTTCGCATCCTGGGGATATCTCTTACGGTCATCTTCTCGCTTGGTGCTATGATTGGAGCCATGATCACTATGTACGCGGCTGTTGCAAACCGGACGGCCGAGATCGGGACCCTTCGCGCCCTTGGCTTTCAGCGCAGAAACATCCTTGTATCTTTTTTGATAGAGTCCATGCTCCTTGGACTAATAGGTGGACTCACAGGACTTATCTTCGCCTCCTTCATGCAATTCATAACCATCTCCACGGTCAACTGGCAGACGTTTTCCGAGCTGGCTTTTTCGTTCACACTGACCCCTGCGATTTCGATCAGTTCACTCGGCTTTTCTTTGATCATGGGTTTCATAGGCGGCGTTCTGCCGGCGCTAAGGGCGTCAAGGATGAATATCGTCGATGCGCTGAGGACGAGCTAACCGGGATTTCCTAAACTTTCTTCCTATATTGCATATATATAGGAGTGAGAGAATTCACTGTCTCGTATTCACACGCTCCGTATTTCCAAAACTGCAATTGCTTATATGTCCGGCAGGTGGAGAAAATACCTCTTAGGACGCAGCGGGAATGAACAGAAACGCCGTCTCCGCGCAAATAGCAGCTTTCGTGACGGTGAATTCGAGGATTTACGTCTTGCCGGTTTTTCGCTTTTTCTTTATCCCTATGAGGAGCCTGTTGAGGTCGAGTGTATTGAGGACATCTTTCTTTTCGAGCCATCCTCTCCTGGCCAGGGAAACCCCAAATACCATGTTGTCGAACTGTCCGCTGTTATGGGAGTCTGTGCTTATCGCCAGAGAGACGCCCTTTGATTTCGCAAGCCGGATATACGGTTCAGCAAGGTCCAGCCGCAGTGGGTACGCATTTATCTCTATCGCCGTGCCCGTTTTTGATGCGCCCTGCAATACCTCTTCCATATCGACCTCGTAGGCTTCCCTCTCGCCGATAAGTCTGCCGCTTGGATGCGCGATTACCGAAACAAACGGGTTTTCCATCGCAGTCAGGATCCGTTTTGTTATCTGCTCCTTCGACTGTTTGAAACCGGAATGCACCGACGCCACAACAATATCGAAGCTCTTGAGTATCTCTTCGTCGAAATCAAGTCCGCCGTCATTTTTTATATTGATTTCGATCCCTGCCAGGAGCCTGAAACCACGAAGCTTTTTATTCATGGCATCTATGGCCTTTCTCTGTTCGATGACCCTCTCTTCATGCAGCCCCCTTGCCACACCTAGGCCTTTTGAGTGGTCAGTCACAGCGATGTAGCGATACCCTTTTGCGATCGGAACCTCAGCAAGGTCTTCAAGTTCCATATTGCCGTCGGACCAGTTGCTATGGACGTGGAGGTCCCCCTTTATATCTTTAAGTTCCAACAGATGTGGGAGTGAGTGGGCAGAAGCAGCCTCCACCTCCCCCGTATCTTCACGCAATTCAGGAGGAACAAACTGCAGTTTAAGGATTTCATATATTTCCTCCTCCCTCGCACCGCCCATTTTCCTGCTGTCCTTTTCCCTGAATATGCCGTACTCGTTCAGCTTGAGCCCGCCCTTAACTGCTATCTCTCTGAGTCTGATATTATGGGCCTTGCTGCCGGTGAAATAGGCAAGAGCGGCGCCGTAGCTTTCTTCATCGACCACCCTGATATCTACCTGAAGTCCTCCCTCAAGAACAACCGTCGACTTTGTAGGGCCTTTCATCAGGATTTCTTTCACATCAGGCATGCGGGTAAATGCATTCATTACAGCGGCGGGGTCTTCTGATGTGGAAAGAATATCTATGTCCCCGATAGTCTCTTTCCAGCGCCTGACACTGCCTGCAGCGCTTAGTTTTCCGACCGGGGCATGTCCGGAAAGATATCCGAGGATGTCATTCGCAACAGGGAGGACCTTACCTATCGGATAACGTGCCGAGGTCCTTTTAAGCATCTCGATGCCCTTCAGGATGTTGGTCTCTGTCTTTTCCCTTATACCCGGGATTTTTTTAAGCTCATGTTCCCTGGCAAGTCTTTCGAGTGCATCGATATCCTTTACGTTATACCGGCTGTACAGAAGACTTACTGTCTTTGGTCCGAGTCCCGGCACCTTCAGTAGTGTGACGAGGCTTTCAGGCACATCCTTTATCAGTTCTTCATAAGCCTGCAGGCGTCCGGTTGCTAAGTACTCTTCGATTTTTCCTGCGAGGTCACCTCCAATCCCCGGGATATCCTTCAGTTCAGCCTGTGTTAAAAGGCTTATGTCTTTGCCGAGGGACTCTATGTTAAAGGCGGCCTTTCTGTAAGCCCTGATCCTGAAAACGTTTTCGCCCTTGATCTCCAGAAGATCCGCCATTTTATTAAAAATGTTTGAAATATCAATATTTTTCATACCAGTGTCTTCTTGCTGCCAAAAATACTTTTTGTTAAAAGTATAACAGGAAAAAATGCCGCTTATTTATATCCCTCGTTGTTTCGTTGTTTATTGACAACATAACTCCATGACAGTATAATAAATGTAGAGGATATCTGCACTGCCAGGTGTTTGCGGGATCACTTTAGAAATATTCCCTATGTAAAGGCTTTCGGCAGGCAGACGGTGATATAATTCTATTTAAGGTAAAGGAGTAAGAAATGTCCGAGACGGCAAAGAAAAAGATGGCGATAATCGCCAGCAAGGGGACGCTTGACATGGCCTATCCGCCGCTAATACTGGCTTCGACGGCGGCTGCAATGGACGTAGAGGTACAGATATTCTTCACGCTTTACGGTGTCAGCATCATAAACAAGAATAAGTACAGGTCTTTGCAGGTAGCGCCTATAGCCAACCCTGCCATGCCCTCCCCAATCCCTTTTCCAAATATACTTGGCATGTTGCCGGGCATGACCTCGCTGGCCACTACCATGATGGGCGGCATGATCAAGAAGATCAACTGGCCGACCATACCCGAGCTTGTCGATGCGTGCAAGGAGATGGATGTAAAGCTCATCGCCTGTACGCCGACTCTCGAAATGACCGGCGTGAAAAAAGAAGATCTGGTCGAAGGGGTGGTCGTTGCGGGAGCGGCAGAGTTTCTGGATTTTGCGCTCGACGCCAATATAAGTCTGTTTATATAATTTGGATAATCTACCTATGCGGGCATTCTACCCTCCAGCTCGCATAGGTGTCCCGCGGGTTATCCCCGATCCCCAGCCCTCGGGACATAGGCCCTCGCCAGAGGGCCTTATTTTTTGCATCTGTAGTGAAAGGAAGTCCACTCCTGAAAGGGGAGTGCGGTGGGCTATTTCGTGCAAAAAGCGAACAAAGACAGAATCGTTAAGCCCTATTCTTCCTCTAACGTGATAGCATCCACCGGACAGTTCTCCTCGGCAGCCTCGCAGCATCCTACAAACTCGCAGGCCTCTGCGTCTATGACCTCGGATTTCCCTATCACCTCATCCACATGAAAAACAGCCGGGCAAATCTCCTCGCACCTTCCGCAGCCTATGCACAAATCCTGATCGACAATGACCTTCATCGCAACTCCTCAATGATTGCTGCCGCTAAAAGAGGAAACATGATCTCATGATGGCCGGTGATCGCAAAATTCCTGCCCTTTTTCGAAGTCGGCCTCTTAAGCACATTTTCCTTCGGCCTGTAATGCTGAATAAAGTCCATATTGACGGTGGTGATATCTTCAACCTTGTTTCCAAGGTTCCGCGCCACATTGAGAGCCTTCAGAAATACCTCCGGAAGTATAACCGCAGAACCGAGATTTATGTATACCCCTCCCTCAAGGTCTGCAAGGATTGAAGCGAGCAGTCTGAAATCGATCATACTCCCTTTCCCTATCGCTGCACCGTCGGCCCCGGGGTGCATGTGGATGATATCGGTCCCTATGGCAACATGGACGGTAGCCGGCTTGCCAAGCTCATACGCATTAGAGAATATGCTCTGGTCCTTATTGGCGAAGGCTCCCCGATTGATATATTCCCCGACCGACCTGCCGATGCCGCATCCTTTACTGGCCCCCTTTTTTATGGCAAGATTGATTCCTCTTGCAGTCTCCTCAGCCATGCCGAAGGAGCCATCGCAGAGTTCAGACGCAACGTCTTCAGATGTATGCCCCACAAGGGCAATTTCAAAGTCGTGCACGGTCGCGGCGCCGTTTGTGGCTATCGCCGAGAGCACGTCCTTTTTCATCAGCTCGATAATCACCGGAGAAAGCCCCAGCTTTATCGGATGGGCCCCCATACCCAATATCACAGGCCTTTTTTTCTGCCTTGCGGATAAAATCGCATCAACAACCGACCTTAGGTCTCTGGCGGCATAAGAATCAGGCAACTTCTTAAGAAAAGCCTCTAAGCTGTCCCCCTTTTCCGGCGGTCTTGAGAAAGATTTTACCGATACCTTGCTCGCCCTGGCACACAGAGAATAGGTCCTGACCGACTTGAGAGAAAGTGGTCTGTATTTCTTCATGAAGTGATTTTAACACATACTTACTTGATTTAAAATCAGGTTATATGTTAAAAAATATGATATTTTTTTAAAGGAGGGAACACGATTTGGCGGCAAAAGCACCGGTAAAGAAAAACCTTTCAGCAATAAAGAGGGCAAGGCAGGCCGAAAAAAGAAACACCCGCAACAGGGTCGAGCGCTCGAAGATCAAGAGTGCCATAAAGGTCGTTGAGACCGCAGTAAAGGGCGGCGACAAAGAAGCCGCTGCAAGCGTTCTTCTCAGCGCGGCCAAGCTCATAAGCAGTGCACGCTCGAAGGGAATCCTTCACAAAAATAATGCAGCCAGGAAGATTTCGAAGCTGACCAGAAAGGTCAACGCGGTTTCGAAAGCTTAAGCAGTCTGACCAGCAGAAGCTCCATCGGATAAGCACTCCCAGAACTTTTTACAGCCACATCGGCCTCGCTTATAAGTTCAAAAACCCGGTTGAAGTAGTTACGTCCCGCTGGAGTATTTGTCTCCGCAAATAGCCTGCCATACTGCCAATTTAGCGCACCGAGGAGGCTGTAAGGCTCCTCGGTATCTCTTAAGACCCTGTATATCCTGAAAGCCTCTTCCTCATCTTTGGCCCTTAAGGCATCTACAAGCGCGAAGGCGCTAAATGTCCTCTTTCCCTCAGTGGTATCAGCGATGTCTTCTTTCTCTATCCGAGTCTTCCCCAGGAGAGTGCACTTATCGAGTTCAGACGACAAAAGCCCCAGGTCAGGGCCTATTGTCCCCAAAAGGTAGTTAACTGCGGCATCCGACAGCTCTATCCCCCGTGACTTCGCTTTCGTTCTTAGCCAAACAGGCGTTTCTCGCTCGCTGATATCAAGACTTATCTGTCTGACTCCGATCAGGGTGTCCTTTGTCTCCTTTTTCAGCGCCCCCGAATGGAGAAGGACCAGGACCGAACTTTCAGATGGTGTCAGGAGATATTGAGCAAGTTTCTTTAAGTCCTTCTTCAAAAGCTTATTGGAGTTCTCTATTATTACGAACTTCCTCCCGGTGAAAAAAGGGACAGTATTCAGCACATCAATGATCTGGTCCAACGGGGTATCGCTCTCCTTCGCGTTAACAATGTCGAATATCTCGAAATTAAAATCTCTCTCCCCTTCAGGGACAAGTGTCTTTATAAAAGACATCGCCTCGGAATGAAGGAAAGAGTCGGAAGCTACAAGCATGTATGCTGTCGAAGGAAGTCCCTTCTTTAGCTCATCGAGGAAATTTCGGTAACTCATTTGAAAATGAAGGCGCCGACTATTTCCATGGATATATCGGACATAGCCTGATCCTCCGCGACATCCTTCAGGGCAAGGAGACGTCCGAGATCACCCGGGTCCGTCAATGTCACAAAAAAAGGAGAGCTTATTTTTTTTGCATTCACTTCCTTGCCTTCACGGTCAAGCAGTTTGAATTCAGCACTGACCTGAATCCTGTATTCCACCATAACACCGCCCTTTTCAGAGAGGCCGACCAGTTCAAAGCTCCTCACCGTTCCGGTAACTTTATAATCCGCTCCACTACTGACTCTTATGCCCTGCTTCATAAACTCTTCAGTGAGCGCCCTGCGCAATTTATCCTGAAGTTTAGGCTCCAGCGTCCTGTTCTCAATGAGACCTATATCGATCTCCTTAATCGAAAGAGCCGACTGAGGATGGATGCTATATCCGCACCCGCACAAAGACAACAAAGCGATTGAGACAGCTATTAACAGAAGATTCACCGTATTCCTCATTAACATTACCATCTAACCCACAACGACATTAACGAGTCTGCCCTTGACAACTATAACCTTCCTGATAACTCCCTGACCGAGGAATTCCACCATCTTTCGGTCACCAAGGGCCAGCTTCTTTATCTCATCATCAGTAAGTCCCACCGGGATCATCAGCTTCCCTCTCACCTTTCCATTGACCTGGATGACAAGCTCTATCTCTTCATCCATTGCAAGCCCCTCGTCCCATGAGGGCCATCCTCTATCGGGAATAAAGGGTTCGTTCCCGATTGCCTCCCAGAGTTCCTCCGCTATATGCGGCGTGAATGGCGAAAGCAGAAGAAGCGTCTTTTCCACAGCGGCCCTGAGTACCTTATATCCAATTTCGTCCCGTGGCTCGAACCCCGTCATTTCATTGACCAGTTCCATCAGTGCAGATATGGCGGTATTGAAGTGATACTCCTTTTCTATATCGGCTGTTACCTTCTTGACGGTCTGATGAGTCTTTCTCAGCAACGAGCGGCCTTCTTCCGTCAGCCCGGAAATATCACCCGTGCTCAAGTCGTCTGAAACGACCCTTTTCATGGCTTCCAGATTTTTAGAAACTATGTTCCACACGCGAGAGAGAAACCGGTAAGCGCCTTCAACACCCTTGTCCGACCAGTCAAGGTCCTTTTCAGGCGGGGCCGCAAAGAGCGAAAAAAGGCGTGAGGTATCAGACCCGTACCGCTCGATAAGATAGTCGGGATCCACTACGTTGCCCTTTGACTTGGACATCTTCGCCCCGTCTTTTATTACCATGCCCTGCGTGAGAAGGTTCGTAAAGGGCTCGCTGCAGCCGATAATCCCCAGATCACGCAGAACACGCGTGAAGAAACGCGAATAAAGAAGATGAAGCACCGCGTGTTCGACCCCTCCGATGTATTGGTCCACAGGCATCCAGTAACCCAGTTCCGGGCTTTTGGACTTGAGTTTTGAATCGAGACCAGGGTCCTTACCGTCAAAGCAATACCGGATAAAATACCATGATGAATCTACGAACGTATCCATTGTATCAGTCTCGCGCCTTGCCTTTCCGCCGCAGACAGCACAGGTCACATCCAAAAAAGAAGGCGATTCAAGCAAAGGTGAGCCGCCCTTTCCTGTAAACCTGACGTCCTCGGGAAGGATTACAGGCAGGTCTTTTTCAGGCACCGGAACTATGCCGCAGCGATCGCAATAGATGACCGGAATTGGCGTCCCCCAGTAGCGCTGTCTCGATATGCCCCAGTCGCGAAGCTTATAGTTGACGACCTTTCTGCCGGCGCCTTTGTCCTGAAGATATTTTGCGATCGTTTCTCTGGCATCGGTGCTTGCAAAGCCGCTGAATTTACCGGAATCCATCAGTATCCCATCGTCCTCGTAAGCGGCTTGTAGGGGCACCCCTTGCGGTTTCTGCTGGGCAGGGACAAGCCCTGCCCCTACAATCTTCTCTTCGGGCATGATCACCTGCTTTATAGGGAGATCGTATTTCACGGCAAAATCAAAATCTCTTTGATCATGTGCCGGCACAGACATAATCGCCCCTGTACCGTATTCCATTAGAACAAAATTAGCGATATAGATCGGTACCCTTTCTCCGTTGACCGGATTAATACAATAACGGCCCGTAAAAAGACCCATCTTCTCATCGGCCTTGCCGTATTGTGCCGTGATTTTATCCAGTTCGTCTTTGTCTTCGACCAAACGTGCTGAAAGCGGATGCGGCGGGGAAAGGCAGACAAAAGACACCCCAAAGAGAGTGTCAGCCCTTGTAGTGAAGATTTTTATGTTCTCATCGGAGTCTTCGATCCTGAAATCAGCCTCGACCCCAAAGCTCTTTCCTATCCAGTTCTTCTGCATCAGTACGACTTTTTCCGGCCAGCCTGCGAGTTCGTCGCAGCTTGTAAGGAGTTCTTCGGCATATCGTGTTATCCTGAGGAACCACTGGAAGAGTTCCTTCTGCACGACTATGCTGTCACACCTCCAGCATTTCGAATCAATTACCTGCTCGTTTGCAAGGACAGTCTGACAGGAAGGACACCAGTTGACATAAGAGGATTTTCTGTAGGCAAGCCCTTTTTCAAGCATCTTAACAAAGAACCATTGGTTCCACCGGTAATATTCAGGACTGCAGGTCGTTACCTCCCTGTCCCAGTCATAGCTCAGGCCGAGCTTGTTCAACTGTCCCTTCATATAACTGATATTTTCATAGGTCCATTTTGAAGGATGCACGCCGTGTTTGATGGCGGCGTTTTCGGCAGGAAGTCCGAAGGCATCCCAACCCATCGGATGCAGAACATTGAACCCCCTCATCCTCTTATACCGGGCGATAACGTCGCCTATGGCGTAGTTTCTGACATGTCCCATATGTATCCTGCCGGAAGGATAAGGGAACATCTCCAAACAATAAAATTTCTTTCGGGAGTCATCATATTCGGTTTTATAAAGGTTTTTTTCGGCCCAGAACTTTTGCCATTTTGGCTCGACTTTTCTGGGGTCGTATCTTTCTTCCAATGCCACTACCTCCAGGCTAAACTATCTTTTTTTGAAATTTATTCGCGTATTATAACATAGACGAAACGCAGGGACCTGACGTCCAAAAAGCGGATCTAAGTCCTCCGTATAGATAGCACTCAATCTACCAGCAAATTTGTGCGGGGATGCATTCGAACGGTTTCAGCAGCGCGTACTGCATCACCATTTTGGGTGATGCGCGCCGGTGCCTCGGTCTACGACTCGTAGAGAACGAAGTGAGAATGAGAGAGAATGTCGTCTCCGCACAAATGGGGAGCTCCTTAATAGTGAAGCGGGGTAACTTCTAACACTTTGATCATTGAGACCGGCCAAGGCAGTATTTAGCCACAAGCAGACAATAGCGAACGCTATATATTAAAATAGCGCATCCCCTTGCCTGAACTGAATGCCTTGACAAACATTTTTTTCATAAATTTTTTTGCTGTTATTGCAGCGTTTAGCAGATCGCTTCCTATTGCCAGTTCAGCAGTAAGTGCTGCTGAAAATGTACATCCTGTGCCATGGAATTCACCTGGTACTTTTTCCCCCTTAAGATAATGAAAGCTTCCGTCGTAAACAAGGTCAGTTGCCGCATCATCGAGATGCCCTCCCGTTATTATAACGTTTGGAGCGCCCAGTTCGGCCAGAAGCAAGACTGCTTTTTCCATCTCCCTCATAGTTGTGATCCTGATTCCGCTCAGCACAGATGCCTCATGGATATTTGGAGTCACGACAGTACAAAGAGGAAGCAACTTTTCTCTGATGACCTTTGGGAGATCCCTCCTGCTGAGACTCCTGCCCGTAGATGAGAGCATGACAGGATCAACGACAACATTCTTCAGTGAATGCCTTTTTACAGCCGACACGACAGACACGACGTTAGTTGACGAAAGGATCATGCCTGTCTTGGTGGCGTCGGGCCTCATGTCAGAAAGCAGAGTTTCAAGCTGTTCTTCCACAAACTGTCCGGCCACAGGCATTATGTCTTCAACTCCTTTTGAGTTCTGGGCTGTAAGAGACGAAATCACGGAGAGTCCATAAATTCCAAACGCACGAAAAACCTTCAAGTCCTGCTGTATGCCTGCTCCGCCTGAAGGATCGGACCCGGCTATAGTCAAAGCCATTTTCATAACTGGATTATACAGGATTCACAAGGTTCCATTCTGCAAAAAAGGACAATTACAGTGCCTTATTTCCTTTAATAGGGAATGTTTTTTCTCAAAAGGGAATTGAAAGGATATCAGCTGTGCTATAATATTGGGCAGATGATGATGGCACAGGATGTGCATATCTATAAATTCCGATATGTAAAATACCTTTTTTTATTGACAGAAATGAAATAAAGGTATAATATTTCACAACATTTGGATTATCCCAAGAGGTTAATTTTACGATGAAAGGAGGTGTTTAAGATAATGAAGAAATTCTTGGCTTTAATGCTTACTTTAATCATGGTTCTGTCCTTAGCGCTGACCATTGGATGCCAGAAGAAAGAGGAGGCCCCGAAGCCGGCTGAAGCTCCTGCACCGGCTCCTGCACCAGCTCCTGCACCGGCACCGGCTCCTGGTGGTGAGAAGCCTGCGGAAGCTCCGGCTCCGTCACCGGCTCCTGCTGCTCCTGCCGGCAAATAATTGCATCCGGCACGTTTTTAAGGCAATAAAAAAAGGGCTCTTCGGAGCCCTTTTTTATTAGTCCTGCCGAATCGTTATTTCAGAATTTTACTGTGAATGTCTTCTCCACTGGTCCCAGGAGAAACCTTTCACGCATAACCCTCACTGTTGCTGTATCCCCTTTTTTCTTATATAGAAGGAATATCTTCACATCATCGATACTCTCCACCTTCGTATCGTCCAATGCGAGGATTATGTCATCTTTTTTGAGTCCAGCTTTTTCCGAAACGCTGTCTGCAGGAAACTCCTGGATCTTCACCTTACCCTCTTCTTCCTTCAGGACCGCCATAAGCTTCGGCGCTTCAGTGTACTTGATAGGCTGCGGGAAAAGCATGATGTCGGAGATGCCTTTTTCGACATCAGCGTCGTTGAGTATTACCAGGTAATCC
>OUUY01000055.1 GCA_900302705.1 Candidatus Sulfobium mesophilum
CTTTGGGCTGACGATGGCGGGGATAAGTAGTAAGGCTGCGCAGGGAGACAGCTATCCGGAGAACAAAAAGAAGTACAACGGCATTGAGCTGGAGAATGATCTGGAACTCCAGACCTATAATGCCTTCTTCAGGGAACTAGACCCGCAGACTGCGAGGTGGTGGCAGGTAGATCCCAAGACCGAGAACATGGAGATGTGGAGCCCGTATACCTCCAACTACGATAATCCTATGCGCTACAGCGATCCGCTGGGGGATGAAGGAGAGGAATGCTGCTGGGAAGAGTTTAAAGCGTTCGTCACTCTCAGCCAGGCTGCTTTCCAAACTGCAACAGCAAAAACTGTAGAGACCCTAGGTAACAACTTTAAAAAGCGATGGGAAGCCGGAGTTACTCCCCCTCAAAAGCTTGTCAATTCAGAGCCTGGAGAAGTGCTTTCATTAGCAGGGCCATTAGCGATGGGGGAAAACCTGGCGGCAACTGAAGTTAGTGCCGCGAAAGGACTGTTAAAGACAGAAGTTGAAGCAGAAACAAAAGCATTAGTTAATACCGAAGCTAAAGCGTTAACAAAGGCTCAGCAAAGAGCTGAAAAGTTAAGCCAAGTTGAAAGGTCAGGTAAAGATTTTACAAAAGCTGGTAAGCAGGCTGTAATAGACGTTAACAAGACTAATAATAATGGTCAGACTGTATGTGAAAGCTGTGTGATTCAAACTCTGCCAGCAAAGCAATCCAAAAAAGGTGTAACTCCTCCAAGCAATGAGACGCAGGTTGACCATATCGATCCAAAAGCGAATGGTGGAAGTGGTACCCCGAATAACGGACAAGTATTATGTAGAGAGTGCAATCTAAAAAAAGGAGCAAATTAAATGAGTGATTGTAAAATATTACTGACTTATTTAGACAGTGAAGGTAATTGTCGAATGGAGAGTGTATGGGCAACTAGCGTGGGGGCTTATTATAAAATTGATAATATTCCCTTTTTCGCACCTAATATTGCTTTAGGGGACTTAGTAAGTGTGGAGGAAGATGAAGGAGAGCTACACTTTGACAGATTGATTGAACCCTCTGGTCATAGTACAATACAAATGATATTTTTCAATGAAAGCGACGTAGTGCGAATTGCAAAGGTACTAGAAGGGTTTGGATGCACTTGGGAAGGTAGTCATATCAGGTCCTTAATTTCTGTAAATGTTCCTAAGGAGGTAAATTATATTAGTGTAAGGAATTATCTGGAAATAGGGGAAAAAGAAGGACGTTGGAGTTATAAAGAAGCCTGTTTAGCTCATAAACAAAAATAATCAAAGCCACCAGTGAAAGGCTTTTTTAGTTCCATGATTGGAGCACAGGTTTAGGTTTTTACAGAGCGGCTACATTTTTTTGGAAGAAGTCCTTGAACTTCTTTTGGATAAGCATTGTGTCGATGATCTTGAACACCGTTTGTTTGTCGTCTTCATCGAGCTGCTGGATGAGGTGAATCTGCTTCAGATCCAGTTTGTCTTCGATGTCATATTGGGTACTCACCGAAGAACAGCAGCAGGATATGTACCCGGCGGCTACCATGGAGACCGCCTCGGCTTCCACCGAAGAAGCCCTGTACTCCAATATGACCAACACGCGGGTGGACAAGCCGGAGGGCTACCCCTATGACCCGTACCTGGACCCCAATCAGAAGGTAGCTAAGGTAAGGGGGGATGGCCAGAAGGTGGGCCCCGGCATTCTACTCAAGGTAATGGCGAGCGATAAGTTCAACCTCCGGGCCACTTCCTGGTACCGCTTAAACGGGGCTACTCCCTATGCGCCCAG
>OUUY01000017.1 GCA_900302705.1 Candidatus Sulfobium mesophilum
ATTGTTACTATCGGCCTGGACGCCGTGTTGACAAGTCGCCGGAGATCCTTTTCAGTGATATTTCCGTGGTCTGTAACACTCGGACTTAACAGGACCATGTCGACGGAGGTCTTCTCGGAAAGATAATGCTTCACGGCCTGGACAATGTCTATTGCCGCAGACTGAACGTTCACATCGACGCCGGCCCCCCGGCATCTTTCGGCAAGGAAGTTCATTCTCTTGTCCGGGCGATCGTTTTTCATATCGCCGCCCGCATATATTCTCTTTGCTGTTTCATGTTCACCGGCCTCGGCAAAGGTCACGGAAGTCATCACATCAGCGAATCTCTCCATAAGATTCCTTTTGTAGATCAATAGTACTGTCATCCCCTCGTTCATAGTTTTTGCAAGATCAATTGCATAAGAAAGACCCGCCCCGCAATCTTCATCGTGATATGTCACAAACAAGAGAGTTTTCCTCATTCCAACCTCCATATCTTAGATGGAAATATGGAGGGCCGGAAGCTCTTTCCAGCCCACCTCAGCCGACTTGTATCAGAACATCCACAACGCCGTTTACGTGGCCAGCACGGAGACCACGGGACACTTTAGTTCATGGTCAAGCATGTTATGCGCAGACTCCCTGATCGCCTCGATAAACGCCGCGTGATGCACTCCCTTGTTGTGAGATTTTCATAACCTCCTCAGAAAGTTGTCGGAGTTTCCCGGAACCACAACAATCGGGCATTGAAGTCCAGCGGCAATGTGATTCACGAGCGCATGCGTCTTGCTGCCAACAAAGACCCTGGAACCTCTTCCCCTTCCGCTTGCGCCTACCACTATCATGACGACATTATTACCGTTCTCTGCCAGTTCAGCAAGCACATCGTCAGGCGAGCCAACATCAACCTGCGTCTTTATGGCGACGCCTTCCATTTCAACCTCTGCCACGGCCTTCTTCAGGATATCCTCTGCCTCGGCCTTTAATTTATCGGAAAGGTCGCGGTAGTATTCTCTGTAGGAAGGCTCATTTATCACGTTCACTCCGAGGATCTCAGCTCCTGTGAGTTTTGCCATCTTGGCGGCGTACTTAAGGGCATTGATAGATTCCTGCGAACCGTCTATCCCAACAAGTATCTTTTTCATCTCTAAACTACTACTTTCTCGGCCAGGAGCTTCTTCTCAAGTTTAATGCCCGCAATCATTTTCATGATGATCAGGATGCTCAGACCAACTGCCGCGCCGAGCATGAGATAGCCTGCATAAGCATTCCACGCCTTCTCCATGGCCCTGGCATGTACGATCACATCCGACTGCTGTGCGATCCAGGCCTGCGCCTCTGCTTTATGAAACAGCAGCCATTCAGCGACCTGCGCCTTGAGGGAGCTGACTTTCGCGCCTTCTGTTTTTACATATTCCAGGAAGTCGGGGTTTGCCTTGACCCAGGCATTGAGGTCTGAGGAATAAACTTTCTTGTAAGTCCCTGCGATATGCTTAAATATAACGGAGACCCCTGCAAGGAGCATGGTCGTTGCAAAATACAGACGTATTTTCAGGCCTTTCACATATTGTGTTGCGAGTGTTCCGAACTGAGCGCCGACTGCCGCGCCTATAAGCATTACAGTCGCTGCAATAAGCTCGACCCTTCCCTTCATCGCATAACTGAAGGCGCCATAGGCCCCGGTGACAACGATCTCAAAAAGGTCCGTGCCGACCGCCACCCTTGTCGGGCAGCCGATGACGTACATAAGGGACGGCATCCTTATAAAACCGCCGCCGACCCCCAGGAAGCCTGCGAGAAAGCCTGTGAAGGCCGAGACTATGAGAACGACCCACATGGAAATATGAAACCCTGAGACCTTAAGGTGTATCATCGGGGGTATTTTCAAGCTCTGCATCTTTAATGCAAGGGTAGAGGTTCCTGCGTCTGATACGGGTTTTGACTTGTCTGTGGATGTCCCTTTGGTGAGTTTGAAGTACTCGTAAAGCATAAAGCTGCTGAGACCGAACAGCAGGACCATATAAGTGTATCTTACGACAATGTCCACCCGTCCAACCTTTTCCAGCCACATGATAAAGTTGGCTCCGCCCTCTATTCCTATTGCTGTGCCGACTATCATCAACAGGCCCAGCCGCATGTCCACATTTCCGTATTTTCTGTGCTTTGCAGTGGCGACTATTGATTTGCCCGCGATATGCGCCATGTCTGTACCTATGGCGTATGCCATAGGGAAGCCGAACACGTTAAGTGCCGGCGTTACCATGAAGGCGCCGCCGACGCCGAAGAAGCCGCCTATAACTCCAACGCAAAAACCGAGGAGTATAAGCTTCCATGCCATTATCTCAACGCCTGAGATCGGCAGATATATCGTCCCCAAAAGTGGTATGTCCATTTGGATTGCCTCCTATTCCTAATATTTTTCTGATAACTTTCCCTGATGCCCACCCAACTCCCATCATAAGCAGCATCATTGCTCCAAGCATTGTTACGGTAACAAGGACCGGAATAAGTTTTGATAAAATAACTGCCATTGACATAGCCCCCCTGTTATTTTTTTAATGGTGAATCTCGATTCTCTCGCCTTTTACTCCAAGGAACTTAAATAAAACTTCTATTGCGACCGCAATCATTACTCCCAAGCCTGACATGGTTAGAACGGTGACTACTCCAAACCATATATGGCTGTTTTTATTCAGTTCCACAAGCCACTGATTAATACCGTTCATGAGCTTTCACCTCCTTTTATGAGAATTATTACTTGCATCAGCTTAGTCCGCGTTCCTCTCAAACTCTATGAAGAATCTGAACCTGTCGGACCTCTTAAGTGAGCGTATGTACATTATCTGGGACTCTCCGGAGTAAA
This sequence comes from Candidatus Sulfobium mesophilum, assembly GCA_900302705.1. Lineage (GTDB taxonomy): Bacteria > Nitrospirota > Thermodesulfovibrionia > Thermodesulfovibrionales > UBA6898 > Sulfobium > Sulfobium mesophilum. The sequence continues at coordinate 2,843 of OUUY01000017.1, forward strand.
GCTGCTGCTCCATCACCAAGGCAGGCGCTCCCCCTGAAAGACCCAAAAGCCTCGCGTCCTCATCCGTAAGATATGTAAGCTCTATATAGTCTTTTATCTTTGTTATCTCTATTGAGTGTTTCTTTTCGAGGATATCGATGAGGGAATTATTTACCATATCTTCCCCCAGCAACATAGGGCACGCCTGACAGGGGATATATGCCTCCTGCAGCAAAACGGGCTCGCCGTCAATGGACCGCAGTCTCTTTATATAAAAAACATGCGTGTCGGCCGAGATATTGAGCTTTGCGTCTAGATCATCGGTTGGCATCATTACAGTCTTGGCAAGGACCTGAGTAGAAAAATCCAGGCCTGCATCAAGCATCAGTTCCTTGAAACTCGTATGCATGGTAAGCCCCTCAGATATTACCCTTTTACAGACGAAGGTGCCTTTGCCCTGCTGTCGCTTGAGATATCCCTGCCTCGCCAGTTCGAGAACGGCAAGTTTGACTGTTGCTTTGCTCACTTCGTAGATTTTGCACAGCTCATCCTCCGTGGGTATCTGGGAGCCCTCAGGCAACTCCCCGCTTGCTATCTTTGCCTTCAGGACGGCATAAAGCTGTACGTAAAGCTTCTGAGGTTTTTCTCTATTTATGGGATTAGAAACAAGCATAATTCTTCACATTCATTCTATTGTTATATTGTTATATTCCATTATCATATATTGTTATATCCTTTTATCTTATAAAGATATTACATTATGCTTTTTTATTTGTCAAGAATTATTTTCTGTGGTAGTATCAAAATCACAATGAAGATACTGAAGTTGCTCAAACGTAAAGAGGCTCAATTAGAAAACAGAGGGCAGGAACTCAAACTGACCTTGAAGGCCAAATACACTAAGTTCCAAGACCTGCTCGAACAGAATAATGCGGTGCTAAGGCTCATAGCCGACATGGAGGATAAGCTCTCTGCTGAATATCTCTTTGACAGGCAGTATGTAAAATCGACCGTAGAATCTATGTCCAAAGGGGTTTTAGGCATCATTGACAGTCTGAACGAGATCTCGCACGGCAAATACAAGGAACTTTACGCACGATATGAAATCATCAATAAGAAGATCGAAAAGACGCTGTCGCCGGGAAAAGAGATACCCGTCAGCGATCTTGTAATCCCCCTTGAAAGTATCAGCGGAGATATGGCTGACATTGCAGGCGGCAAGATTGCGCACCTCGGAGAGATAAAGAGCGGCCTGGGGCTGCCTGTGCCGGATGGGTTTTCCATCACTGCCTATGCCTTCAAACGCTTCCTGGATCACAACAGCCTTGCTGAAAAGGTCAACGCAAGACTTCATCAATTAGATATAGGCAACATGGAGGAAATAAGCAGATTCTGTAGGGAAATGCAGGATGTGATGGCAGGGTCGGAAATTCCTTCTGAGCTCAGTGACGTCATAAAAGCGGCAATCGAAAATTTGAAAGCGACAACCGGCAAATCTCCGTTGATGGTCTCAGTGCGAAGCAGCGCCAACTATGAGGACGGCGATGTGAGTTTTGCCGGCCAGTACGCCACGTTCCTGAACGTGCCCGAGGAGTTGATCGCTCATAAATATAAAGAGGTGCTCGCGAGCATCTTTCGGCCACGAGTAGTATTCTATTATAAGACAAAGGGTTTTTCAGAGACGGAGATGGTAATGTCCGTGGGCGTGATGAGGATGATCGATGCAAGGGCTGCAGGAGTGTTATATACTAGGGACCCGAACGACCCTGACAGCGACCATATCATCATTAATGCGGCATGGGGGCTTGGGGAAACGGTTGTTACCGGCGCGGAGCCCCCTCAATCCTACCTTGTTTCACGGGAGAAGAAGGGGTTTACGGAGAAAAAGCTGTCTGATCAACATACCATGCTGGTGTGTACCGCAGGCGGGGGCGTTACGGAGGCACCCGTCCCGGAGGGGATCAGGAATGCGCCGTGCCTGAGCGATGTCCAGATAAAGACTCTGTCAGAACATGCATTCACTCTGGAAACACACTACGAAAGACCGCAGGACGTAGAGTGGGCCATCGACCAAAACAATCATATATATATACTCCAGAGCAGGCCCCTTAAAACACTAAAGAAGCTGGGTCCGCTTATTAAGATTCCGAGGAGGCTCGAACAATATAACATTCTTATTGATAGAGGTCTCATTGCAAGCAAGGGCATAGGCCATGGACGGGCCTTTGTATTAAGAGACAGGGCGGACCTAAAAAGCTTCCCTGAGGGCTGGGTGCTTGTGGCTGCAAACATGGCAGTGGATTTTGTGGTGGTGATGAACAAGGCTGCAGCCATTGTGATCGATGCCGGCAGCATTACATGTCACACGGCCTCTCTTGCGAGGGAATATGAGGTCCCTACGATCGTCGACACCGCAAGAGCGACAAGCCGCATCAAGCACGGACAGGAGATCACCGTTGACGCCGTCAACTGCAACGTCTATGAGGGCAGAGTCGAGGAAATACTGAAATTCACTGTCCAAACCTCGTCTTTCCGGGATACTCACGTTTTTAAGACCCTTGAGAGGATATTCAAACGTATATCGCCACTGAACCTGGTCTCTCCCGAAGGAGAGAACTTCAGGCCTGAATGCTGCATGACCTTCCACGATATAACCAGATTTTCGCATGAGAAGGCAATGTCCGAAATGTTCTCGCTCGGGACGAAACATAACATTGACGAATGTCCCGCGGTACAGCTCAAGGCCGGGATTCCAGTGGACGCCCATCTCATCGACGTCGGCGGAGGACTCAGGGAAAACATAACAAAGGCGACGCCGGAAGACATACTCTCAATACCTTTTTCCGTCTTCCTCAAGGGCATGAGAACCATGAGATGGCCTGAGCCTCGACCTGCTGACGTGAAAGGCTTTTTGGGGATGATTGCGCACACAGCCTCCATACCGGAAGAGGAGCTTCGCGAGACCGGAGGACATAGTTATGCCTTTCTGTCCCGAAATTACATGAACTTCAGCATAAAGCTGGGATATCACTTCTCCATGGTCGAAGCCTTCGCCGGCGAGAATATAAACGATAATTATATAAAATTTCACTTCAAGGGCGGCGGGGCAACAACTGACAGGAGGATTAGACGCCTCCGGCTGATAACTGAGATATTAAAGACAATGGACTTCACGGTGGATGTCAGAGGCGACGTATTGGACGCAGTGCTCCATAAAATTAAACAGCATGACATAGAAAGAAGACTGGAGGTGATGGGCAAGCTCACGGCCTATACCAAGCAGCTCGATATGGCCATGTACAACGACGCTGTCACCGACCTCTTCATCGAGGAATTTATCAGAGACCATATAAAATGATAAACAACGAACACGGATCCGGCTGCCATGTACTTTCC
>OUUY01000063.1 GCA_900302705.1 Candidatus Sulfobium mesophilum
TCAATCCTTACGTTGACATATGAACCTGTCTCTTCCCCGCCATCGATGACTGTCACAATCTTATTAGCCCGCGTCCTTCCGGCCAGCATGCTTGCATTCGTCTCCGAAGGGCCTTCAATCAGCACCTCCTGAACAGTTCCTTCAAGTGCACGATTCTTTATGTAGGTTATCTTTTCCTGCAGGTCTAAAATTTCGTTTAGCCGTTCTGATTTGACATCGTCGGGCAACTGCCCTTCCATTGCCGACGCCTTTGTGCCCCGTCTTGCTGAATACTTGAATGCAAACAGGCCGTCAAAACCGATATTTTTAATAGCAGAAATAGTGGCTCCATGGTCCGTATCCGTCTCCCCTGGAAACCCTGCTATTACATCGGCAGTAATGGCTATATCCGGAATCATTTTTCTCAGAAGATCTATTTTCCGCTCATAATCCCGGTAGGTGTAGCCTCTGTTCATAAGTTTCAGTATCCTGTCCGAACCCGACTGCAGCGGCAGATGTATATGCTCGCAGACGTGAGGCAGCACAGCCATGGACTCTATCAACCTCTCAGAAAAATCTCTGGGGTGAGATGTAATAAAACGTATCCTGTCGATATTCAAAGCATCTATCCGTTGCAATAACTCGGGGAAGTTAATATCATCCCTGTAGGAGTTCACGTTCTGTCCAAGAAGAGTGACCTCTTTATACCCTTTTTCAGCGAGATCCTTAACCTCCGAAATTATGCGACCACTGGGTCTGGAGACCTCCCTTCCGCGGGTATATGGCACAATACAATACGTGCAAAAGTTATTGCACCCGTATGTAATCGAAACCCATGCCTTAAAGCGATTCTGGCGGCTTGCAAAGAGCTCCTGCATTGCCAACTCAGTATTATCGTCAAACATCTCAGATCGTGAGTCACCGGAAACCATACGACTTATCAGATGAATATTTTGGGGGCCCAGAACAAAATCAACATATGGTGCCCTGCGAATCAGCTTTTCTTTGGTCTCCTGCGCAACGCAGCCAGCAACCGCTATCTGAAGATCCTTATTTTTCCTCTTAAGTGACTTAGTCCTGCCAAGTTGACTATAAAACTTCTGTTCCGCTTTTTCCCTGATTGCACATGTATTGAAAATAATAAGATCCGCTTCCTCGGGACTGTCTGCCGTTTTATAACCGTTTTCAGAAAGGACGCCGAGCATTTTTTCCGAATCATGTACATTCATCTGGCAGCCGTAGGTATAAATAAAAACCGTTTTTTGCATTTAAAAATTTAACACGATCTTCGATATTTCTTCAATTTATCTCGTGCCTCCCTTTTTATCTGATTAATCTAAGGCATTGAAATTATGTGATTTCTTGCAATATTGCCGTGTTTGCTATAATATAAAAACCGTGTTCGGAATACTAAGAAAAATCATAGGAACGAAAAATGATCGTGAGATAAGCAGACTTTTGCCCATTGTCGAGCAGGTAAATTCCCTGGAAAACGACGTTAGCAGGCTTTCAGATTCACAGCTAAGGGATAAAACAACTGAATTCCGCAGGCGACTCCAAAATGGAGAAACCCTGGATGAACTGCTTCCAGAGGCATTTGCTGTTACCCGCGAGGCTTCCAAGCGCGTTCTTAAAATGAGACATTTCGATGTTCAGGTTCTTGGGGGTATTGTTCTTCACGAGGGCAAGATAGCTGAGATGAAGACAGGAGAAGGAAAGACCCTGGTTGCCACCCTACCCGTCTACCTGAATGCCATCGAAGGCCGCGGTGTTCACATAGTGACAGTAAACGACTATCTGGCCAAAAGAGATGCCCAGTGGATGGGGCCTCTTTATAACTTTCTGGGCATGAGTGTGGGTATCATAGTCCATGGCCTCACAGACGAGCAGAGGCAGGCATCTTACAATTCAGACATCACATATGGCACCAACAATGAATTTGGCTTCGATTACCTAAGAGATAATATGAAATACGAGCTCTCCCAATTTACGCAGAGGGAACTCAATTTTGCCATCGTCGACGAGGTTGACAGCATCCTGATAGATGAGGCCCGTACGCCTCTGATAATTTCCGGGCCATCCGAGGAATCCACTGACAAATATTATAAAATCGACAAGATCATTCCCAAACTCCAGAAAGAGACTGACTATACCGTAGATGAAAAGGCACGGACGGCCATACTCACCGAAGAGGGCAATATTAAGGTCGAAAGACTTTTGGGAGCGGGCAATCTTTACGACCCTTCCAATATAGAACTTGTCCACCACGTCCTGCAGGGACTGAAGGCACATACCCTTTTTAAAAGAGATGTTGATTACGTCGTAAAAGACGGCGAGGTCATTATAGTCGACGAATTCACCGGGAGACTAATGCCTGGCAGACGCTGGTCTGATGGCCTTCATCAGGCCGTCGAAGCTAAAGAAGGCGTCAAGATAGCAAGTGAGAACCAGACCCTTGCGACTATCACTTTTCAAAACTATTTCCGCATGTACAGAAAACTTGCCGGCATGACAGGCACTGCTGAAACCGAAGCAGAGGAATTCGCCAAAATATATAACCTCGACGTTCTGGTAATCCCCACGAATCGACCTATGATAAGGCTTGACCACCCTGACGTTATCTACAAAACTGAAAACGGAAAGTTCAATGCTGCTATAAAAGAGATCGAAGAACTGAACAAGAGGGGACAACCGATTCTTGTGGGCACAATCTCTATAGAAAAATCGGAACACCTCAGCAGCCTCCTCAGGAAGAGGGGAATAAAACATTCTGTACTGAATGCTAAATATCACGAAAAGGAGGCTGAGATCATAGTTCAGGCTGGCAGGAGCGGCAGTGTCACCATAGCAACAAATATGGCCGGAAGGGGAACCGATATTATTCTCGGGGGAAACCCGGCCGCAATCGCAAGGGATATGCTCGAAGATAGGCCGGACCACACCCAGGAGGAATGGGAAACAACACTTGCAGAAGCAGAGAAACAATGTGCGGCAGACAAGGAAAAGGTTCTTTCTGTCGGGGGGCTTCACATCCTGGGCACAGAAAGGCACGAGGCCAGGAGAATTGACAATCAATTAAGAGGCCGCTCGGGCAGACAGGGGGACCCCGGGTTCACCCGTTTCTATCTCTCGCTGGAAGATGACCTGATGAGGATATTCGGCTCAGACAGAATTTCCGGACTTATGGACAAACTCGGTATGGAAGAAGATATCCCCATAGAAAACAGGATGGTCTCCAAGGCCATTGAAAACGCACAAAAGAGGGTCGAGGCCCAGAACTTCGACATCAGAAAGCATCTGCTGGAATACGATGATGTAATGAATAAGCAGCGGACCGAGATCTATGCGTTTCGCAAGGAAATACTTCACGGAGGGGATAACCTCAGACAGAGGATCATCTCGATGATGGATGAGATCACGGAGGAACTGCTTGCCATATATTGTCCGGAAGATACAAGATTCAGCGAGTGGGATGTAAAGGGACTCAAAGATTCCCTTTTCGGCATTTTTTCCATAGTGATCGATGCACTTCCTGAGGACATACAGTCCCTTCGGGAAAAACTATCAGCTGATATCAAAAAAGCTTATAGTAACAAAGAGGACGAGATTGGACAGGAGATGCTTCGCTATCTGGAAAAAGTCATTGTCCTTCAGATAGTCGATTCCCAGTGGAAGGACCACCTGCTTGCCATGGATCATCTGAAGGAAGGCATCGGTCTTCGCGGATATGGCCAGAGAGATCCTTTGGTCGAGTATAAAAGAGAAGCCTTCGACATGTTTTCTGAGATGTCAGACAGGATCTCTACAGAGATTATTTCGAGACTCTTTAAGATTCAGGTGCAAAGGAACCAGGAAGAGTCTATGCGAAGGCAAGAGAGAAGGGTCAACCTCAACTACAACAGGGGAGAAGGCGGCCCGACTCAACCCGTCACAAAGGGTAAAAAGACAGGGCGCAATGAACCCTGTCCCTGCGGCAGTGGCAAGAAGTTTAAGAAGTGCTGCGGCCTGAATGAATAAAATATTCAGCATAGGCCTTGTCCCACTTAAGAAAGAAAAAGAAATCGCACTCGCGTCGCGTGGAAAAAGCATATTAAAATTTAAGTCCATCAGGGATATGAGATACCGTGCGGAAGACAGTCCGGATCTGGTAATCGTAGATAAAAGCCAGAGTTCTGAAACATCATTTAGGGAATTTCAATCTTCTTTCAGGCATATCCCAAAGGTTGTATTGTCTGACTCCTATTCCTTCAGGGGCTTTTCCCAATGGATAAGGCATCCTCAAACTTATGTTTTACAGAATCCTTCCGCCAAAGAGATAGAATTCACCATTAAAAGAGCGCTGACGATGAAACAACTGATCGATGACAATTTGTCGTTAAGAAACCAGCTTATTTCTGTCACGCACGAACTGGAATTTTTCAGTGAAGTGAGCAAGACTCTTACTTCGACGCTCGAACTGAGTGATATCCTTACCACTATAATGAGGAAATCAAGAAAATTGGTTAAGGCAGAGACCTGGTCGATACTTCTTATGGACGAGGATACAGGTGAACTGGTGCCGGGAAAGATCACCGGGAAGAAAGAAGATACAAACAAGATGAAGAAAGCCAGACTCAAATTGGGAGAAGGCATCGCCGGCTGGGTCGCTCAGGAAGGGATACCTGTGGTAATACCGGACGTCTCGGTCGACGAGAGGTTCTGTACGTCTATGGACAAGGAGACTGGAATCAGGACCAAATCCCTAATGTGCGTGCCGATAAAGAGCAAGGGAAACATCATCGGAGTGCTGGAAATTGCGAATAAGACCACGAACACACCTTTCACTAAGGATGATCTCGACATAATCATGAGAATCGTCGATCACGCAGCCATTGCAATAGAAAGGGCCTCCCTGTATCAAAAAATGGCCGAATTGTCAGTTACGGACGACCTGACTAAACTGTTTAACACAAGGTATCTGGACAGAACCCTGGAGATAGAGATAAGGAGAGCCGGACGTCACAAGTCTTCTCTTTCCCTGATCTTTATGGACGTCGACCATTTCAAGGCAATCAACGATAACTATGGACATCTCATAGGCAGTAAGCTTCTGGTTGAAATGGGTCAACTACTGATTAAACGTTTACGGACGATTGATATTGTTGCCCGTTATGGAGGTGATGAATTTGTAATCGTCCTGCCGCAGACTCCCCCCAGTGCAGCACTTGCAATCGCCGAGAGGATACGCAAGAGTATTGAACAGAATATCTTTCTTAAGAAGGACGGTTATTCGCTCCGGATGACAGCCAGTTTTGGGGTCGCTTCGTATCCCGAAAGCGCAAAATCCAAAGAGGATCTTCTAAGGCTGGCTGATGAGGCTATGTACAGGGTCAAATACCAGACACGAAACGGTGTTTATGCTATAGTATAGAAAATGGCCCTCTTTAATTATGCGACAAAAGAGATTACGCTGAAGATCGTTTACTACGGTCCGGGATTGAGCGGCAAGACAACCAACCTGCAGCACCTGCATTCCATCCTGAACCCTGAGACCAGAGGTAGGTTGCTTTCCTTGTCGACAGAAACTGATAGAACGCTTTTTTTTGATTTCCTCCCTGTTGAACTCGGAAAAATCCGCGATTTTTCCATAAGATTCCAGCTTTATACCGTGCCTGGTCAGGTTAGATATAATGCAACTCGAAAAATTGTCCTCAAGGGAGCTGATGCAGTTATTTTCGTAGCTGACTCTCAGCGTGACATGAAAGAACAAAACATAGAGAGTTTCGAGAATATGAGAGAAAATCTCTTCTCGAATAACATCAATCCCGACGAGATACCTATCATTCTTCAATATAACAAGAGAGATCTTGTTAATATTGCTTCCTTGGAGGAACTGGATGCAGATCTGAATCACAACGAATCCCCGGTCATAGAAGCCTGCGCTATAAAGGGCCTGGGGGTTGAGGAATCCTTCAAACTCGTTACGAAGCTCTTACTAAGAAATATTGCAAAGAAACATCAGATCGAGATTAAGCCTGCAAAGGAAGAAGAAATGGAGGCAGAAGGGCCCGTAACGCTTTCTCAGGGAGCACATTTCCCCCCCCCTGCCCCCGCTGCTGCAGAGATGCAAACGGTGGTGTCTTCTGATAAAGACATTACAGCCGGGGACGCGAAACTTTCCACGGTTGCAGAAGTGCCGCCAACTGAAAAGATGCCGGCAGAAGCCTATGAATCATCTTGGGAGACAAAGAAGAATCCTATTACTGAATTACGGGAAGCCCCTGTCATTTTTTTAGAAAAGATCGAACAGGTTGCCAAGGAAATATCTGAAATTCACAAGATCCTTGCGGATTCCAGGGACTCCATAAATATGCTGGGCAAAGAGATGGAAAACCTCAAGGAGCTAAGGAAGGAACAAGAAAAAATAGGCAGTTTACTTAAGGACCTATCGGTGCAGTACAAGGCGCTGAAGAGAAAGCGAAGCTGGTTCAGATTTTAGCTGGTACGCCGCAAGTCCAGGACTGTCCATCTCTATAAGAGATATTCCGCGAGGTTGATCCTGTATTTGTTGGGATCCATTGTTTTTAATATAGACCTGATGTATATATCCTGCTCATTTTTTTCAGTTAGGTCAACTACGTGTCCTTTCACCCTGCTTCCTTTTTCATCAACAATGATCAGCACTCGCGGCCGCGTCGGAAAAATGTGATTACTTTCGCATACAAGCCCCAATTCCTTCGTGCTGAGCATGACAAGCGTTCCAATCGGAAAAACCCCGACCATATTCACAAAGAATTTCATAAGCAGGGGATCAAGCTGCGTATTTGACCGCTCCATCATTATGCTCAGCGCCTTGTCAGGCGCTAAAGGAACCCTTGAATATACCCGGGAAGAGGTCATCGCGTCGTATTGATCTGCCAGACTCACGATCTTGGTGTAGAAGTCCAGCTTGAGGTCTGTTCTTACACGCGGATAGCCGCTGTGGTCATAGTTCATGTGATGTTCGAAAGCAACGATGGCAGATTTGATCGTAAGGGGATCGAGCTTCTTAAGTTTCAGCAAGGTCTTAGCCCCCCATACCGGATGCCTTCTTATGATATCCCATTCCGAGGCGCTAAAGTTAGACGGCTTATTGAGAATTTCGTTAGGTATGTCCATCTTTCCGATATCGTGGAAGAGAGCAACCATGCCCAGCTCTGTGAGTGTCCTGCGGTTCAGTCCGACACGCTGACCCAACGCAATGGAAAAGATACTGACATTCACCGAGTGGTGATATGTGTACTCATCGTAGTCCTTTATCGCTGTCATTCCAAGAAGAAGTTGTTCTTCCTCGAGAATGTGGTCGACCATATTCTCAACCACTCTCTTGGCTTTCTTAATGTTCACCTTCTCGCCGCTCTTTATTCTGTTAATTACGCCTCTTGCATAAGACACAGCATTGAAATAGGTCTTCTTGACCATCTTTCTGGGATCAAGAGAACTGTCCTCCACCACCTTTTTCAGCCTTCCCACGGATATGTTTCTGGTCTGCGACATCTTCTCCTCTATTGCATCAAATGAAGATTCCGCAAAAGAAGAGGAAAGAAGAGCCCTGACCAAGACTTTCACCTCATCGGCGTTAATCTTGTCCTTGAAAATAATACTTCCAAGCTCTCTTTTCTTGAATTCTCTTAAGAGGAAGTCGAAGTTAAGGAGGTACTCCAGCGAATACCTTATGCGATAATCATTGATATAAAAATACTCACCTCTTAGCTCAAGAGAAACAACACGTTCATGCGAGATGAAAGCGTTTATCGTCGATACAAACTTGTCTATAACTGTTGTCACGGCAACATTGTCCGGATCGTGAATGTGAGATGTTCGGAGGACCACAGAGATCTGATTGACCAGGTCTTTTCCTGTTCTGAACCTTTCAATATCTTCTCTATTGTCCATGCTCCAGCCTTTTGATCGCAGAGAAAACGAATTCCTGCATGACCTTATTATTCTCAACTCTGTATTTGTTAAGAACAGCAAGCGCATCCCGATTCCCCAGGAGTCCCAAACTATAAGCAGCGCACGCCCTGCTTTCATCCGTTTTTGTCCGTCGGAAGAAGGTCCTTTTTTTAAGAATACCGACAACAAAATTAAATACTTCCTCATCTTTCCACTGGGAAAGGACCTCAAAATATTCTTTCTTTTCCTCAAAGCCCTTTTCCTTGAAATTCTTATCCGCTATCTTGTTGATGATTATCCGCTTGGGAGCTTCTGCTCGCATACTCCCCAATGCCCGGAGAGCCGCCGATCTCACCTGTATTTCCGGGTCCTCAAGGCAGTCTCTCAGGGTCTGTAAGACGCCTGTGCCGCCGAGTTCTCCCAGTGCCCGTATGACCTCCTTTTTAACCCTGATGTCTCCATGTCTGACTGTTTTTAAAAGATAATCTACAGCCCGCTTATCGCCTATTTTCCTGAGTATATATATGATGTTGCGGACAACATACCACCGGGAGTCGGTCAGTCCTTTGGCCAGAGTCGCAATGTCCTTTATCCCCAAGACAACGAGGGCGTCAATCACGATCTTCCTGCCTTGTATGCTTTTCAGTTCTCCAAGTATCTTCATGAAAGGCACAAGAGCGTTCTTATCAAGGAAACGAACAAAATCCTCAAAGATTTTTTCTTCCATTTCCTGACCGCTGTCCATTATCTCCCCCAAAAGATTAACTACAGACTCATTGCCAGCAACCGAAAGAATCTTCCTCGCAAGTCGTTTTCTTTCATCCTCTTCATTGTTGTCATCAAGAATCTTTTTGAAACGTGACAAGGCATCCGTTGCCAACTGGATATCGCCATGCCCTATTGAATACTCAATCGCGCTAACGAAAAAACCAGCCATGTCTTCCAGTTCGGACCTTGACTGCTGGAGATAGATCATCTCAAACAAAATGTCCAGCAGTTTACCAGTTTTGTCCTCAGCATCTCTTTCGTATTCCTGCAGAAGAAGCTGCAGGTCTTTGTTAGACAGCGGTACTATCGAAATATCATGAACCATCTCTTCCTGGAAGGCATCTTCGTATGCCTTCATAAGAGAATCCTGCTCGGGCTCCTTTTCCTTGATAGACGCAACCGCAGCCTCTTCGTAATTTTCTTCGTCGGTCAGTATCGCATCGTCCACTACGTAATGTATGTTCTGAAAATCCCTCTCCCAAAACAAAGTCACCATGTCATCATCGAGCGCATCACGGTTGAAGTCTAAAGAGATTATTTTAAGAAAATCTTCGATCTCTTCAATGGTAAGTCCTTTTTTAAAATTAAGTTCTCTAAGGCCGTCTTTGAAGAAAAAAAGGGCGAGATTGTCTTCCTTTTCTATGTTGGTGTAAACTGCGTCAGAATCATAAGATATTTCGTTCTGCTTTATTTTGAAAATTAATTCGTCCCTGAAATAAAAAAACTCCCTGAACTTTTTGAAATCATCCTCAATGGTATTGATATAAATGGGGTTGTTTGACGGATACATCCTCACTATCTTCTTTGATTTGAGAAACGACAGAACTATGTCTTTGGCCTTGCTAAGTTCTTCACTCATAATATGTCAAATGTCTTTTTCACAACGTGCAGAAAATGTCCCAATACTAAGCCAGGGACACCCTCCTCTCCCTGGCAAAGTTTCTGATTATCATGGTGGCGGCAAAGAGCCTCTGGAGTTTTAGGTTTCTGCTCCGTATGGCAAGCACATCACGTGTTGGAAATTTTTCGGCCCTGATCTCATTTTGGACCTTGGATATCTCCAGATAGAAATCGCGCAATATTTCATGTTCAAAGGATTTCAGGAACAAAGGATTTACCACAACATATCCCTCTGCAATATCGCGGATAATGGCCTTTAAACTCTTTCCCCTGACTTCAGGCATCCTTCTTCTTCCTGTACAATAATCTCGATAGTAGTATACCAATTTCATAAAGAATTATTATAGGAACCGCCATAAGCGTCTGATTGAAAGCGTCAGGCGTGGGTGTAAGTATGGCCCCGGCAATGAAAGCAAAAAGCACTGCAAATTTTCTATTCTTTGCAAGCATCGCGGGAGTCACTATCCCCAGCCGGGTTAGAAAAATAATCGCAAGCGGCAGTTCAAAGATAGCGCCGAAGGCAAGCACAAACTTCAGGCAGAAATCGACATAGCTGCCAACGGACAGCATTGGCGTCATGTTCTGGGTCTTATATCCCAGCAGGAAAGTTATCGCAAACGGAAGCACTATAATAAAACAGAAGGACGCGCCTATGACAAACAATGTAGTGGCAAGGAAAACGAAAGGCAATACATACTTCCTTTCGTTAGCGAGAAGGCCTGGGGAGATAAAACGCCAAAGCTGATAAAAGATCACCGGAAGAGAGAGAATCAGGGCTGCCACAAGAGAAACCTTGAGATGCATCCAAAATGCCTCTGCAGGCGCAAGGAAAACAAGAGGTGCAGCTGTCTTCTTGACTATCTGAAAATGGGGAGAATAGACACTTACTTTTAGTTCAGCCCTGAGGGGAAAGGTCACAACATCAAAGATCTTCTCGGAATAATTGAAAACACCGACAAAAACGACAAATAAAGCCATGAGAGAAACCAAAATTCTCTTCCGAAGCTCGGTGAGGTGCTCTGTCAGGGGCATCTTGGAGTCTTCCAATTATCCCTCCCTCTTCTCATCACCGGAGACATTTCCGTCTTTGCTCTTCGCATCATCTACCTTCTGGGTCGTCTCCGTCTCTCCGCCGGTCTTCATCTCGGACTCATGAAACTCTCTCTCCATCTGTGTCCTCGCAGTTTGAATACTCTTGCCGATCTCGCCAAACCATCTTCCCATGGTTCTGGCGACTTCGGGAAGTCTTTCCGGCCCGAAGACAAGCAATGCAACCAGGAAGATAATTACGAGTTCCTGTAATCCAATATCAAACAATGCAAGTACCTGCCAAGAAAGATGAAGGAGGGCTATTCTTCTTCAATAATCTTCTTTATCTCCTTCTTCTCATGCGGAGGTGTGTAGCTTAGCGATAACATGATCCGGTATTCGGGCGATCTTTGTTTCAGGTCCGTTCCGATACCCAGTGTTGTATAGATAGAATCAGTGGTTTTAATTCTATACCCAAAGCGGGCCTCGATCTGGTCGTACTCATTTGTGAAATGGTTCTTTCTCACAAGAAGTTCACCGAGCATCTTGAAATTGTGGGCAGCCGAAAACTCTATGCCGCCCAGAAAAGTAATTTCGTCCGCCAGGCTTCCCTTACCAGGCCTTTCATAAAAAAAATTGAAATGCCCCTTAAAGGGTCCGACCCTCTTGCTCAAAATGAAACCTATCCCGTATCTGCCCTTGGTGCCGAACTCCTCACGGCCACTGTTAATAGAGGCATTAATCACATAGGCGAGTGATGGTCCGTATTTCCCTTCATCATAAAACCTGTGCTTGAATCCGACAGCGATGTCTTCCATTCCATCAGTAGTTGTATTGAAATTATAAATATAAGGGATGGTGATATTGAGCTCGATGGAGTCTGTAATGCCATAGGCGCTCCTTAGACTGAAGCGATAGAAATCAGGATCTTTAGATTTGTCAAAACCCACCTCAGCGGCAACTTTATTCTTGGGAAGACTCTCTGTACTGAATGTGGAAAAGATACTGTTTGGTGCAACCGGCTGAAGACCTGAAACATCGAAAGCAAAACACGGCGCTGAAAAAAAAACTGTCACTATTATGAGAAGAAAGGCTCTGTTCATCACTAGAAAAAATAGCAGAAAATACAAAGACTGTCAATGAAACCCCGCTTATCCTATGTATGCATTAATCACGTTTCATTGACAAGCTGCAGATTTTAACACTATAATGTCACTACATTTCATAGGAGGTATTTTATGGCTGAAGGAGTTAATGACGTTACCGCCGCTACGTGGGAGCAGGAAGTTTTGGGTGAAAACGGACTTGTGCTTATCGATTTCTGGGCGGTGTGGTGCGGCCCCTGCCGCATGATAGCGCCGACAGTAGAGGAACTGGCCAGAGAATACGCCGGCAAAGTCAAGGTATTGAAATTAAATACGGACGAGAATCCTGAAATTGCCAGCCGCTATAAAATTATGGGAATTCCAACGCTTATGTTCTTCAAGGGTGGGCAAAAAGTGGATCAGATTGTCGGTGCTGTACCAAAGCCCCAGCTTAAGGCAAAACTCGATTCACTGATTAATGCCTGAAAACCTTCATCGTTTTTCAGACTCAGTCTGTAATTTCAATTTGCTCTAATTACGTTTCCGGGGTGTGGTTTGTGAAAAGATTATTATTTATCTTGTTTCTTCTCGCTGCTTTCTGTCTTGCGGCGTGCAAAGGGGGTGACGGCAGGCAGCCCTCTGCTGCAAAGACTGCCGGAGTAGCTCCCGATTTCGTTTTAAGGGACATTACGGGCAATAAGGTACAACTGTCCCAGTACAGAGGGAAGATCATCGTATTGGAGTTTTGGGCTACATGGTGTCCGCCCTGCAAGGCGACAGTTCCGGAGTTGATTGCTCTACAGGATAAGTATGCAGCCAAGGGACTAGTGGTGGTGGGGATAGCTCTCGATGAAGGCGAAGGTTCTCAGTCTAAAGTGTCGGCTTTTTCGAAGGGGCACAAGATAAATTATCCTCTCCTGCTGGGAGACGAAAATGTCTCCAAGTCCTATGGTGTTTTCAGTATACCGGCGACCTTTCTTATCGGCAGGGATCAAAAAATCATCACGGCCTACAAGGGCTATGTTGACGGTCTTGAGGGCCTCTTATCTAAAGAGATAGACAAAAACATATAATATCCATGTTCGAAAATATCAGCGAAAAATTAGATTCTATACTAAGGAAGTTAAAGGGGAAAGGTCTGCTTACGGCTGAGGACGTCGAGACAGCGATGAAAGAGATCAGACTTGCCCTGCTTGAAGCAGACGTAAATTTCAAGGTAGTCAAGGATCTGATAGAGAGCATCAAGTCGAAGGCCGTCGGTGAAGAAGTACTCGAGAGTCTTACCCCGGGTCAACAGGTAGTCAAGATCGTTAACACAGAACTCTGTGAACTTCTGGGAAGGTCGCAGAGCAAAATTGCACTTTCACCAAACCCCCCAACCGTGATAATGATGATAGGGCTGCAGGGGTCGGGCAAAACGACCACTTCTGCAAAGCTGGCCAGGCTTTTTAAAAAGGAAGGAAGAAGACCATTACTTGTAGCATGTGATCTGCAAAGACCGGCTGCGATCGAACAACTGCGTACACTTGCCAGACAGCTTGAAGTAGGCATTTACTCTTCCCTGGACACAAAAGACCCCGTTGCAGTTGCACTTGAGTCGCTTGATAAAGCAAAAGTTGAGGCAAATGATATAGTTATAATTGACACAGCCGGCAGACTTCACATAGACGAGTCGCTGATGCTCGAGCTGAAAAATATCAAGGAAAAGGTCGCGCCGAAAGAAACACTTCTCGTTGCGGACTCAATGACAGGCCAGGATGCGGTCACAATCGCAAAACATTTCAACGAGCAAATAGGAATAGACGGCATTATCCTTACCAAAATGGACGGAGATGCGAGGGGCGGGGCCGCTTTGTCTATCAGGGCGGTCACGCAGAAACCGATTAAGTTTATCGGGGTTGGCGAGAAGATCGATATGCTCGAACCTTTTTATCCCGACAGAATAGCATCGAGAATACTCGGAATGGGCGACATGCTGAGCTTAATCGAACAGGCCCAGCAGTCTTTCGACCAGAGAGAGGCAGAAACTCTTCAGAAAAGGATATTAGAGGATTCATTCACGTTCGATGATTTAAGGGAACAGTTGAAAAAGATCAGAAGCATGGGACCCCTTGAAAGTATTTTGGGGATGATCCCTGGTTTTAGTAAGATCAAAAACGTAAACGTAGATGAAAGGGAATTTGTCAAGATCGAGGCCATAATTAATTCCATGACGCTGAAGGAAAAGACGAATCACAACCTTCTCAACGGAAGCAGGAGAAAGAGAATCGCCTCAGGCAGTGGGACCAGTGTCGCTGATGTAAACAGGGTCATAAAACAATATGTGGAACTGAAGAAGATGCTTAAGATGTTTAAGGGCAAGAAAAACCTTAAACTTCCGAAGATGTTTCCATTTTGACCGGCTTTACTTTACAAACCGCAATATATTAAAATTTCCCATAATTTATAGGAGGTGTTTTTTGGTAAAAATCAGATTGACAAGGTTGGGAGCTCATAAAAAACCGTTTTACAGGCTTATCGTAGCAGATTCAAAGGCGAGAAGAGACGGTCCTTTCATCGAGATCCTCGGAACATATGATCCTCTTAAGGAGCCTTCTGAAATCAAGATAGACCTGGAGAAAGCCAAGTATTGGTTGCAGAAAGGGGCGCAGGCTACGGACACCGCGAAGAAACTGATGCAAAAGGCTGGCTTATAGGCCGTCATTTTTCATACGGAGGTGGAACATGAAAGAATTGGTCGAGAGGATGGCGAAGGCATTGGTGGACAAACCTGAAGATGTTGTTGTAAATGAAATCGATGGAGAAAAAACTACGGTGTATGAGCTGAAGGTTGCATCGACTGATCTGGGGAAGGTTATAGGAAAACAGGGGAAAACCGCCCGCGCAATGAGGACTATCCTCAGCGCCTCCGGCACTAAGATCGGAAAACGCTGCGTACTCGAAATTCTCGAATAATTCCGCCGAAAGGGTCGGGGGTAAGCAGACCGCCTAACACCGCTTTAGCGAAAATCTTGAAAGAATGGGGGGTAAGGGGAGAAATGAAGGCCCTTCCCCTCTCAGAAAAGTTCACCTTACTTAAGCCGGATGAAATTGTTTACCTTCATTTCGACGGCGCTGTTCAAAGGTTCTCAGTAAAATCCCTGCGGAAATTAAATAACTGCTTTGCGGTCTCATTTAATGAGATTACGGTCAGGGAAGTTGCTTCGGTCTACCGCGGCGCTCTCCTAAGTCGCCTTGGGGATTCGGAAGAATTGCGAGAAGGGGAGTTCCGTTACGAACAGATAATAGGTCTCTCTGCAGTTTCTGCCAGCGGAGACATCGGCGTCGTAGTTGACATATTTGAAACTACAGCTCACGATGTCTATGTTATCAAAAAGGATGAGAAAGAATATTTGATACCCGCAGTTAAGGAATTCATATTAGATATTCAACTGGATGAAAAGAAAATTATCATCAGGGAAATGAAAGGTCTGTTCGAATAAGATGACGTTTAGCATCGTAACGATTTTCCCCGATATGGTCCATGCCTATTTAAATGCAAGTATTATGAAGCGGGCAATCAAAAGCGGCGTCATAAATGTGGCTGTCCATAACCTGCGGGACTATACGTTGGACAAACACAAGAGTGTCGATGATTACCCTTACGGCGGCGGAGCAGGCATGGTTATGAAGGCAGAACCTTTTTTTATGATAACGGAGAAACTCTGGCCTGAAAAAGAGAGTCGAAAGATAATTCTACTGAGCCCTCAGGGACGGTTGTTCGATCAGGAAGCGGCAGAGACGCTTTCAGGGGAACAAAGAGAAATTGTTTTTTTTTGCGGAAGATATGAGGCTATAGACGAAAGAGTAAAGGAACAATTGGTGGATGAGGAAATCTCCATTGGCAATTATGTTTTAACTGGCGGAGAACTGCCGGCTTTGGTTATAATAGACGTCATCTCGCGACTGGTTCCCGGAGTGCTGGGCGACAGCCGCTCCTTTGAAGAGGACTCATTCACGTGTGGTTTGCTCGACTATCCTCATTATACGAGGCCGGAGTTCTTCAGGGGCATGGAGGTGCCGGGTGTACTTTTATCCGGCAACCACAGCGAGATCAGGAAGTGGCGTAAGAAACAGTCGTTAAAAGCGACTCTTGAAAAAAGGCCGGAGCTTATCGATGCTTATTCTCTTGCTCCGGAGGATAAAGAAATATTGGACAAACTGAAGGAGGAAAGAAAATGAACTTGGTCAGCGCAATCGAGGAAGGCTTCAAAAGAGACCTCGGAAAATTTAATATCGGTGACACGGTGAAGGTTTTCGTTAAGGTCGTGGAAGGGGATAAGGAGAGAATACAGCCTTTTCAGGGGGCTGTTATCGGCAGAAAGGGAAGCGGGACAAGGGCGATGTTTACTGTCCGCAAGGTTTCTTTCGGGGTCGGAGTGGAGAGGATTTTCCCTGTCTGTTCGCCGGTCGTCGACAGGGTCGAAGTCGTAAAAAGGGGAGATGTGAGGAAGGCAAAGCTCTATTATCTTCGCGGAAAGAAGGGCAAGTCTGCAAAGATAAAAGAAAAAGGGTTGTCGGAATAAGGGTTTTGCTATGGGCATATACCTTCATGATGCCAATCTAAGGCAGAAGGGGTATAGAACAATTGCAGGTATTGACGAAGCCGGAAGAGGTCCCATTGCTGGGCCAGTAGTTGCAGCGTCAGTTGTTCTTTGCGATGAAATCAGGATTAGAGGGCTTCGTGACTCAAAAAAAGTCCCCGAGAAAGAGAGGGAGAGGCTGTTCTGGGATGTACTGTGTGCAGCTGTGGATATCGGCGTCGGAGTTGTGGAGCACGACGATATTGACAGGCTAAATATTCTTCAGTCAACGAAGCTGGCCATGCAGCGGGCGCTTGAAGATCTGAAAATACCACCTGACATGCTTATTATCGACGCCGTCACGCTGCCATTTGTGCCTATCAGACAGATATCTCCCTTTAAGGCCGAATCCAAAAGCGCATCTGTTGCAGCAGCATCTATTATCGCAAAATATGTCAGAGACAGGATTATGCTTCATTATCATGAAATCTATCCGGAGTATAATTTCCTTAAACATAAGGGGTACGGCACGCGGGAACATCTTAGTCTGATACGGCTCCACGGTCCCTCTCCCATCCACAGGAAATCTTACGCAGGCGTGATGTCCCTTCCTCTGTTCTAATCCGGCTGATGTCTTTCGTTGAAATTATTATTAGGTATTTATAAAATAAGTCACTATGGCGTCCATAACCGACAGAGAGAGAATAGATGAGGCATTGGAGCTTATCTGGGTATTGGAGGAGGAGGGCCATCGCGACATTGAACGTTTCAATCGCAGTTCGGACGATGCGGATGTCACAGTTCTCTTGGAAACGCTAACGGACGAGGGCCTTGTCAAAATAACCAATGGTCTGATCCATTTTACTGAGGAAGGCCGGAAGAAGGCGAAGGGACTTGTCAGAAGACAGCGGTTAGCTGAAAGACTCTTCACAGATGTCTTTGAAATGCCTGAAAAGACTGTGCTGGACGACGCCTGTAAGATGGAGCATATCCTCAGCGAGGAGCTTACGGAAAGTGTATGCATTTTCCTTGGCCATCCCCCGACCTGCCCTCATGGTAAACCGATCCCCAGAGGCGAATGCTGCAAGAAGTTGAAAGTCGAAGTGACACCGCTTGTGACCAGACTGTCGGAATTCGAGGTGGGCGCCTCAGGAAAGATTACCTTTATTGTACCGTCCGACCCTTCGAGACTCAGCAAACTTAATTCACTCGGCATTTCTGCAGGCAGTGTTATTAAATTCATTCAGAAAGTGCCTTCCTGTGTACTACAGATCGATGAAACAACTGTGGCGATCGACCCTGAAATAGCAAAAGAGATATATCTTAAGAAAGTAGTGAAATAATTTTTTTTATGCCTGTCGTATTTTCCCTTGTATTGTATCAACTCTTTTTGTATGTTTAATTAATGTATGAGAAAGAGGACTGCTGCTTGTGAATTTTTTTGATGAAGGCCTTCGTCTGTTGGGTGAGTCAAATATCCTGGCTGCCCTTGCCTGCTTTGAGAAGGCTTATGCTGTGGAAAAGACGCCTAAAACCAAATCCTATCTGGCTTACTGCATAGCGACGGAAAGAGGGCAAATCACCGAGGCAGTTAGCCTCTGCCAGGCCGCGATAAAGGCAGAACCTGACAACCCTGAACACTATCTGAATCTGGGAAGGGTTTATCTGAAGGCAAAAAGGAAAGATGAGGCAATAGCGGAATTAAGACGAGGACTTTCATTCGGAGCCAATCAGGATATAAAGGACATCCTTGAAGGCCTGGGACTTCGAAAGAAGCCTGTTTTCCCATTTTTGCCGAGGAATAATTTTCTGAACAAATATACCGGAATTGTCCTTGCACGGCTCAGATTAAGATTATATCTTTAAAAAACCTGCGAAGTTTCCTTATACAAGACCTCAGGCGTTTTTCTTCAAATCATACCGACTTAGGACATCGAATTTTTCTCTTAAATCATCTCCCAGGAGATTGAAACAAAGAGCTGTCAGAGCTATCATTATCCCCGGAGGGAAAACCATCCAGGGCGCAGAGTTTATATAGGCCCTGTTTGCGCTCACCATGCTGCCCCATGTCGCAGCAGGTGGTTGGGCGCCAAGGCCCAGGAAACTCAAAGCCGATTCAGTCAAAATATACCCCCCAAGCTTCAAGCCAGTCATCACAAGCGCCAGGGGAACGCACTGAGGAAGCAGATGGATAAATATAATCCGAAGGTCACCGCATCCGATCGCCCTTGCCGCCTCTATATAGGAAGATTCCTTAAGGGATAACACCTGTCCTCTCATCAGCCTGGCAAACGAGGCCCATCCAACAGTAGAAAGTGCAATCATGACTGTATAAATGCCTGGAGGAAACAACACAGAGACACCGATTGCCAAAAGCAGAGAGGGAAACGCCAGTATCAGATCCACGAGCGCCATAAAAAAAATATCCGTCCTGCCGCCTATATAGCCCGAAAGCAGCCCAACGGCAAGTCCCACGCCCATGGATAGAAGAGCGGCGACAACAGAAACGCCTATCGATATGCGGCCGCCGTACAATATCCTTGTCAGGATATCCCTTCCCTTATTATCCGTCCCCAAAGGGTGTTGGAGAGACGGCGGCTGCCGGATACTGTCAAGATCTATGGCATCGGGAGGATATCTCACAAGAGCAGGAGAAATCATCGAAAAGAAAAAAATACATATAAGGAAGAAGGCCGATATCTTACCTGTCAGTCCCATGCAGTCTAACCCTGGGGTCTACATAATGATAAATGACGTCCACAAGAAGGTTGATCAATACAAAAATCACGGTTCCAACTATGATACACCCCATTATTACCGGATAATCTCTCTTTATAATTCCCTCCATCATAAATCTTCCAATCCCGTCCCACCCGAAAATAGTCTCTGTTAAGACAGCACCGTTGAGGTAACTGCCGAAATCAAGACCAATCACAGTCACAACCGGAATGAGGGCGTTTTTCATAATATGAAGAGTATTAATGCTTTTTTTCTTTATTCCCTTCGCCCTGGCAGTCCTGATAAAGGGCATGTTTACTACGTCCAAAACTGATACACGCGTCACCCTGATGATCGTCGCGAGCGCAGGCAGTGCAAGCGTCAGCGAGGGAAGTAAGATATATCGCGGCCCGCCCGTGCCGGACGGAGGCAGTAATTTAAGGCTAAGACTAAAGAAAAGCATTATTAGCAAGCCGCTCCAAAAAACAGGCACACTGATAAATATCATGCTTGCTGTTGAAATTATCCGGTCCGCAATAGCCCCCTTTCTAAGAGCAGCTAATAGTCCAAGCCCGATCCCCGGAGGCACTGCAATAAACATCGCTCCCGCCGCTAGCACTAGCGTTTTTGGGAACCTGGACTTGATATCATCGAGCACCTTCCTGTTTGTATAATAAGACCTTCCCATTTCTCCTTTTGCCAAAAGTGAGACATACTCGATGTATTGCCTAACGATCCCTTTGTCAGCGCCTATCTCTCTCCTCACTTTTTCTATTATTTCCAAGCTGCTTCTTTCTCCCACCATAGTATAAACAGGGTCTCCTGGAAGGGCCTTAGTGAGTGCAAAAGTAATCATAGTTATCCCAAGTAGCATGGGAATGAGCAGAATTACCCTCTTTATGATGTAGGAACTCAAAAGGAAACCTCCAGCCCCTTGTCCATGCTGTAAATCGGATAAATCCTATAATTCCTCACGTATGGCTGCCGGACGGTGTAGTCCGTCTTATGCCAGAAAAAAACCCACGGCGATTCCTCCGAAATAATGTTTTCTGCAACACCGTAAGCGCTATCTCTCTCTGATAAATCAACCGACCTCTGTCCAGCCTCGATCAGCCTATCAACTTCCTTGTTTGTATATCGAGCCCTGTTGCCGCTCGCACCGTGATTGGATGAGTGAAA
Source organism: Candidatus Sulfobium mesophilum (assembly GCA_900302705.1). Taxonomy (GTDB): domain Bacteria; phylum Nitrospirota; class Thermodesulfovibrionia; order Thermodesulfovibrionales; family UBA6898; genus Sulfobium; species Sulfobium mesophilum. The sequence continues at coordinate 20,135 of OUUY01000063.1, forward strand.
TAGCGGAAAGAGAAAATTCTCGGGGTCCGGATAGTCCGCCCACCAGCTTATCCAAAAAAGGTCAGCCTCCCCATTATTTATGGCAGCTTTGTATGCACTCCACTCAAGCTGCTTGATCCGCACATCCAGGCCTGCCTTTTTCAGGTATGACTGTATTACCTCGGCGATATCCACAACTTCCTGATCAGCGGTTATATAGAAATTTACTGTGCGGTTGTCTACGACTTCCTTTTCAATTATTTTTTTTGCGGCGGACGGATCGTATCGATTGGGGTTATGCGTATACCACCTTCTGAGCAGATCAGGCACTGGGCCTTCTGCAAGTCTGCCCCTGCCCTCGTAAAAGGTATCGAGGATCTTTTTTCTGTCTATCGAAGAGGAGACAGCTTTTCTCAGGCCGATATTGTTAAAGGGAGCCCTCGCGCAGTTAAAACCAAGATAGTATGTATTCAACCCTTCCACAGAGGAAACCAGGCTTCGCCATTTCGGAGATCTAACATACCTAGAGTATTCATACGAGGGAATCGATATAACATCAAGATTCCCGAGTTCAAACTCGGAAACTGCCGTCAGATCTTCAGGGATTATCCTGTAAACAATTCCCTTTATCGCTGCCGGACCGTCAAAATAGTCTCCATTCTTTTCAAGAGTCAAACGATTATTATGTCTCCATTCCTTCAGTCTGAAAGGTCCACTGCCCACCGGATGACTCGCAAAATCGGCGCCCCATCTTTTCACTTCTTCCTCCGGCACGATATAGGCAGCTGTCATAGTGAGAAGATTAAGAAATGGGGAAAAAGGTTTCACAAGCTTGATCTTGAGGGTATATCGATCCTTTACTTCTAATCCCTCCACATCAGCGACCCTGCCACTCATATACTCCCTGGCACCCAGTATCTTATCCAGAACCCATGAGTTCGGTGATCTGCCTCCCGGGTCAAGAATTCTTTTAAAGGAATACTTTATGTCATAGGCCGTAACTTCCCGGTTATTCAGAAACTTTACGTTATGCTTCAGAAAAAAAAGATATTCTGTACCCCTTCCTTTTATCTCCCATCTTTCTGCTATATCCGGGATAACATTCAGTTTCTCATCAAGTCTCACCAGTCCGTTAAAGAGCTTGGCAGCGATTAAGCCGCCTGTCACATCTACGATGAGAGCAGGATCAAGGGTCGTGGGGTTGTAATTTAGCCTGTAGTGTATGAAACCCTCTGTTCTGTTGCGGCTGGAGCAGGCCGGAGAAATAATCAAGAAAGCGAGGAGAAAAAAGACACTTAAGGTATTCCAATAATTCCTGCCAAAAATATATTGCACGAATAATTATAATATATCCGCCAATGTCCCGGGTATTTACCAGCTGGTAATCTCGTCTTCGGGATGCCTGAAGATTTCGAACACCGAGATAAAAACAGCTGTAATCAGAGGTCCCATAATCAGTCCGATCAAACCGAATAATTTTATTCCACCGAGCACACTGAATAATATTATGATAGTGGGCATCTTGGTCCTGCTTCCGATTATCAAGGGCTTGAGAATGTTATCGACCATACTGATGACAAAGACACCGAAGACGAAAAGGCCGATACCCTGGGCATAACTGTGTTCGATCAGAAGATAAGCACAAGTGGGACCCCATATTGAGAAGGTTCCCAGTAGCGGAACGAAGGACATTACAGACATGGCAATTCCCCACATCACCGGGGCTTCAATCCCGATGAAAGCATAGGCTAAACCTCCCAAGACGCCCTGAATAATCGCCACAACAACTCCGCCGTAGACCGTTGAGATAATCATATCCTTGATCTGTGCCGCAAGTCTCTCTTTCTGTGCTTCACTAAATGGCATATAATCCTTTATCTTGGAAAGAAAGCCGGGACCATCTTTTAGAAGGAAAAAAGTAGTAAAAACAAAGAATATGAAATCTACGATAGCGGCCAGCATATTGGGGATTCTAAGTGAGACTTCCTGGATAAGGGTTTTCACTATCTTCTTGAAATTTTCCAGTATAGCCGCTTCCGAGACCATCTCATCGATAGTTATATATGCCCCCGCTTTCTTAATAAGCGCCAACGAATTCACTTTTTGCACGAACTCCTTTAGCGACCCGACATCAATGGTACCGACCCTTGCGGCGACTATTTGCACCTCGTTAATAAGCATAAGTGTCAGATAAACAAGCGGCACTATAAGGACAATAAGTATAAGAATTATGGTTATCACTGCTGCAACCGACCTAATCTTGACGCGTCGGGATACAAAAGCAAAGGCAGGGTAAAAGACGATTGAGATCACGATTGACCATGCGATAGCCGTAAAGAAGGGGCTCATAATCTCATAGGTAAGATATCCCAGCGTTCCCAGCAGAAACAGCAATGTAACGACATAGAACCTGTCCTTATACACGGCAAGCCCCGACGAACATCTCAAAAAGCTGCGCCGACATAGGATCCTGCATCCTCTCCGGATGCCACTGTACACCTGAAAGGAAGCGAAAACCTTCCGCGTAAAATGCCTCAATTATGCCGTCACTTGAATGTCCAAAAGATTTCAATCCCCGCCCCAATCGTCTTACCGCCTGGTGATGACTGCTGTTTACTTCACTATTACATGCATCAATAAAAGGATTATTCCCGATAGTAACCCAGTGGAAGCCCGTCTCATGATCCAGACATCCTGGCAACTGAAACTTTATATCCTGAAAGAGACTCCCTTTAAAAAAGACATTGATGAGTTGCATCCCGTAACATATACCAAAAACAGGTTTCTTTAGTTTGATTATCTCACCCATAAGAGAAAATTCAAAATCGCTTCTGGCTCGATCCTCGGCAACTATCCGGCAGACCCCACCCTCCCCGTAAAACGACGGGTCCAGGTCTCTGCCTCCAGGGATGATAAAACCGTCATAACGCCTTACAAGATCACTGAGACAACTCTGAGGGGAGAGAAAAACGCCTTCCGCGCCTGCTTTATTCAAGGCCTTTGTGTAAAACTCACGCCCGCGCGGAAATTTGTCGTCGGTTCCGCAGGTTATGGCAATGAGAGGGATGGAGTTGGAGTTCATACCCAAAATTAAATGGGTTCAATCGACAGATGATTTCAGTTGACTCAGTCCTGTTTTCCGGCAAATCCGGAAAAGAAGGTAATAATGCTTACGTTGCCGTATTTCAGGCAACACATGCGAAACATAGAAAGAAGGCATCTATCACGGGTTATCTCTGATCGCCCATCGCTATAATGTCTTCATGACTTTCTTCCATGGCATCACAAGCCTTCCCCATTGCCTGCAGAAGACGGCTTTTTTCGATGTCTGGTTTCTTATCGGCAACCACAGCCTTAAGTTCCATTAGGCCAATATTTATCTTTTTACCATTTCTGCTAAAGGACAATGTAGTCTTACGCATCAAATCCTCTTTTGTATAAAACTTCTCCATCTGCTTTTTAAAAATCTTCGCCGCTTCTTTAAAGTGCTTGATCATGTTCTTTGTCTCGCACATAATAACAAAGTCGTGGGTACTCACAGTACCGACAAAACACTTACTGCATTTTTCACACGTAGTTTTAAGCACAGCAGCGGCCCATTGTATTATCTGGGCATGCCTGTCAGGGCCGTACTTTATCAAATAGGGATGGACGTTAGTGATTTTGACATAGGCAACAGCGTATTGACCGATGTGGGGATGGATCTCCTCAAGCTTTTTTATAATAGCTGCCTTATCGGGAAGACCTGTGAGAAAATCCGGCCACAAGTAAGGATTTTCCTGCCTCTTGTGAAGTTCCTGAATATACTTTTTTGCCTCTGTTAGTCCCATCTGAACTCCTCTCTCTGCTGACAACTGTTAAGGCTATTAACGTAGCTGGAAGTTATATATAATTACTGCATTTCAACAGGCAATGTCAACTTTAAGTTACAGTTATCAGGTTATCCAATCACAGTCGTCTCGCAATAAAAAAAGGGGTAGAAAGCCTACCCCTTTTTTCAACTAACGGCCCCATCAGGGCCTTTTTCTGATGCTCTATTTCGTCTTCTTCTTTTTATCCTTCAGTGCAGCCTGTGCCGCTGCAAATCGTGCAATCGGGACCCTAAAGGGCGAACAACTAACATAGTCGAGACCTATGGCATGACAGAATTCTACGGACTTAGGCTCTCCGCCATGCTCTCCGCAGATACCCATCTTCAAATCCTTCTTCACTTTTCTGCCTTTTTCAACAGCGATCTTCATGAATGAGCCTACACCATTCTGATCTATAGTAATGAAGGGATCGTCCTTTAAGAGACCATTCTCAACATAAAATGGAAGGAACCTGCCCGCATCGTCCCTCGAGAGCCCGTATACCGTCTGAGTCAGGTCGTTAGTGCCGAATGAATAGAAGTCAGCCTCAGCAGCTATTTCGTCTGAGGTCATGCAGGCACGGGGCAATTCGATCATCGTCCCCACCGTATACGGCACTTTCACGCCAAATTCTCTTTTTACCCGCTCGGCTGTCGAGACGGTAAGCTCCTTCATTTTTACCAACTCATTGACATGCCCTACTAGAGGAATCATTATCTCGGGAATGACCTTTACCTTCTCCTTTGTCAACTCGCATGCAGCCTCCATGATCGCCTGCGCCTGCATCTCATATATCTCAGGATAGGTTACACCGAGACGACATCCGCGATGACCAAGCATTGGGTTGAACTCATGAAGTGACTTGTTCTTGGCATTGAGTTTATCAAACGGTACACCCATTTCATCCGCAAGTTCCTGAAGCTCCTTATCCGTATGTGGAAGAAACTCGTGAAGAGGAGGGTCCAGAAGTCTTATTGTCACGGGAAGACCAGCCATCGCCCTGAATATTCCTATGAAATCCACCTTCTGAAAAGGAAGCAGTTTGGCAAGGGCCTTCTTTCTTCCCTCCACCGTCTCGGAAAGAATCATTTCCCTGACGGCCTTTATCCTGTCCGGCCCAAAGAACATATGCTCGGTCCTGCAGAGCCCTATCCCTTCAGCGCCGAAATTCCGCGCCACCGCAGCATCGTTCGGAGTATCTGCATTTGTTCTAACCTTAAGTATCCTCAACTGATCAGCCCATTTCATAAGCTCCTTATACCAGAGGTTATGGTCAGGATCAGCCGGCAGAAGATCGAGCTTGCCCTCGTACACACGCCCCTTTGTCCCGTTCAGGGTGATCCAGTCACCTTCTCTTACAATCCTTTCGTTGACGTGTATTTCTTTCTTTTGCACATCAATATTGAGCGCAGAGCACCCGACGATACAGCATTTACCCCATCCCCTTGCAACGAGGGCAGCATGGCTTGTCATCCCGCCTTTTGCGGTAAGTATTGCCTCTGCGGCATGCATTCCATGAACGTCTTCAGGGGACGTCTCATTTCTTACAAGGATAATCTTCTCCCCTTTCTTTGCCCTTTCTTCAGCATCGTCGGCAGTGAAAGTCACTCTGCCAATCGCCCCGCCCGGGCCTGCCGGCAACCCTTTCGCCAATTCCACGGCCTTCTTCTCAGCCGCCGGATCAACGCTCGGGTGCAGAAGTTCATCCAGCTGATCCGGCTTCACCCGAAGAACCGCGGTCTCCTTTGATATCAGCTTTTGTCTGGCCATTTCCACAGCCATCCTTATGGCAGCCTGACCATTTCTTTTGCCTACCCGCGTCTGCAGCATCCAGAGCCTTCCGTCTTCTATAGTGAATTCGATATCCTGCATATCAGTGTAATGCCGTTCGAGTTTTTTCTCTATCGTGAAAAGCTGCTTGTATAATTTAGGCATCGCAGACTCAAGAGACGGCAGGTGCTTTGTGTCATCAGTCTTGCCGGCTTCATTCACAGGATTGGGGGTTCTGATACCCGCCACCACATCTTCACCCTGGGCATTGGGAAGCCATTCGCCGAAAAACATATTCTCGCCGGTAGCCGGGTTTCTTGTAAAAGCCACACCTGTTGCGGAATTATCGCCAGTGTTGCCGAAGACCATCGACTGGACATTCACTGCTGTTCCCCATTCTTCCGGGATCTTCTCTATTCTGCGGTATGACACTGCACGCTTCCCCATCCATGATTGAAAGACCGCACCTACCCCTCCCCAAAGCTGCTCTTGCGGCTCATCAGGGAAATCTTTTTTCAACGTCTGTCTGATAATTACCTTAAATTCCTCGCAAAGCACTTTCAGATCTTCGACTGTCAGGTCAGTGTCACTCTTATATCCTTTTTCTTTCTTAAGTCTGTCCATCGAATGTTCCAGCTTATGTCGGATACCGCCGGTCTCTTCAGGTTCTATCCCCGCAGCTTTTTCCATGACCACGTCAGAGTACATCATGAGCAGTCTCCGGTAGGCGTCATAAACAAATCGGTCATTGTTCGTCTTCTTAATTAATCCCGGGATGGTCTTTGTCGTGAGACCGACATTGAGGACAGTTTCCATCATGCCAGGCATTGAACTGCGCGCCCCTGAACGAACAGAGACAAGAAGGGGATCCGCCGGGTCTCCGAACTTCTTTCCCATTATTTTTTCCACCTTGCTTAAGGCTAAATCGACCTGCGCTTTTAATTCAGAGGGATACTTGCGGTTATTCTTATAATACAACGTGCATACTTCAGTCGTAATTGTGAATCCAGGCGGCACCGGAATCCCCAGATTGGTCATTTCAGCAAGATTTGCCCCTTTGCCGCCAAGGAGGTTCTTCATTTCTGCCTTGCCGTCGGCCTTGCCAGCCCCAAAAAAATAAACATATTTTCTTAAAGTCCTTTTTGTACTCTTCTTAGCCGTTGACTTCGCCATTAATGATCCTCCTGAGAGAAGTTTAAAAATAATAAATCCTATTAAATTGTAGGACTTATAGACTACCTTAGTGCTCAAAAAAATTCAATACTCAATACAAAGTAAATTTTTATAAATTTATTAGGAATTATAATGAATTCGGAAACACTTAATGCAGATAAATTATAACCTTACTATTTGGGCCGTCATCTGGCAGGAATCTTAACTCAGCAACATGCGGCGGAGAAAATCAGGGTTCCCGATTCCTAACCTCTTTATTCATATCTCACTCCGCTTATGCCCTTCTTCACCTTCCCCATCAGATAGGCGCCGATTCCTTTCTTTTTCAATGCAGCCAAAGCTATTCCCCCCTGCTCTTTGCTGACAACTGTTATAAGACCCACTCCCATATTGAAAGTCCTACGCATGTCCTCTTCAGGAACGTTGCCGGCATTGCGGATCACCGAGAATATCGCCGGTTCAGGCCACGAGCCTTCAAACAACACGGCGCCGAGACCTTTAGGAAAGATTCTCGGCAAGTTTCCCGGGATCCCGCCGCCAGTTATATGGGCAATGCCTCTCACATCCACCTTTTCTCTAAGCACCTTGAAGGTCTTTACATATATCCTGGTAGGCTTCAACAACTCCTCACCCAGCGGAATACCAAGCTGAGGAAGAATTTTTTTAAAACTCATTTTCTTGAAATCAAATAAGACCTTCCTCGCCAGGGAATATCCATTGCTATGCAGACCGCTTGAGGGAATGCCGATTAAGGCATCGCCATCTTTAATCCGCGCTCCGTCGATTATTTTCTTCTTATCAACAACCCCAACAGCAAACCCTGACAGATCATATTCTCCGCTTTCATAAAAACCCGGCATCTCGGCTGTTTCACCACCCACCAAAGAACATCCGGCTTCAAGACACCCATTTGCAATACCTTTTATAACTTCAGCAGCCTTTTCAGGTTTGAGTTTTCCGGTGGCAAAATAATCGAGGAAAAAAAGCGGCTCTGCCCCGCTGGTCAAGATATCATTTACGCACATAGCTACAAGGTCTATCCCGACAGTGTCATGTCGGCCCGTCATAAAGGCTATCTTCAGCTTTGTGCCAACGCCGTCAGTGCCGCTTACCAGAATTGGCTCTTTGTATTTACGGATATCGAGCTTGAACAATGCGCCGAACGATCCTATATCGGCCATCACTTCCGGTCTGAAGGTCTTTCTGACAAGCGGCTTTATGATCCCGACGAACCTGTCTCCCTCGTCGATATCAACTCCGGCCTTCTTATAGGTAAGTCTCTTGTATGTTGCCATAAATAGTCGTTAAGGCAGGCTTCGTTTTGAACCACTATATTTTGCACAATGCAAGGCGAAAGGGCAAGGCAATTTATTTGAAATTTTAAGACCTTAGTATCGCGCTTCCTGATGATTCGTCGATATTTTCGAAAAGAGACGTTTCCTGCTAAGATATTTAGTGATGCCTTTGATACTCGTAACAAATGATGACGGCCTTCATTCCCCCGGCATCATGTCGCTATACGGAGCGGTAAAGCATCTGGGAGACGCCTACATAGTTGCTCCGGACAGGGAAAGGAGCGCTGCCGGGCATTCACTCACACTCCACCGCCCCTTGAAAGTGTCTGAAGTCAGGGAAAGGGTCTACAGCATAAACGGCACCCCCACTGATTGTGTAACCGTCGCAATAAATAAGGTCCTGCCCGAAAGGCCGTCTCTTGTCGTCTCGGGAATCAACAGGGGGGCTAACCTGGGGGATGATATCACATATTCTGGCACAGTCTCTGCGGCGATTGAGGGGACTATGTTTGGTATTCCTTCCATAGCTTTTTCCATGCCTTCGTCCAAGCAATATCATTTTGATACGGCGTCTGCCGTGGCCTACAACATCGCTTCATATGTCCTTAAACACTCTCTGCCCTACGACACGCTGTTAAATGTGAACATACCTAATGTCGCTAAAGAGGACATCAGAGGCATGAGGTTTACACGGCAGGGCAAACGTCTTTACGACGGCGCGATCCAGGAAACCTTCGACCCATGGGGCGAAAAACATTACTGGATAGGCGGTGGGAAGCCATATTGGGAACGCGGTGAGGATACGGATATAGAGACGCTTGAGGCCAACTATATTTCAGTGACCCCGATACACCTGGACCTGACAAACTACGACGCCCTCTCATTCTTTAAAGAGAAATGGCGCGGGGATGGCATGTGGACATGGGATTCCGATGAAAAAGTATGACGTTATAATCATAGGCGCTGGACCATCGGGAATATTCACGGCTCTTGAACTTCTGAACTCGAAAGAAAAGCCAAGCATTCTCATAATTGAAAAAGGAAAGGATATCGAAGAGAGGGCCTGTCCGGTTAAAGTGAAAAACATCTCCTGCACTGCCTGCAGGGAATGCGATCTCCTGAGCGGATGGGGCGGCGCAGGCGCCTTTAGTGACGGAAAACTCAGTCTATCCCCCGAAGTCGGCGGCTTTCTTTCACGCTATATAGATAAAGATAAAGTAAGATCGCTCATAGATTACGTCGACGGGATATATTTGAAATACGGCGCCCCGTCCGAGGTATTCGGCGACAAGGCGGAAGAAGTAATGGAACTGGAAAAGCTCTCATCGGTAAACAACCTTGTTCTCATTCCGTCAAAAATTCGTCACATCGGCACAGACCGGTGCAAGATGCTTCTGAAGAGGATACGCGAAGACATCCGCAACTCCGTCGACACGATATTCCAGACAGAGGCTGAGGCCGTGCTTGTCGAGGGCGGTAAATACAAAGGGGTGAAACTAAAAGATGGCACCGAGTTTCTCTCGGACTTCCTCGTCCTCGCTCCGGGGCGGGAAGGATCCCGATGGCTCGAGGAAGAATCCAGAAGACTCGGTCTCACTCTGCTTAAGAACCCCGTAGATATAGGGGTAAGAGTGGAACTTCCGGCAACCGTACTTGAGCCGCTTACAAGGGTCACCTACGAACCCAAACTCCTCTTTTACTCCAGAAGGTTCGATGATAAAGTCAGGACATTCTGCGTTAATCCCTACGGCGAGGTGGTAAAAGAATATCTTAAGGGTATCTGGACTGTTAACGGTCATAGCTACGCCGACCGCAGGACCGCCAATACGAACTTTGCTATTCTCGTCAGCACCTACTTTACTGAACCATTTGACCAGCCGATCTCTTATGGAAGATATATCGCGCAACTGGCAAATTTTCTCGGCAAAGGCGTGATAGTTCAAAGGCTCGGGGACCTGATGGCAGGCAGGCGCTCGACGCAGGAACGAATTTCAAAAGGTATCGTGCGTCCGACCCTCGCTGACGCAACACCCGGAGACCTGAGCTTTGTTATCCCTTACCGTTATCTATGCGACATCATGGAAATGCTCGAAGCACTTGATAAAATAGCGCCGGGGGTTAACTCCCGCCACACCCTCCTTTATGGCGTCGAAGTAAAATTCTACTCCATGCAGTTGAAGCTTACTGACAGACTTGAGACTGAGATTTCCAATATATTTGCAGTTGGAGACGGCGCAGGCGTAAGCCGGGGGCTGATTCAGGCATCCGCATCCGGAATCCTGGCAGCAAGAGAGATCCTCTGCCGCTCCTGATGAGGAATAAGTGACAGACTATCAAAAACTCAGAGATCTCATGGTGGAAACACAACTGGTACCCAGGGGCATTAGGGACAAGGCTGTCCTTGATGCGATGAGGAATGTTCCCAGGCATTACTTCGTAGACAGCGCTCTCCAGTATTCGGCCTATGATGATATGGCCCTTCCAATCGGCGAAGGACAGACGATCTCGCAACCCTATATGGTGGCTATAATGACTGAACTGCTAGCATTGACGGGCAGAGAGAGGGTACTTGAGATCGGCACGGGTTCCGGGTATCAGGCCGCAATACTCGGCATGCTATCAAGAGAGGTTTTTACAATAGAGCGGATCGCGACGCTTACTGAAAAAGCGATGCAGAGGTTCCGTGAGCTTTCCTACCTTAATATCTACGCAAGAACAGGAGACGGCACACTCGGATGGCCTGAAAAGGCTCCATTCGACCGGATAATTATTACTGCCGCCTCACCGAAAATACCCGACCCACTTAAAGAACAGCTCAGTGATAATGGTATCATAGTCGTCCCTGTGGGAAGCAGGTACTCCCAGCAACTCCTCAGGATAACAAAGACTAGATCAGGATATGAGGAAGAGTATCACACACCCTGCGTGTTCGTGCCTTTAATAGGCGAACATGGCTGGAAAGAATAGCTAACCCTGTATCAGGGAAACTTCCCTTTAAGCCCCTTTCTTATTCTCTTCAGAAGTTGTCCATATTTCATGCGCGCCTCAGGGCCCATCTGAATGCATCCGAACCTGTGTCGTTGGTAGAGCTCCAAAAATTCTCTTAACTGTCCTTCAACCGTTAGCCCCTGCGCCTTATTTAATATTTCTTCAGGCGTTGCCGAGGACTGAAGAGCAAATCCCCAGCGTGACATCATATTTTTAAGATTCACGTATTTACGACTTACAAAGTCCATCCGCTCGAAACCCCATACTCTGCGAAATAAATAGACAGTTGATAAAAGCACAGTCGGCAAAAAGATGAGATATAACAAGAGTTGCAGCTTTCCGGCGCTTGTGAGGTGCAAAAAAGTCTGAAATTCAAACGGAGACACAAGGAAATGAAGAATCGCCCTTTGGTCTGCAGCCTGAAAACCTACGACATACCTGGCCCAGTTCATTTTGGCCCAATCCAGAAAAAGAGTAATCGCCATCAGATGCCCCGCGGGAACCGGCGGTGTTGGATCAAACCTTGTCCATCTGTTGTCGATCAACGCCTCGACCCAGGAATGAGCGTCGCTTTGCCTCACTATGATGTATCCCCCGAATTCGTTCGCTTCGCCTCCGTAGAAGCCGTTGACTATCCTGGCGGGAATGCCCATGCAACGCAGCATGAGAACCATTGATGTTGCGTAATGCTCACAAAACCCTTTCCTCGAATAAAAGATGAAGTACTCAATGGGATTCATCCCCTTCTGGGGAGAAGCAACAGTCAATGAGTAAGTGTAATTTCTCTTCAGATATCGCTCGATCAGAATCGCTCTTTCCTCATCTGTTGCAGCCTTTGCCGTAATGTCCAGCGCAAGACGACTTATCTTTTCCATTCCGCTGGGAAGTTGAAGGTATCTGGAATCTCGAACGCCAGGCACTTCACTTCGCACAATGCTGTATGCCGTATAAGAAGCCCTTCTTGCAGCCTTACGGGACAAGAATACGGCGTTTGCATTGTCTTCCGAAACAAAGAAAGAATCGACCTTTATCGCTTTCATTTCCGACAGCCCGAAGATGATATCCGAATCGATCGGCTCAAGATATATCCGTTGCCCGACTGCTGATTCTTTGTCATAGCTGCCCAGCAGATACTCATCCCCCGATTTGACCGTCCTGTGGCGCTCGCCAACGGTGCTTTGCCACACCTTGCCATTGAAATAATCCAGCGACTTACCACGCCAGTAATATGGTGGAGGAAGGGTACGTTCCAGTTCTATTCTCATAACTACCGAAGGGTCGAGCTTTATTTCACCCAAAGAACCGAAATCCACGCGGTCAGTAAACCCCGATGTCCTCATCCCTTTTGCGTGACTCTTTCCAAAAAAGGTAAAAGCAGTCCTTGGCATTATCAAAAAAAAGGCCGCTGTCAAAAGGAGGGCCGCAATAGATATCAAAGACACAGGCATTAACAACTTCACCTTCTCCTGGCGCCCTTCCTTGGCAAAATGGGAAAATACCATCGCCGCAACAAGCGCTATAAGAAAGACGACAAAGACAATGCCAAAGACAATCGACTGCGAAAGTTCGGAGGCGATCACCATCTGTAGAAGAGACATAAAATATACCTGAAGGTGGTCCCATGGTTCTTTAAGGTCGTAGCTCTTGATCGCCTGGAACGTTATTGTAAGGTGAGCAACAGCCAGGAAAAAGTCACCAGAGACAACCGAGTCGAAGATAAATACGACAAGGGTCAGCACAGAACAGGCTCCGATGACCCATTTTGGAGCGGTCCCCCTGCCCTTTAAATAACGGTAATAACCGGGCACGATAGCCAGTCCGCTTGCTGTCATGACCGGATTCAACTCGCCCGTGATGACAATGCCAATACATCCGGTGAATCCGAGAAAGGCCGTGAGTAATCTATATATCCTCGGCATAAAACACCATGCTTCCCACCGGGACATATCCCCCGCCCGGAGATGCCCGGTTCTTGAGAACAGCCACCAGCAGCTCATCGGCTGATTCCTCTAATTTATTGTCCCAACTGCCCTCCTCAGCTACTAACGCCAGGACATCCAGGATATTAAGGAGATGTTCACCGCCGTTACCGAAAGGGACCGTCTCCCTGCAAGTAACAAGACTAATGTAATAACCCCGGGCAATAAAATCTTTGGCTAGGGAGGCAGCAAGAGAAACCGCCTTTTCAAACAACTCCCCGCCTTCAGGCAGCCGGTTGTCAAGAATTATTGTGACCTTTAACCCCCTATATTCAGCATATTCCTTTACAAAATAGACCTGCCTTTTCGCAGATGCTTTCCAGTGAATTCTTCTCCAGTCGTCGCCCTCTCTGAATTTACGGAGGGCATAAAGGTCATCGCCGGCATCGGCAGCACTCAGGGCCTCTGCCGCCCCGGCGGCCACTATTTGGTTTATGCCGGCTGAAACGTCCACAAGAAAGGGATAAACGAGCAACGAGCCGGATACATTGATTTTTTTCCGCGCATTAAGAAGGATAAAAGGGAATCCGCTTTCTACACGAAAATCCGCGCAACGGTACAGCCCTCTTTTTTGAAATGAGATTCTTACGTCCCTTCCGTCATCCTTTAATGCGGGGATTACATCGTAGTACGCGGGGACATGGGAACCCGTCACCCAGCATTTAACGGAATATGAAGGAATTAAGCTTTTACCGTTTTTAAGAAGGAGCGTCAATGATGTTTCTTCCCCCGCAAAAACTGCTTGTCCATCGCCCACATCAAGAGAAAGGCCGGACATGTTCATCCTTGCCAACACCACCGAAAGAACGAGAAACGAGAGCATGAGGGAAAAGATAAGATAGATAAGATTGTTTCCGGTATTGAATGCGGCAACGGCAATCAGGGAGGAAGCTATCAGGAATCTCTTACCCTCCCTTGTCAGTTCCAGAGACCTCACACCGGTACCGGCACCTTTTCCACAATTTCCCGGACCAGCCTCTCCGCGTCTGAAAAATTTTTTTTGTTTCTAAGAATAAGCCGGTGACCGAGCAAAAGCGGCGCCAGTTTCTTGATATCATCCGGGACCGCAAAATCTCTTCCCTCATAATACGCATGGGCCTTGGCTGCGCCAAGAAAAAACTGTGCGCCTCTTGTACTGGCTCCGAGTCTGACCCTGTCGTCGCGCCTGGTGGCGCTGACAATCTCCATCATGTAGTCCACAAGGCTGTCCTCAACCCTGACTTTCTCGGCTTCCTCCTGCATGCCAATTATATCGTGTCTTGATACCACCGGCTCCATTCTCTCCAATAGCCTGAAACTCGGCTCTTCCATGACTGCAATCTTTTCGTATTCCGGGGCCGGATATCCAAGTATTATACGCATCATGAAACGGTCAAGCTGACTTTCCGGCAACGGGAATGTTCCGTAATACTCCATCGGGTTCTGCGTGGCGATGACCATGAAGGGTTCAGGCAGCCTAAAGGTTTTCCTTTCAACCGTTACCTTATTCTCGTTCATCGCCTCAAGAAGTGCCGACTGGGTCTTGGGGTTAGTCCTGTTGATTTCGTCCGCAAGTATGATATTACAAAAAAGAGGACCAGCTTTGAACTCAAACTCTTTTGTTTCGTGGCTATAAATGCTGACGCCAATTATGTCAGAAGGCATCATGTCGCTTGTGAATTGTATCCTCTGAAATGTGCAATCCGTTGCCTTCGCCAGGGCAAAGGCGAGTGTGGTCTTGCCAACCCCGGGAACATCCTCTATCAGAAGGTTGCCCTTGCCAAGAAGACATACAATGGCCATTTTAATTGCTGTATCCTTGCCTCTTAGAATTTCGCTGATACGGCGTTCAAGTTGCTTTAAAATGGGGCTTTTCATATGTCTTTATTATACATCGGAGGGATTGAGGTTTCTTCGACTGGGAAAAAGCAGCCATAACGGGTCTTACTGCCCGCCTTCAGTAAGGAAAAATATCCTGTAATTCTATATAATAAAATAATTTTTCCGGGGCATCATTTTTTCAAAGGAAATACCAATGTCTCGGAAGTTCATGAAGGAGGTTTATTTCTGTGAAAAAGCCCTGGTCCGGAAGGTTTGCTGGCAAGACATCCGAAATAGTGGAATCCTTTTCGGAATCAATCTCCTTCGATAAGAGACTTTGGAGGCACGAAATAGAGGGAAGTGTAGCCCACGCCAGGATGCTCGGGATGCAGGGTATCATATCCAAAAAAGAAGCCGCAGCAATCGTGAAGGGACTCAGGGAGATTGCCTCTGACATTGAAGGGGGCAGGTTCAAATTCAGCGAAGGACTTGAAGACATTCATATGAATATCGAAGCAGCCCTTATAAAAAAGATAGGTTCCGCAGGAAGAAAATTGCATACGGCGCGGTCCAGGAACGATCAAGTCGCCCTCGATATGCGGCTATATCTGAGGGAAGAGACAAAACAAATACTTTCACTCATAATTAATCTCCAAAAGACAATTCTTCAGACAGCTGGTAGCCATGTTAACACCATTATGCCCGGCTTTACGCATACACAGCGTGCACAGCCTGTTTTGCTTTCGCATCATCTTCTGGCATATGTGGAGATGCTTCAAAGAGACAAGCTGCGCTTCGAAGATTCCATGAAACGATTAAACATCCTGCCGCTGGGTTCGTGCGCACTGGCAGGGACTACTCTGCCGATAGACAGGGAATATGTTGCGAAGGCCCTTGGTTTCGCCTCCGTATCCCGCAACAGTATCGACGCCGTCTCCGACAGGGATTTTGCCATAGAGTTTTTAGCCTGCGCTTCCATTACCGCAGCACATCTTTCGCGCTTGTCAGAGGAGCTCGTTCTTTGGTCTACGGAAGAATTTGGGTTTATTGAAATATCCGACGCCTTTACGACCGGGTCAAGCATTATGCCACAGAAAAAAAATCCTGATGTGGCCGAACTTGTCAGAGGTAAGACAGGAAGGGTATATGCTAGCCTTATCTGCCTACTCACGCTCATGAAGGCCCTGCCGCTATCTTACAACCGCGATATGCAGGAGGACAAACCGCCGGTCTTCGATGCAGCAGACACATTAAAGGCCTGTTTGTCGGTGACTAACGCCATGCTGCCTGAAATCAGTTTCAATACTGAAAAGATGCTGCATACGGCGGCAGAGGGATATTCGACTGCGACCGACCTGGCTGAATATCTCGTAAAAAAAGGCGTCCCATTCCGCCAAGCGCATGAAATTACCGGAAAGGTTGTACGTTACTGCATCAACAACAAAAAGGACCTTCAGTCCCTGAATCTTAAGGAGCTGAAGTCATTTTCGCGTGTTATAGAAGCCGATGTGTTTAAAGCACTTGGGCCTTGCGAGTCAGTAAAGTCGAGGTCCTCATACGGCGGAACATCCCCTTCTGAGGTTATGAGACAGATAAGATACTTCCGGAAGACTCTGAAGTAAGATGATCCCTTCAACAAAAAATTCCATGTTCAGCAGGATGCAGCGACATTTCTTTACAATTTTGCTCATAGCTAATTTCATTCTTCTTTTTTCCTGCGGCAAGAAAGGCCCGCCAACCTTGCACTCCTTTGAAAAACCTGCGCCCCCTTCGCCTCTGAGCGTATCTCAAAGGGAAAACAGCATCGTACTCTCATGGGTCTACCCGCCAAACAGGGAGGCAATGATTTCCGGTTTCATAGTTTTAAGGAAATCCGACTCCAGCTTTGAAAAAATTGCTATGGTAGAAAGCAATCTCAGGACCTTTATCGATAGCGATGTCAAAGAGGGCTCAGCGTACACATACAAAGTGTTAACTCAGAACCAGAGAGGACTGCTCAGCGCTGATTCAAACCTTGTCCTTTCCACTGTCATAACACCCCCCCGGCCGCCTGCAAATATCTCATGGAGCACAAAAGGCGACTCGCTTCTGCTTTCCTGGGAGAAGACCGGGGATGACATAGTGTACAATGTGTATAAGACGGTTGCTAAAGGTAGTTACAGTTCTGTCCCGGTCAACAAATTACCCATTTCGGAAACATCATTCAGCGACATCCTTTCACTCGGCCGCCCGGTATACTATACACTTCGGAGCCTAACCAGAGAGGGATTACTGACTGAGGGACCGGCCTCTCAGGAAATAACAGTAAATCCCTCTGATCTCGTGCCGCCAGCCCCTGAGGATGTCAGATTTTTTGCCGCGTCTGACAGAATCTATCTATACTGGAAAGAACCTGATGCTCCATGGATTACAGGCTTCAGGATCTACAGGAAGTTCGAAGGCGGACAATATTACCTGATCTCAGAGACTCAGATCCCTTCGTTTCTGGACAAAGATACCCCGGCGGTAAAAAGGGATTATCGCATTTCAGCCGTGGGACCTTCACTGGAAGGTCCTCCCAGTGAGATCAAGGGTGTTTTTTTCGAGCCGGAATAAGGCTTGCAACTAACGGGTCCGGTATAAGAAGATACTGGAAAAAATGAAGGTTTTATTTTACACTTAACTCATACCTAATGGGCATCCCGCTAAAAATACTGCTTATCGAGGATTCGGAGGATGATGCCTTTTTGCTGCTGCGTGAGCTAAAACTCCGGGGCTATGATCCTCTTCACCGGCGTGTCCAGACGTCAGAGGATATGCAGGTCGCAGTCAAAGACGAACAGTGGGACATCATCATATCGGACTTCGTCATGCCCAGCTTCAGCGGTCTTTCCGCCCTTGGCCTCTTGAAACAAAGCGATCTTGATATCCCGTTCATTATCGTTTCAGGGAAAATGGGAGAGGAAACGGCCGTTAAGGCCATGAAAGCCGGCGCCCACGATTATATCCTCAAAGACAACCTTTCACGGCTTGCGCCTGCCATAGAAAGAGAGTTAAG
>OUUY01000132.1 GCA_900302705.1 Candidatus Sulfobium mesophilum
GCCTCGGTCTACGACTCGTAGAGAGCGAAGCGAGAATGAGAGAGAATGCCGTCTTCGCACAAATAACAGCCTTAATGATGGTAAATCAATGGAGAATGAATAAAGGATTGGGGGTTGTAAAAAAATATTCTTCAGATATGCTAGTGGCCAGCTCTTAGCTGCCCGCATGCCGCAAGTATGTCCTGTCCCTTGCTCTCCCTAATAAAAGCGGTCAAACCGCTATCGACGAGCGCCTTCTGGAACTTAAGAACGACAGCATCAGACGGACGTTTCATCCCGCTTTCCGGATGGGGGTTCAGGGGGATAAGGTTTATCTTGCACCGCAGGCCCCTGACAAGCTTTACAAGACGACCTGCATCTTCAGGCGAATCGTTCACACCGCCGATCAGGACATACTCGAAGGTTATCCTTCTTCTGGGTCCCAGAGGGAACTTTTTGCAGGCTTCAATCAGGGCCTTGAGAGGGTACCGCCTGTTTATGGGCATGATATCGTCCCGGACCTTATCGGACGAAGCATTCAACGAAACAGCGAGATTCACATGCGGGGCCCTGTCGGCAAGAAGCGCCATCCTGGGGACGAGTCCCGCAGTCGAAAGAGTAATCCTCCGCTTCGATATGTCTATAAATTCTGTAATCCTCCAGAGTGCCTCAGCGACCTCATCCAGGTTGGCAAGCGGCTCCCCCATCCCCATCATTACGATGTTAGTGATTTTTTGGGGCAATATAAGCCTGTTTACGGCAATAACCTGGTCTGCTATCTCATATGCCCTGAGGTTCCTGATAAGACCCAGCTTACCCGTCAGGCAAAACTTGCAGCCCATCGCGCAGCCAACCTGCGAGGATATGCAGAGCGTCAGTCGCGCGTCATCAGGGATGAGCACGCTCTCGATCGTTTCGGCGTCTTCAAGTGAGAAGAGGAACTTCTCCGTGCCATCCGAAGATTTTAATCGCCTGAGGAGTTTAAGGTCGCTGATATATGCCATCCTCTCCAGTCCGGACCTGAGTTCCTTCGAAAGCTCGGTGATGCAGGAGATATCTGTAGCGTACCTTTGGTAGATCCAGTGTATCAGCTGGCCTGCTCGAAAGCGGGGGAGCCCGGCGACTTCAATAAAATGAAAAAGTTCATCCTTAGAAAATGATTTTAGGTTTACTTTCTTTCCCATCGGAGAAAGGCTTCTATACTATCTCCTCCAGGGTGATATCGAAAATAAGTTCCTTGCCTGCAAGGGGATGGTTACAATCCAGTGTAACCGTCTTTTCATTAACGCCGATGATCCTAACCGTTACAGGCTGTCCGTCGGCGCGGAACATCTGAAACTGCTGCCCCACAGAAGCATTTAAACCCTCCGGCAGCCTTGACCTGTCATATTCGAAGACACGTTCCTTGTGGTACGGATAACCTTCACCCGAGGCAATAATTATCGTCTTCTTCTCACCTGCAGTCATGCCTAAAACGCCCTTCTCGATCCCGGGGAGAAATTCTCCTCCCCCGACCTTTATTTCGAGCGACGCACCGCCCTCAGACGTATCGAAAACCGTTCCGTCAGCCAGTTTGCCGACAAAATGTATCCTTACTGTATCTCCTTCTTTAACTATTGCCATTTAAGACTCCTTTCATTTTCATGATCTATTATAACCGAACAAAAAGTCATTTTCGGACATCCTGTCCGGGCAGATGCTATAATATTCACCCAGGCGTTTATGATGCAAAAATATCAGATAATTATATTATTCTTTTATCTGCTTGTGCAGACGTTTGAATACTGGCTAAAATTCCTGAACCTCCAGTATATGAAAAAACACGGCATGCTCGTCCCTGAGGGGTTTGAAGGATATATCGATGAGGCGGTTCTCAGGAAGACGAATGCCTATACAATCGAAACAAGTTCACTTTCGCTGGTAGAGTCGCTCTTCGGCAGTATAGTCATGATCGTTTTTCTTTTCGCGGGAATACTTGTTTTTTACAACCGATGGGTCGACTCCTTAGGCTTGCCGTCTGTAATAAAAGGGACTGTATTTTTTCTTCTGCTGACATCCGTAAATACGCTGCTTTCCATCCCCTTCAGCCTTTACTCGACTTTTCGGATAGAAAACAAATACGGGTTCAATACAATGACCGGCAAACTCTGGCTTACGGACCTGCTGAAGTCTCTCTTGCTGTCTGCGGTCCTTCTGGGGATAATATCGCTTGGGTTCTTCTCCATCGTGCAGTATAGTCCTCATTACTGGTGGCTTTTTGCCTGGGGGTTCTTCTTCATATTCAGCATATTTCTCATGTATATTTCCCCTTACGTAATCGAGCCGCTCTTCAATAAATTCACTCCTCTAGAAGGGGGGGAACTGGTTGAAGAGATCAGTGAGATGATGAAGAAGGTCGGGATACGCGTAAGCCGGGTTTTCGCAATTGACGCATCGAAAAGAAGCCGACACACGAACGCCTATTTCACCGGTATCGGAAGGGTTAAAAGGATTGTCCTCTTTGACACTCTTATACAGATGATGGAGCAAGGCGAAATCCTTGCAGTACTCGCCCATGAGGCAGGCCACTGGAAAAAGAAACACATCCTGAAGCGGATCGTTTTATTCGAGCTTATCTCCCTTGCAGGAGCTTACCTGTCCTTTCTCGTCATAAGATCGAATTTCCTTGCAGATATATTCAATATTCAGGGGGAGGCTTTTTTTGCGGAGTTAGCAGTTCTCGGATTTATTTATGGAATAGCTGTCTTCCCCTTCACACCCCTTATGAGCTTTTTTTCACGAAGGCACGAAGATGAAGCTGACCGTTTCGCCATTGAGCTGACGTCGAATCCTGAGAGTCTTGCAACCTCTCTTATCAAGCTTTCGAAGGACAACCTCTCCAACCTTCATCCGCATCCGTTATATTCAAAATTCTATTATTCACATTCGCCGATCGTCGAACGCATACAAAGGATACGCGGAGAAATCTGAAGGAGAAATGAATACCCTTCATTAGGTGAGGTCGGTCCGAAATCCACGTTTCCAGGTATTTTGTCTTGCTGGGGCCCCTTTGAACATTCCCGTTTTGCGACCGAGGGCGAGCGTAAAAAATTTTTGGAGTTTCTGAGCTCCGCATTTCGGGGCGAGTTTCTAAAATTTAGTGAGACCGCCCGAGCAAAGCGTAAGGAATTTTCTCCGGGGTGAGCTCTTTTGGGCGGTGAATTCAACGCCGAAGTGCAACATTTGGAGAGCAGAAACGGAACTGCTATCCTAAGTTGCTATGGGAAAAAGATATCAGCCCCTAAGCAGAGAGGAGGAATGGCAATTAGCATTTTGTTGAAAGATGGGAAAAGCCCGAAAAAAATAGAGATTATACCGGGTAAAAGCAATTAAAAGAAAATAATTACCCTGCTAAAAACCATTCGGACTTCATTTCGTCATAATATAACGTATAGATATAACCGTCGCTTCCCCTCACCTCAAAAAATCTCCTCCGCCCCTCTTCGTGAAGCAACTCTTCGATCCATGATCTGATTACTGAGGAGACTTCCACCCTGATATCATCAACAAAAAAAGATCGGGGCGCCTCCTCTCCCTTATAGCCGGAATATGCGACGACCCCGATCTTTTTCTTATCTTTTATTCGATGTTGAATGTTGCAACTTCCTTTATGCCGGGCAGGTATTGTCCTACAGGGACAAGTTTCTTGCCTTCGCTGACGCACCCTATAATTATCGTCCAGAGCTGGTTTAACTCCTGCCTTTCCCTGTCATTTTCAGGTGTAAAATTCAACAGTGTGCCTTCCAGTTCGATCTTCATACTAATCCTCCGTAGATTGTTCGACTTGATGATTAAACATTACCACATGCAACGAAAATATCAAGAGCAGTAAGTGGGTCCACTAACATTCCGTATACCGAATTCAATTTTGTCATTACCCGGCTTGACCCCGAGGCAAGTCCGGGGCAGGCCGCAAGCAAGAGGCTTCTGAAAATAACGGATTCCTGGATCAGATCGGAGAATGACGAAGGATGAAAGTCTTAGCTTGCGGACACTCGTTAAATAAAAAAGTTGAAGGGGCTCCCTGCTGCACCTGCAGGTACGCCAGCAAAAAACCTGGGCCCCTACAGTCTGACCGGTACGCCTTTTGATCTAAGGTATTCCTTGGCCTCTTTAACCGTAAACTCTCTGAAGTGGAAGATGGATGCAGCAAGCACAGCATCGGCCTTGCCGTCCACAAGTCCTTCGTAGAGGTGTTCAAGCGTCCCGGCCCCGCCTGAGGCAATGACCGGTATGGACACCGCCTCGGATATCGTCCGGGTCAGCTCAATATCATAGCCGTCTTTGGTCCCGTCCTTATCCATGCTGGTGAGCATGAACTCCCCTGCCCCAAGCTCCTCCATCTTCTTCGCCCATTTAACAGCATCGATGAGTTTCATCTTCCTGCCGCCATGGGTAGAAATCGTCCACGTCAACCCGCCCTTACCGGCCTTTGATCCGCTGCCTATGCCCCTCTCCAGGCGCACGTCTTTCAGGGAAGGATCATCGAGCCAGGACTCGCCCGTCGGCTCGGGCATGCCCTCCGCCACCCTCTTTGCGTCTATCGCAACAACTATGCACTGGCTTCCGAATTTCTCGGCAGCCCTGCTGATGAAAAAAGGGTCTTTTACCGCAGTGGTGTTGATCGAGACTTTGTCGCAGCCGGCATTAAGGAGGTCTCTTATGTCGTCCAGGGTCTTTATTCCGCCGCCAACGGTGAGTGGCATGAAGACATCGTCAGCGGTCCGTTCAACTACATCAAGTATGATTTTCCGTTTTTCATGAGAGGCGGTGATGTCGAGGAAGATAAGTTCGTCTGCTCCCTGTTCGTCGTAAAATTTGGCATTATCGACCGGGTCCCCTGCGTCCCGCAGATTCACGAAGCTGACGCCCTTGACCACACGGCCGTCCTTCACATCAAGGCAGGGGATTATCCTCTTTGCAAGCATTATTTGCCGGCACCTGCAGCCAGCCTTATCGCCTCGCCCAGATCGAGAGAACCGGAGTAGATGGCTTTGCCGGTGATCGCCCCCCAAAGCCCCTTTATACCCAAAAGGCCTTTTACGTCGTCTAATGTCGCGATGCCTCCCGAGGCTATCACCGGTATATTTACCGTGGCGACCATCTCCTGCTGCGCCGCTATATTGGGCCCCGTAAGCATGCCGTCTCTGAAAATATCAGTGTAAATTATGCCGGCAACGCCGACTGTCTCGACCCTTTTGGCAAGTTCCCTGGCACCGACGGAGCTCACTTCTTCCCATCCCTTAACGGCGACCTTGCCATCTTTGGCGTCTATCCCGACGAGGATTCTACCGGGAAATTTATTGCATGCCTCTACTACGAAGGCCGAATCTTCGATTGCTGAAGTCCCTATTATGACACGGTCTATTCCCGCAGACATAAGCTTCTCCACTGCCAGGATGTCACGTATTCCGCCGCCCACCTCCATAGCCATCTTCACATGTTTTCTTATCCTGACGATGCTCTCAAAATTCTTCTGTGCGCCTGTAAATGCACCGTCAAGGTCGACTACGTGAAGCAGCCGTGCCCCGTATGCCTCCCACTTTTTCGCTGTGAAGACAGGGTCGTTGGAATATACTGTAACGGCTTCTTTCCTTCCCTGCTGGAGTCTTATACAACGGCCGTCCTTTAAATCTATTGCAGGAATAATCAACATAGGTTTAATATAGCAGAAAGAATCGCAATTCTCCAGGAGGCCTAATGAAGTCGGCGCTTGAGGCAATGCCCCGGGTATGAAAAAATGCACGGGGCTCAGTTTGTTTCTGTTTTTTTTTATCCTTACCACGTTCGTCTCTGCCTCGGCTTTCAGGATACCTGAGAAGCTTGTGTATGACCTTACATGGGCTGGAATAAAGACCGGCACTGCGACTCTCGAGATCAGAAATGAGAACGAAAAGATCAGGATTGTCTCGACCGCCAGGTCTGTGGACTGGGTTTCCGTATTTTATACGGTTGAAGACAAGATTGAGGCTGAACTTTCACCCCCCGGACCCTCGGCAGTATTCGGAACTCCCCGTAGTTACAGGGTCAGGATCAGGGAAGGTGGCCACAGGCGAAACAAAGAGGTGGTCTTCGACTGCCTAAATCGCAGAGCCTATTTTACAGACCACTTAAGCGGCGAAAAGATGGACGTTGAGATAAGGGACAAGACCTTCGATCCTCTCTCGAGTTTTTATTATATCCGAACACTTAAGCCGCAGGTCGGCAGATCCGTCTATGTGGAGGTTCTCGACAACAAGAAGTTATGGAATGTCGAAGTCCAGATCATCAGGAGGGAGCGTGTCAGCACCAGGCTCGGGGATTTCGACACCATTGTCATAAAGCCTATACTTAAGTCCGAAGGAATTTTCAACAGACGGGGAGATATGTATATCTGGCTCACGGACGACGACAGACATGTCCCGGTAAAGTTGCAGACCAAGGTGGCGTTGGGCAGGGTCACCGCCACACTTAAAGGAGGCAACTATTAGGGGCGTGCAAAGGATTAAAGCGGCGGCTGAGGTTCTCGCTGTTTTTTTTGTGGATACGGCGGCCATTTTATTCACGTTTCGTCTCGCCCTCATCATAAGGATCAAGGTACTGCCTATTTTTTATGCGGGCTTTCCTCCAAATCTAACCTTCAGCGGACTCGCGGACATCTGGTGGGTATTTGCAGTCTGGATTTTTCTTTTCTATTATGAGGGTCTCTACACGAAAAGATTCTCTTTTTGGGATGAGATAAGGGCGCTATGGAAGGTATCGTTCTTTTCTACGGTGGGTGTTTTTACTGTGTTGTCCGTCGGGAAACTGGGCGATGTGATGTCTCGTACGATTGTTATCGTGATGGGTATTGTATCGATTCTATCGCTCCCGCTGATCAGGGCCGTGACCAAAAATGCCCTGAGGCGCTTCGGTCTTCTTAAGCGCAGGGTCCTCATTCTGGGAGCAGGGGAGACAGGAAAGCTTATTGTGAGGGCGTTAAGGAAGGAACCTAACTACGGCTATGAGATCCTGGGGTTTCTGGACGATGACCCCGCAAAATGCGGTATGAAGATAGATGGGATAAAGGTTCACAGAGGCGTAGACAGGGCTGCGGAATACATAAAAGGATGCAATATTGAAGACCTTGTTATCGCCATGCCCGGCGCCGGCAAGGAAAGACTGCAGAGTCTCATCAACAACCTCCAGCATAAGGTCCAGCGCATCCTCTTTGTGCCGGACATTTTCGGCATCGCCGTCACGGGGACGAACCTTCAGCATTTTTTCCATGAAGAGGCGTTCGCCTTCGAGATGAAGAACAACCTCTCGAACCCTATCAATATCTTTATCAAAAGGGGTTTCGATATCTGCATGAGCGTTCTTTTGCTGCCTGTTCTTTCGGTTCCCATGGCTGTTATTGCTGCCATGATTCGGCTTGATTCGAAGGGTCAGGCTATTTTCTTGCAGGAGCGAATCGGCAAAAGAGGGGAGCCCTTTAACTGTTACAAGTTCAGAACCATGTACGAAAATGCCGAAGAGGCGCTGAACGGTGTTCTGGATAGAAACCCTGATGCCAGGCTGGAATGGAACACGCACTGGAAACTGTCCGAGGATCCAAGAGCTACAAGGGTTGGCAGATTCCTGCGGTCGACCTCCCTGGATGAACTGCCGCAGATATTCAATGTGCTTAAGGGAGAGATGAGCCTTGTAGGACCGAGACCGTATCTCCCCAGAGAGAAGCAGGACATGGGGGACCGTGATTACACGATTCTGCTGACAAAACCCGGGATAACAGGGCTCTGGCAGGTAAGCGGCAGGAGCAATACCAGTTATGATTACCGCATGTCGCTTGACTCCTGGTACGTCAGAAACTGGAACCTCTGGCTCGATGTCGTGATACTTCTTAAGACGATCCGTATTGTCATAAAGCGGGAAGGGGCCTACTGATTTCACGCCATCAAGCCTTCAAGCGGCGGGGACCGTCATGGAAATTTTAGAGGCTGGTCCAATATGATAAAACCGCGGACTTAGCCGGAAATTTGCTGGTATTTCACCTCCGTCTTTGTTGCACCGACTGAAACCGAAAAACTTTTTATGAGGACCTATAATTGGAAGAAAGAAGACCTTTAGTTTCGATAGTTGTCAGGACAAAGGACAGGCCCCAACTGCTCAAAAGGGCTTTACAAAGCATTGCCCGGCAATACTGTCCCGGGTGAAATCCCCGACCCATTCTCTTCCATTGCTCCCCATTTCTTCAATCGCAGCATTTACAGCTAGGCCTTTCATGCACAGCAAGCGAAGCAGGGTCGTCTTATTTGAAAGATACCCCTGCCCTGTTTTGAGTAACAAAAGGGCATTCGGGTATATCACTGACCACAACAGCTTTGCAGCAGGCAAGCGCCTCAAGGATGGAAATAGGCTGGACCTCATGCCGTGAAGGAAAGACAGCAAAAAATGCCTACCCAATGACTTAATATTTTCTTGCACCCGAGACCCATCCGAGAAGATTGATATTCCCGCCCCCTGCTCCACCTTTTTTTAGCAACTCATCAGCTGATATTTCTAAAAAATTTCGGAGCAATTAAAATTTATCTATAGCGCCACATTTTTCAGCGCCATCATAGGCCCGTATCTTCTTAGCACCTCCATCTGCAACTCGTTCCTTACAAGTAGGGCTCCGGCATACCCCAGAGAGTTAATTGAAATACCTTCAAAAAATTCCTTCGATCTTGGCACAAGCAGCATCCAAGCTCTGCTGACTATCAGGCAATAAGGACCCGACTGCCTTTTACGCACCTGTGTATCCGGCGCTTTCATTCCAACATGGCGAAGCATTTCCCGGTAAAAGGCGAAGAGGTCTTCCCCCGGAACGTGATCGGGCGACTTCACATCATCATCTAAGCGTGCGAAAGCATGAAGAAAAGGAAATCCGGGGATAATACCAAATGAGCCTTGAAATCTTGCTTTGTCCAGCAGTGGCTCAATGGGAATGCTGACGCCCTCAGGCGCCAGAGGGAGCGGGACCAGCTGAAGGTGTTTGTGAGGCTGACTTGCCCCAGCCGCAGTGCCCCCGTTATAAAAGCCAAGCCCGTCATACTCGTCCATACACGTATCCAGTGCTTCAAAATCCTCCCTTGTAAGAAGGCACTCCTGGTCCTCGAACTCCCTTGTGACGATAAGCAGGTGGTTATCCACCACATTGAACTTGTTAAGGACAGCCACATGCGACTTCGAAATATCGGCTACGAATAAATCTTGTTCGTATGGGAGAAAAGGACTGGCTTTCTTCCCCTCCTTTTGCACTTTTTCCCTTTCCTCGTCCTTACGGGCGAGATTGGACAGGATTCTGACGAAAAAGCGAACACCCCGGTCTTCGATAAACTCGTAGTCCGTTGGAATAGGGTGCAGCGCTCCGGTTGCCAATGCGTTAGATGCAACCTTCACAATGGTCATCCAGAGGGTCCCTTTGTCCAGAAGGATTGACGATTCCACTGCCTTCTAGAAGGTACCACAAATCATTTAAAACCACAACGCCAGCATAATTATTTCGCTGAATAACGGCTTTTGCTGTCGAACTCGTCTCGTGAACTGGAAATATGATAAATCAGCAGGTCTGCCGCATTTGCTTAGCGGGCTCAGCGGGCTTCTTGACAGACTGGTAGGTTATTTTTATAATATGAAGTTTGCTTTTGCATTGATATTCCTCGCTCGTGTTTACCTGTGAAGGATGTGCAATGTTTAAAGAATAATGAAGGGACTCTTTTGTGCCTTTGACACAATGGAATGTTACAAAATTTTTGCTTCATAGAAGCATGCATAAAGAAAGGAGGTTTCATCATGGCAGGAGAGAAAAAATCCAAGACAGACGTCGCAGCCAGAGCTGAGAATAAGAATAAGGGAAATTTCTGTTGCAACTGCGGTAAGAAAGTGGATGTTGTGCTCGCCGTTTCTCCGAACGGAAAAAAGAGAATGAGGCGCATCTGCTGCGAGGGATAACGGGAGATCTCCCGCGGTAGATCTTTTTTTGCCGCGGGAGATTTTCAGGCTGCGGAACAGCCCTTCTTACTCTTCTTTCTTTTTCTGAAAATCATACCTGCTCATTACCGTCTCTACCAGCTGAAGGCCTGATCTGTCTATCTCAGAGAGCCTCTGAAACACCTTCTTTACCCGTTCCTCTTTTTCCTTGCCGAGCAGGTCGTTGAGATAACACTCGTTCTTCATTTGCAGGAGTCTGACCACCATTTCGAATGCCTCTTTGACCGATACCCTGTCCTTTGCCAGCATTTTCTTGAACTCATTCGCATACTCAACGGTCTGCCTGATATGCTTGAGTTCAGGAGCGACGCGGAAATCAGCGAAGTTTTCAGGATCGCCAAAGTTCATTCCTTTTGCAATGAATTCAGCATGGGCTTCCTCATCCATTGCCATTTGGTTCCATAGCTCGCTTTCTCTGGGGAAATTAAGGGCCAGCAGATGGAAGACTGCGGCACAAGCCGACTCCATAAGCATGCAACTTCTGATTCTTTCGACAGAACCGTTTTTCTTTTCCATTTCTCCCAATCAAATAATAGCAACAAATGATGGAAAATCAAGTCCGATAGCCGCCCTAGCTGAAATGCTTTATGAGACTTCTCCTGAGGTCTTTTGAAAATAGAAAGGCCCGGTCGAATAGACCGAGCCTCAATTTTAATCCGGCAGCAACCTACTTTCCCAGGACCTCGCGATCCAAGTATCATCGGCCATGGAGGGCTTAACTTCCGTGTTCGAAATGGGAACGGGTGTGACCCCTCCTGCATTGCTACCGGAAACCTTAATTCCTTAAGCCATTTATTAAACATCAAATGACTACTTTTTGTCAACCTGTTTTTGACAACAGGAGGGAAATGAAATAAGGGTCAAGACACACGGTCAATTAGTACTGGTCAGCTGAATGCATTACTGCACTTACACCTCCAGCCTATCGACGTGGTAGTCTACCAC
>OUUY01000089.1 GCA_900302705.1 Candidatus Sulfobium mesophilum
GCCTGCTGGGCGAACGTTAACGACGGTCTTGCTGTAAACGTTCGTAATGTTTGTTACGTTGATGTTGTTTACGGTTTTGTTATAGTAGAATGCGTTGCCCCTCCAATAGCCGCCACCGTAGCCGACACCGGAGTAGCCAAATCCATAGTTAATGCCGCCGTAGAAACCAACAACAGGGCCCCAGTAGCCTTCATACCAGACAAACACCCCATCGCTCCAGCCCCAATATCCGGGAGTCCATAGCGCACCCGGAAACGGCGCTAGCACCCAGGTGCCGGGCACCCAGTAGTAGCCATAGTCCGGGTCCCAAGCCCAGTAGCCCGGTGTCCAGATGTAGCCGGGGCCAGGACAAAGCGGCTGCACGTAAACTGGAAGCGCCGGCGGGGCAAACGTAACAGATATGCCCACGGAGACTTCGGCGGGGGATACAGCCGGGTTGACCAACATCATTACTGACAACATTAGCAAAGCAGCACAGCAGGTCGTGATTCCAGTTTCAAGGCGGCTAAGCCCCCTAAAATCTAAATGAAGGGGTCCAAGCTTTAGCCCGTTGACCCACAGTGAGGCAGGTTCTCCGGGGGACAATTTTTCTTTCGGGGATCCGCTGCAACACCGATCAACCAGGAGTTTCTCTTGCTCCGCCATCTAAATACCTCCCTGCAAAAAAAATGGTTAAAACTGTTTCCTTCAATCCGTTAGGATTACTTGCTATAGGCGGTACACCACCCCTGAGGGCTTATCGACCCCTCCACCACCTGACAGGTGCCTTCAGCAGTCGGCGTCTTACCGGGGACAAAGAACTTGCAATTGCTGCACTTCTGGTCGCCTTTCGGCGTGTCCTGGTACTTCATGGCGGCTTTGGTTGCCTTCGCCGCGCGTGCCCTCCCGGTGAAAACCGACGCGAGTGCGACGCCCGCCACTGCCGCAACGCCCTTAAGCATTGTGCGGCGAGAAATCTTTTTGTCCAGAGCTTCATTCATTTGTTCTTCCTCCTTTCTTGACATGACAAACCACGCTTCAACAGATGATAGTCAGCTTCGTAAACGAAGCAACTCACCAAACAGTTTCAAAAAGCTACCTGAGTTTTTTCCACCATGTCACAAGCCGGCTGCCAACATATCTTAGAATGTGCCCCTTCTTCGGCTCTTCTAATGATGGATAGACGTTTATCCGCCCCATCTTGTCTATTTCGTAATTCCTATGTCTTCCGCTAGTGCGCGTCATATATGCCTTCAGAATTATTCAAATCCTTTTTTGATCATAATACCAACAACTTGGGCTTGTATCCCGATTCGATGTCGCAAGACAACGTATAGTGAAATGCTACTCCAATTTGAAATAACTGTCTATCGGTCTTATTCTGATAATCTTGTCAGACTTTGCCTACAGGGTGGTTGCATGCACGGTGGAAAAGTTGGTGAAATAATTATGAAAATCTGCTCAACCTGTCTACCCGTCGATGGTTAGCGTATCAGGAATTGCCAGGCATCAGTACGAAGAGTCGAATGTGACACGCTGACTTTTTGCAATTGAAATCAAAAGCCAAGCCATCCCGGATGTTCTGAGAAGTCGTAAAGACAATCACACTAACTCTTCCTCTGCACTATCAAGTCGTAATTAAGGGGTTATCAAGCCATCAGAACTTCAAATTGACAGGTTCAAATTAGCGTGACGTAATGGAGTCAAAGAAGGCACTCTCGACAAAGCCAAACCCTTCGCAAGGAGGGGACGGAAAGCGGTGGGTCTTCAGTAAGATGGCCGAGCTGCCGAAGTATCAATAAGTTCTCTGGTGAGTTTGGTTTTTTTACACTTTTTTGGGGCTGTGAGGGAATTTGAGATTCCGAAGAAAGAGGTGCTAGTTGCCGGCCAATAGAAGGGCTTGCACGCATTTAAGCCGTATATGAAAGGAGAATTGTCATGAGACAAAGAAGAGACGTATTGACGAGTCTGATAATTGGCTTCGTCGTGGCAGGTTTCGCGTTAGTAGGGTTGATTACCACCTGAAAGAATGCTTCCGCTGAAACTAACCGAGGAATGGTGGGCGCATGGCTCGTATCGGCAAGTCGCCTTGGTGGTGAGGGCGTGGTGCTCCTCACATTCACATCCGATCGAACATTCTTTCGAAGGGAGATACTCATCCGGTACTTAGTGTGGGCCACGGCGTTTGGAAGCGAATCAATGACCGAGAATTCGACGGAACTTACATCGCACTGCGGTTTGACGAAAACAGAAAGTTGGTTGGAACACAGAAGACCCAAATACGCATTACACTAGGACCCGACGAGAAGAATTTTAGCGGTTTGGCCAAGGTAAGCTTACTTGATCTGAAGGGCAATGGGGAACGAAAATCTGAAACCCAGCTAAAAGGAAGGCGTATCGAAGTGGAACCGTTCTGAAAGACATTGGATAGACTACATCCTCTGACCTTTGGAAGCGGTTGAGCGGGTGTTAATGGCATTCCCTGTGAGCTTCTCCCGAAATCCTCACTGTTGCGGCTTTCTTGAATTATGTTGACTCTTCGGCGAACTGGACAACACAGCCTGAGGATTAGGAACGAAAATCTCATCGGAGGAAAATATGGTCTCCGCGCAACACTCCTTCCTCTATGGCACATACGAGCGCATTCGCCAAACCCTCTGAGTTGCTCGCGAAAATCAACATTACAAAAATACCAGATTTTGCGAAGTTGGCTTTTAGTCCATATTATCAGAAAATGCCAGCATGGAAATTTTGCGGTAATACTTTATTTTCGCGGGTTGAATTTATTCTGTTTGAAATAATTGTGTTAAGGTAAAGTTGGTATAGTAATTGTTGCGTCTCACAAGCTTGAGTGCACGGCAAGCGAGGAAGGTGTTCATGAAACACACGCGCATCATCGTTGCTCATTATGGCGGGCCCGATGCACTTCGGGTGGTTGAAGAAGATTGCCCAGAGCCGAAGGATGCTGAGGTGCGGGTGAGAGTGCTGGCCGCAGGCGTCTCCTTGCCCGACATAATGGCGCGAGGGCCTTCATCCCGGCCGATCCACCACGCCAACCAGATCCTACCCCGGCGTGAAGGGCACTGGGGGCGGCGATGCTTCATTCCCGGAGGAAAACTAAAAGGCCTATCGTATCAGTCTTTTCTTCATAAGCCTGAAGGCATAAGGCGCAAGAAAGAACGCGACGGCTGCTATCCAGAGAATATCCAATGCGGAGTTCATCGGAACACCTGAGGAAAAGGAGCGGCAGATATTGACCAGATGATAAAGAGGCGTGAAAAAGGCGATCCTGGCTACGAGCGGCGGCAGCGTGTCAACAGGGAAAAAAATGCCTGAGAAAAGAAACATCGGGGTCATAAGGAGGGTATAAAAATAATTGAAGGAATCGATCCCGGGTACAATCGCTACGAATATCAGGGATATCTCCGCAAAGATCAGGCCGCTTATGAAAAGAAGCGGGACTGCCAGTGCAAGCACCGGAGAGGAGACAAGGCCGAAGGCCGAGATGACAATCATGATGATCGTTCCGTAGAGCATGCTCTTTGTGGCGCCCCACATCAGCTCTCCCGCAATGAGGTCGGAGACGTTGACTGGCGTTGCAAGTATGGCGTCAAAGGTCTTTTGGTAGGTCATCCTCACATAGGTCCCATAGGAGCACTCATAGGTCGCCGCGAACATCGCTGATGAGGCGATGATACCTGGCGCAATAAAATTTATGTAAGGCACGCCCTTTATTTCCTTCACATAGGCGCCCAGGCCGAGGCCAAGAGCCGCAAGATAAAGGACCGGCTCCACGAAGTTAAGCGCTATGCTTGACCTGTAGAGCTTCGTGTAAACCTTAGCGTGTCTTTGCCAGACACTGAAGGCACGTTTAAGCCGCAAGAGGCCTCCCTGTGAGTTTCAGATAGACTTCCTCAAGAGTGCCTCCGTGTGAGGCCATAAGCTTTGAAGGGGTATCGATAGTTATGATCCTTCCGGAATTCATGATCGCGACCCTGTCACATATCTTTTCGGCTTCTTCCATGTAGTGAGTGGTGAGAATAAGAGTCACCCCTTTTGATTTAAGGGCCTGCAGCTTCTCCCACACCGAATGCCTGCTATAGGGGTCGAGGCCGACGGTCGGCTCGTCTAAAATAAGTAGTTCAGGATTGTTGATCAGCGCCCTGGCCAAAAGGAGTCTTCGCTTCATGCCTCCGGAGAGACTTTTGATGCTAACGTTGGCCTTGTCTTCCATATTGACGAACTTCAAGAGTTCATTTGCAAGTGGGATGGAGGTTTTCCTTGGGATATCGAAATATCTCGCGTAGACGATCAGATTTTCGAAAACCGAAAGGTCGGGGTCGAGGCTGTCGTCCTGCGGCATGACGCCTATCCTTGATTTTATCAGTGAGGGGTCTTCCGAAACATCGATGCCAAAGACCTTCACGTCACCGGATGTGGGAGGCATAAAGCAGTAAATCACTCCCATAGCCGTTGTCTTGCCGGCGCCGTTTGGACCCAGGAAACCGAAACATTCGCCCCGAGATATTTCGAAGTCGATATGGTCAACAGCACAAAGAGTGCCATAGTATTTTGTGAGGCCTTTTGAAGTGACGATCTGCACGAAAAATATTATAGCACCTGACGCATATTATTCATGGCTGAGGGAGGAGGTGTCAGTACGGTTGGAAAAAATAATTAACCGAGCTGAATATGAAGTATCCCCCTATAAGGAGAAGGACTATTCCGAAACCGAGATTTATATGCCGGATCTTGCTCTCTGAAATGAACCTCTTTGCCCAATGTAGAAATAGCGAGAGGAGGGCAAGATAAGAGGCAAGACCGATGACGCCTGCAATGAGGAAGGTGGTTGCCACCTCCGCGGGAAAATCGTGTATCAGACCCACCTCATGGAATAATCTCGCGCCGAGGAGCCACCAGAGCACCATCATAGGGTTTGTGGCTGAGAGGGAGAGGCCGCCGATAAAGGCCCACCGCTTCTTTCTCAGATGCTTTGAGTTTCTGTTGAATTCGTGCGCCCGAAGGCTGTTCTTCACAGTAAGCACACCAAGGAAGATCAGGATCGTCCCCCCGCAGAGCCAGAATACTGCCATCACCATCCTCTCCCTGAGAAAAGGCGCTATACCGAAGAAGGCGATCGCTCCGTAAACCGCATCCGACACCATGGCGCCGAGGATGACCATTACAGAAGACTTAAGATGGCCGCTGATAGACCTCTTTATTACTTCTATCTGAACCGGGCCGACCGGAACTGCAGATGCAAAACCCAGCATGAAGGCAGCTACGACAAAGAAGAAATATTCCATGAGTTTTTTTGAGTAGATATTATACCCAAAACCCGGGCTATAAATTTATATTTGTCAGAGGCGTTTCCTGAAAAGGGCGAAGAAGCGTTCCTTGAATTTTTCATATAGGGGCCTTCTGACCCATTTTTCAAGCTCTACCCGATCTGAATTTCCAAGGTCTTCATAGAAGGTCTCGCGCATCTGCGTCCCAAAGTCCTCGTCCACTATTCCGACGTTGCCTTCATCGTTTCTCCTTAGGGACTGAAAGTCGAGGTTCGCAGACCCTATGACGCTCCAGACACTGTCGAAGACAGCGGTCTTTGCGTGAAGTATTTCACCCTGGTAATTGTAAATCTCCACACCGGCCTTTATCAGTTTTGTAAAATATGCCCGGGCCGCATAAAGGGCTGCTGTGATGTCGGACCTGCCCGGAAGAAGCAGCTTTACATCCACCCCTCTGTTGACTGCCTCTTCCAGCACCTGAAGCATCCTTCTGCTGGGCGTGAAATAGGCAGTCGTCAGGTAAATACTCTTTCTGGACTTGGCGATGCTGAAATAAAGAAGTTTTCTCATCCTTCTCCTGCCCCTGGCGGAACTCGCAAAGATCGGCAGCACTGGAAGTTCTCCTTTAACGCGACGCGTCTGCTTAATGGCCGGTATGACTCCGCCCTTCCACAGCAGCCAGCTCCTTCT
The DNA here is from genome assembly GCA_900302705.1 of Candidatus Sulfobium mesophilum. GTDB lineage: Bacteria > Nitrospirota > Thermodesulfovibrionia > Thermodesulfovibrionales > UBA6898 > Sulfobium > Sulfobium mesophilum. The sequence continues at coordinate 5,958 of OUUY01000089.1, forward strand.
GAACTCCTCGAAGAGAGTTGCTGCTATCGGACCCTCAAGGAGTATGCCGGTGTCCCTCCAGCCCTTCTTTTTTCTCATGATTTTTTTACTTATCAGATGATATCCCCTGTACTCATTGGCTATATTGAGCCCTCCGGTGAATGCGTAAAGGCCGTCGATTATGATGAGTTTCCGGTGATCTCTGCGGACATAATGAAACGGCGCCGTCCACTTGAAGGGGCGCGAAGCGCGTATCCTGATCCCAGAGTCCCGAAGGTATCCCCAGAATTTCGCCGGTGTGCCTATCGACCCGAAATGGTCATACAGTATATATACCCTGACGCCTTCAGACGCCTTCTTCCTCAGTATTTCGGCCAGCTCGGTGCCGGTTTCATCATTTCTGAAAATATAAAAGGCAAGACAGATGAACTCCCTTGCCTTGTTCACGGCATTGAATATGATATTGAAGGAGTCAAGCCCCTTTAATAGGGTGATCTTATTGCCATCTGTAAAGGGCGTCCCGAATATACTCTGGATGCTTCTTATCGATAAGTCAGGGTTGCCTTCTGTCCGCGCCATAATACATAATCGTCCAAAGCGTATTTTTGTGTCAATCATCGGCCTGCGGGGTAATGGGCAACAGGCCGTCTTTACCAGAGTATCTATGGTTCGACAGGTTTAGATTTCTGTTTTCCTCTGTCATTACCGAGGTCTCAATCGGGAATCTAGGGTTTGAGAGATAAAAAATTCATATCTCCGATAGAAGCGCGATGACAAAATTAAGATGACTCAGACTCCCAGACATCCTGAACCCGTCAAAAGGGTGAACTTGTAAAACTGACCCACTGCGACCCGTTCGCGCACCATCAACTCTGCGTGGGATTCATTAGAAAGGCCTTGGCCGGGGTAGATATTTTTCGGGCAAATAGGCTAAAATTAAAGCGTAGTTTTGTTAAATAGTTATTTTAAAGGTAATTGATGGATATATCCGTAATAGATCTCAGGGAGAGGGACTGCGCCTGCGATGCCCTTATCCTTCCCGTCACGGAGGAAGCTGCTGCGGGACAATATGACTATCTCGGCAGCGCAGCCGTACAGACTCTAAAGAAGGCCTTTTCCAAAAAGTTTAGCGGAAAAAAGGCTGAAGTCCTTCTGCTTCCCGCACCACAGGGTTTTAAGGCTGAATGGATATTGCTTGCCGGCCTTGGGAAGAAGGCGGAGGTGACTGCAGAGGGGCTAAGGCAGGCAGCTGGAAAGTCGGCATCTTATCTGAAGGACAACGGGATGAAGAAGGTCGCGCTGTCCTGCAAAATAATCTCTTCTCTCAAACTCAAACCTTCGCTGTTTGCGGAAGGCACGCTTCTCGCCCTTTATAGCTATTTCCGTTATAAGAAGGAAAAAAATGGCAGCACCCTGGACAATTTAATAGTCCTTTCAACGCCTTCGAAGCTCTTGAAAAATGAACTCGATATGGCCGTAACAACGGCCTCTGCGGTCAGTTTTGCAAAGGACCTGATCAATACGCCTTCAAACGACATGACACCGACCCATCTTGCCAAGGCAGCTCTTTCTTTAAGGGGCAAGAGACTATCTGTGCGGGTCATAGAAAGGAAGGACGCGCAGAAGCTGGGAATGGGTGCGTATCTTGCGGTGGCAAAGGGATCTCACGAGCCTCCTAAGTTTGTAGTTCTTGAATATAAAGGGGGAAAGGGAGCGCCGGTGGTGCTTATAGGCAAGTCAATCACATTTGACAGCGGCGGTATTTCCCTTAAGCCTGCGGAAGGCATGGAGAAGATGAAATACGATATGGCAGGAGGAGCGGCCGTTTTGGGCGTGATCAAGGCGGTGTCTGAGTCTGGGCTGCCGGTTAACCTTGTAGGGCTCCTGCCGGCCACAGAGAATCTGCCCGGAGGCTCGGCGACGAGACCCGGTGATGTTGTCAAAGCGGTCGGCGGTAAGAGTGTGGAGATAATCAATACCGACGCGGAGGGGCGTCTAGTCCTGGCTGACGCCATAAGTTATGCAAAACGGTTCAGACCTCGTGCCGTCGTCGATATCGCGACACTTACCGGTGCCTGTTCCATTGCCCTTGGCGGCGAGGCGATTGCGATGATGGGCAATGACAGCGGGCTTCTCGATGCCCTCAAAAGATGCGGCGACTCGGTATACGAGAGGGTCTGGGAAATGCCTCTTTTTGAAGAATATAAAGAAAATTTAAAGAGCGATATAGCCGACATAAAAAATACAGGAGGCAAAAACGGGTCGCTTATTACATCGGCTTTCTTTTTGAAAGAATTCGCAGGGGATGTGCCATGGGTACACCTGGACATCGCGGGTACTGCATGGGTCGAGAAGGAAAAACCTTATATCCCGAAAGGGGCTTCCGGCGTTGGTGTCAGGCTCCTTTTAGAGCTCGTGAAGGGGATGTGATGAGATTTTTTAAAATATCACTCATCGTAGCTTTCTTGCTGGTCCCGGTTGGGGCTTTTGCCTGGGGGCCACTCACGCATTTTTATCTGGGAAACGAGATATTCTCTCTCAGTCCGCTCCTGCCTGCGGGTCTGCTTGAGATTATCAGGAGATACAGGAAGGATTTTCTTTACGGCAATCTCATGGCCGACATTATCATCGGTAAACAGTATCTGCCCGACCACAAGAGCTCACACAGTTGGGACGTTGCTTTCGATCTTTTCAGGGTTTCCAAGACAGACCAGCAGAAGGCTTTTGTCTACGGATATATGAGCCATCTTGCCGCGGACACCGTCGCGCACAATGTGTATACTGCCGACAGGAAAAACATAGGGCATACGGTAATGGAGATGAAGGCCGACTGCATAATAGACAAGAAATACTGGTTTCAGGCGATTGCGATAGACAGAAAGATCCAGATGCGAAATGACTTATTTCTCGAGAGTTCCCTGGACCGTCTCGTTTTTTCTTTCAAAACCAACAAGAGGATCTTCAAGGGTATGGTCTTCCTTTCGGTCTTCAACAGGGAAAGGATAGGAAATTTTATAGACAGGAACCTGATCACTACTCTTCCCGACAGGGATGCCATCGAACAGCTTCATCAGGAGTCTCTCGACAAGATTATAGACCTCTTCCAGAACTGGAAAAAGTCGGAAGTGCTCAAAGTCAGTCCGAGCGGCAATGAAAGGGAGAGCCTACTTAAGACTTTTCTCAAGGCCGGGTAAATCTGATTTATTGCACCGGTTTTTCCAGAGGCTCCATTACAGGAAGCGGACCTTTTTCACAGATGAGGATACGGCATACACTCTCAAATTGTTGGACTCTGAATCTGCGGGATGGACAAAAAATCCTTGACGGTTAGGGGCATATCCAACGGTTGTACCAACTAAGACCTCTCCGTCAGTAAAAGTTACTTCAACTTTCCGCCCGGCAATATGTGCGCCTTCTCCAAAATGCTTCTGTTCATCGTAAGACGGGTTCCCGCCGAAATCCTTCACAAAGAATATGGCCTTTAATTGGCCGACATTGATCTCGGTTACTTTGTTCGCAGGATCATTTTCAGCGGAATGAATATGAAACATAGGCTTATTGGGATAGAAATCATTTGTGTAACCCTTGATGAGCCTCCCATCGGTGTATCGCATGATAACTTTGACTGGTTCCATAACCGGTTCCATCTTAGATTACCTCCCAAAGAACACAACACTCTGCAAATCGTGATGAAAAAGTTTATCATTTCTTCATGATGTTTGTCTATTAGCGGTTTAAAGGCAGGCTGAAATCGTTTGAAAAATAGCCACTCTATGGTAAAATAACGGGAAACTTTAGGATATTTGGCTGCTTCGGCCGCTATGCGGAACGGTGAAGACGCCGTGAGGAGAAGGTGAATAATGAAAATATCTGGCGCTGAAATATTCATAGAAAGTCTTAAAAAAGAGGGTGTGAAGTACATGTTCGGTTACCCGGGAGGCGTTGTTCTGAATATATTCGATTACCTGCACGACGAAAAGGACCTTCAACTTATCCTGACGAGACACGAGCAAGGCGCTGTCCACGCCGCGGACGGCTATGCCAGGGCCACCGGAAAAGCGGGTGTGGTGCTGGTGACTTCGGGGCCGGGAGCAACGAATACGGTCACAGGAATAGCGACGGCATCGATGGATTCTATCCCGCTTGTAGTTTTTTCCGGGCAGGTGCCGACGATGCTTATCGGTAATGACGCCTTCCAGGAGGCTGACATAGTCGGCATCACCAGACCCTGCACGAAGTATAACTATCTGGTCAAGGACGTGACCGAGCTCTCGAAGATAATCAAAGAGGCATTTTATATCGCTACTACAGGCAGGCCAGGCCCTGTTCTCATCGACCTTCCCAAGGATGTCACGACGGCCAAGGCGGAATTTGTCTGGCCGGAATCGGTTGATATGAGGACCTATAAGCCGACATATGAGGGCAACCGTTACATGATTATCCAGGCGGCACATATGGTCGCAAAGGCCAAGAGACCGGTATTCATCGGCGGCGGCGGGGTGATCAGTTCGGGTGCGGCAAAGGAACTCAGGGAACTGGCGGAGCATACTGAGATTCCCGTTACGATGACCTTGATGGGTCTGGGAGGCTTTCCCGGTAGTCACAAACTATCTCTGGGCATGCCCGGCATGCACGGGACTTATTATGCAAATAAGGCTATTCAGGAGTCCGATCTTCTCGTTGCGATAGGCATGCGCTTTGACGACAGGGTCACGGGAAAGATCAGCGCATTTGCTCCAAACGCAAAGATAATCCATATAGATATTGATCCTACGTCAATAAGAAAGAACGTGCGCGTCGATGTGCCGATAGTCGGTGATGTCAAAAGAGTCCTTCAGACGATGAACAAGATCCTGAAGGAAGAGGTGAAAGAGCAGTGGCAGGAAGTGAGAAAGGCATGGCTAAAACAGATAAGCGCCTGGAAGGCCGAAAGGCCGATGTCTTATGACAAAGAGACTGAGGTGATCAAGCCGCAGTACGTTATAGAAAAGATAAACGAGCTTACCAAAGGCGATGCGATAATTTGCACTGAGGTCGGACAAAACCAGATGTGGACTGCCCAGTTCTATAAGTTCGACAAGCCCCGTACACTGCTGTCGTCGGGGGGCCTTGGTACGATGGGTTATGGTTTCCCTGCGGCCATAGGGGCTCAGTTTGCATTCCCTAACAAGTTGGTTATCGATGTCGCCGGCGACGGAAGCATCCAGATGAACATACAGGAGCTTGCGACTGCAGTGATCAACAGACTGCCGGTCAAGGTTGCGATCCTCAACAACCGGTATCTTGGAATGGTCAGACAGTGGCAGGAACTTTTTTTCCGTGAGCGATACGCGCATACGAAACTGGAGGAGACGATACCGGACTTTGTCAAGATCGCGGAGGCATATGGTGCGGTCGGACTGAGGGCTGCAAAACGTTCCGAGGTCGAGCCTGTCCTTAAGGAGGCTTTCAGCATCAAGAGGCCGGTATTTATGGACTTTGTCATCGACTGGAAGGAAAAGGTATATCCAATGGTCCCCGCCGGCGCTGCAATCGACGAGATGCTCTTCCGGGAAGAAGTGAAGAAGTCCGAAAAGAAGCTTAAGGCGGTTAAGTAAAACGACTATCCCCTTTCGGGAAATTTTACGGGGCTATAGAGGAGAGCTATGAGACATACAATATCGGTACTCGTTGAGAATAAATTCGGCGTGCTTTCCAGAATTTCAGGACTCTTCAGCGGCAGGGGGTATAACATCGAGAGCCTCTCGGTCGGAGAGACTATAGACCCGCAGGTCTCGGTCATGACGATCGTGACGGTCGGTGACGACTGGATAATAGAACAGATCACGAAACAGTTGAATAAACTTATCGATGTTATCAAGGTCGTGGACATGACCGAGTTAGACCATGTTGAGCGGGAGATGGTCCTCATCAAAGTCGCCCCAAGGCAGGAGGACAAGGCGGAGGTCCTGAGGCTTGCCGAGATATTCAGGGGAAGGGTGATCGATTCGAGCCAGAAGACCTATACTATAGAAATCACCGGAGACGAAAAGAAGATAGCCGCCCTTGTGGAACTTCTTAAACCGATGGGGATCAAGGAATTTGTTAGGACCGGCAAGATAGCGATTGCAAGGGAGGGTATCAGGAAGCCGTAAGTCTCCCGCCTCTGTGAAGCATACAGGGCGGGATTAATCACGCCCCTTCTACTTGAAAATGTCCATCCAAATCTTTGCAGCTGTCCCTATGATGATTGCCGCGAGAAGCCATCTAAGGTATTGCGTCTTTGTCTTTTTGCCCACAAAACCACCGAACCGGGCAGAAGGCATCGCTCCGGCAAGGAGAGCCGCAGCCATATGAAAAGGCACCTGGCCGGTCGCTATCTTTCCGACGAGTCCCGCAGATGACGAGAACAGTCCTATTGCAAGAGTGCTTCCCAGCGCCACCCGCAGCGGGATTTTCAGGACGTAGAGAAGAATCGGGATGATTATAAAAGCCCCGCCCTGTCCTACCATCCCAATCAGAAATCCGATCGATACGCCTATAATTATCGCTGTTGGTTTGTGAAATGCCACCTGGTCTTCGGTCATCTCGTCTTTTCTGTAACTTCTCGGTATAAGCATCATCACCGAGGCTGTAAAGGCGAGCGCCCCGAATATAAGCAAAATCGGTTTGTCGGGTACTATCTTGGAGAGAAAAGAACCGGCAAGGGAAGACAAAAAAAGCGAAAGCCCAAGTGTGAGTACAAGGGACTTATTCACAAGGTTGTGCTTATTGTAAAAGAACATCGCGGAAAGAGACGCGAAAAAGCCCTGTATCATCGTGAGGCCTGTGATGTTCTTGACGCCTATTGGGTCGAGGCCGAATACCTGGGGCATATAGAGAAGAAGCGGAAACATAAGGATGCCCCCGCCGATGCCAAGCAAACCTGAAAAGAAACCGACGATGGAACCGGCTGCCAGCAGGAAGAGATATAATGCAAAATGCATTTTACCTCTCCACTAAAATCCGGGTATTGCCCTCTGTCTCTCCCTCGAATGTGTCGCCTATGTAAGCAGCCAGCAGGCCTTCTTTCTGAAGGGCCGTTATCAGTTCTTCCTTTCTCTCTGCGGGTACAAAGATGAGGAGGCCGCCTGATGTCTGAGCATCGTTCAGAAGGACCCTTTCGTGATCAGGGACATCGTCCGCCCATTTGATGTATGGTAGGTAAGTCTTGAGGTTTCCTCTTGTGCCTCCAGGCGCAACGTCAATTTTCGCGAGCCTCACAGCTTCATCAAAAAATGGCACCAGGCTTGTACGGATGCGAGCCTTCAATCTGCTGGCAAAAAGCACCTCGTGCATGTGGCCTATAAGACCGAAACCGGTGATATCGGTTGCCGTACTAACACCCACCTCGATCATGATCTCACTGGCCTTCTTATTTAGCGCAGCCATTGAGATAGTCAGTTCCTCAATGACGGTGTTGCTGCAAATTCCAGACTTTATTCCTGTAGAGACTATTCCGGTCCCTATCTTCTTGGTAAGAACCAGGGTGTCCCCCGGCTTTGCCTTTGAGTTGTCGAGGATCTTATCAGGATGGATTGTTCCCATGACAGTGTAGCCGAATTTGGGTTCTTTGTCTCTTATAGTATGCCCGCCGATGATCGAGACACCAGCCTCGGCCATCTTTTCTATTCCCCCCTGCATAACTCTCTGGAGTGTCGGGAAGAAAACAGGCTGGCTCGGAAACATCGCGATATTCAGGGCTACCACAGCTTTCCCGCCCATGGCCCAGATGTCCGAAAGTGCATTTGCCGCGGCAATAGCGCCGAACCAATAAGGATCGTCTACAATCGGCGTAAAAAAATCTGTCGTAAGGACTACTGCAACGTCATCGGTGATCTTATATACGCCGGCGTCATCGGCATTTGCCGAGCCGACCAGTACATTTTTATCGGTAAGAGCAGGCAGCTGCCCCAGCACCTGGGACAGGTCCGAAGGACTGAATTTTGCCGCTCAACCCGCGCAGCTTGAAAGTTCTGTAAGCCTGATAGACATTGTTACCTCCCCCCCGCTAATAATAATTGCACAATTATAACAAAAAGAGGGCTTCGCTGTTTCCGATTAAAGTCAACTATGGCGTGTTACGACAGCTACCTTGTAATTGTGGCTTTACCTTGACATAAAAATTCAGATCGTGCTAATAAGTAGAAATAATCCGCTGCAAAGTGGGAGCTGTCAGAACCCGGGGCGGCAGGTGAATAAGGGGACTGACCTTGTCCCAGGGGAATTATCTTTTAACAGAAAAATGAACCTAACAAGGAGGGAAGCCATGAAAGCAGTTAATCTCAGCAGAACCATCATGGGTGCGGTTATTATGACGGGACTTTTCTTTTACCAGCCGGTGGCATATGTTGCCTCAGCGGCTATGATCTTGTCAGGGTTAACAGGCACGTGACTTTTGGAAGGCGCCTGCTCCAAGGTTCTTGGAGAAGATAAGAAACGACCGGTTTCATGAACCGGCCTGCGCATCCTAATGGGCTGTTGGATGTGAACCGCGAGGAAGAGATGGATTTCAGCGCGCCGGGTGTTCACGAAAAAAATAAGGCTAACCTGAATAAATATAAACTCACCGCCTATGTATACGACATCCTGGACTTTCCGTGGGAATTACAGTACAGGCATTGGAGGCCTGGTCTTGTGGGGGATATCAGGGGCGAGGTGATGGAGGCCGGCGTGGGAACAGGCAGGAACCTTCGATACTATTCCGACGATGTCAATCTCACCGCGCTCGACTTCAGCCCCTCCATGCTGCGCCGCGCTATGACCAGGGCGCGCGGCGCCAGGTGCAGGGTTCGCTTCCTCTGTGAGGACGCCTGCCGTATGGTATCGGTCCCTACGGGCCATTACGACTGGGTCGTCGCGACTTTTTTGTGCTGTGTGATACCGACGGAACTGCAGCATCTGGTCGTGGCGGAAGTCTCGAGGATATTAAAACCAGGTGGAAGGTTTCGGCTCGTTGAGATGATCCATTCAAAGAACAGTGCTATAAGGGCGCGCCAGAACCTCTTTGCGCCGTTTGTCAGGAAGGTGTACGGCGCAGGGTTTGACCGGGAAACACTGAGGCACGTCGAGGAGTCCGGCGACCTGCAGGTAACCGCCACAAGATTCCTTAAACATGATGTCTACCTGCTTATCGAGGGGATCCGAAAGTAGTATAATTGGCTGAATGGGCCGCTTTGATTATGACCTGATAGTCATTGGTGGCGGGGCTGCGGGGCTGGTCTCGGCCAAGTTGGCTCGCGGGCTCGGCAAAAGAGTGGCCCTTGTAGAGAGGGGACGTCTTGGGGGTGAGTGCACGCTTTATGGATGCGTGCCCAGCAAGACATTGATCAGCGCGGCCCGGACAGCAGCTCTTATAAGGAATGCGCCGAAGCATGGTCTCGACATTGAGGGATCGAGGGGAATCAAGACTGATAATGTCATGACACGCGTGAGGTCCGTGGTAGAGGAGGTTTATAGAGGACATACTCCTGAGGCAATCGAAAGACTTGGCATAACACTTCTCTTTGGGGAGCCTGCATTTAAGGATAATCATCACATCCAAATAGGGGACAAAACCTGGAGCTCTAAGAATTTCCTGATCGCCACCGGGTCTTCTTCATTTATTCCGAAGATCAGGGGGATCGATTCCGCACCTTTCTTTACCAATGAGACCATATTCGGCATCGAAAGGCTGCCGTCATCAATGATCATAATCGGGGGAGGACCGGTCGGCTCCGAGATAGCCTCGGCCTTTAACAGCCTCGGCGTGGGCATCGACCTTGTGCACAAGCACGTCAGGATCCTCAACAAGGAGGACCCTGAACTGGTGGACATCCTATCTTCGAAGATGAGGGAGGAAGGAGTACGACTACGTACGAGTTGCAAACCTGTGGCGATAAGGCGGGAAGGAGGCGGGATCGCACTAGAGATGGAAGACGGGACAAACTCCGCGACCTTGCGGGCTGAGGCGGTTCTGATCGCGGCTGGGAGAAGGCCTAACATCGAGGGGCTCGGACTTGAAAATGCCGGGGTGCAATATACCCCGCGCGGGATAAGGACCGACCTGAGACTCAGGACATCTGCGCCCAATATATATGCCTGCGGAGACGTCGTGGGTCCCTACCTGTTCAGTCACATGGCGGAATATCAGGCCACGGTTGCAGTCAGGAACGCCTTCCTGCCGTTTCAAAAAACAGCTGATTATGAGAATGCAGCATGGTGTACGTTCACGGATCCTGAACTTGCACGAGCGGGGCTCACCGAAGAAGAGGCCAGGGACAGGTACGGGGAAAGAGTAAGGGTCTATAGGCAGGCATACGGCGGGACGGACAGGGGAAAGACGGATGCGGCGGATGTCGGCATGTCCAAATTCATATGCTATCGCGGCAGGCTGGTTGGGGCGCATATGCTGGGCGCCCATGCCGGAGAACTTATTCACGAGGCGCAGCTTGCCAAGTCCCTTGGCATACCGTTCCACAGACTCTATGAGGTGATCCACATCTATCCGACCTTCACTGACGTTGTCAAATACCCGGCCAAGCTCTGCTATATAGACCGGCTCAAAGACAACCCGTTTCTGAAGGTCCTGCAGAAATTTTTGTGAACCGGGAAGACCGGTTGGACAGTTCAATTCTCAGGCGCTGATTGCGGAAGCAAATTGCACGAGGGCTTGCATGTATCGTTCCCTGGTTCATTTAGTTGCAAGCATGGGCTATGAACTTACCGGTATCGGGATGCTTGATTCTTTCGGAGCACTCGGTATTGCCGCGCTATCGTTTAAGGAAGGCCGGGGAACCTTTGAAAAAGCAAAGGGCAACTCGATGTGCGCCTGCCAAGGCAGCTGCAAGTGACCGTAGAATTATTCACTATTTTAAAACTCGTACCTCATGAAAACACATTACCGAAAAATTTTTTGTTATCTTCGTCATGTGGACCTCCTTTAGTTACGGCAGATTGCTCATCCCGTTTTTCATCTTCCAGAGGAAGTATTTTTCGAAGCCGACCTTCAACCATTTGGCCCATATCCCTTTTTTCGTGACGGACTCCTGTCTTGGGGGAAGCACCGGCGCTGCCTTCATGAAAGCTGCTGTATTCCCCATGTCCATAAGGCACATCACATCTATCTCGCTTTCTGCAGGAGGAGTTGTTCCCCTGACATCAGCGGAGATCGCAGCAGCAGCTGTCTTTGCCATCTTTACCGTCATGTAGCCTGTCTTGGGGACCCCTGTCGGCACAGGTGTCTGCTCGGGCGGCGCGATGGCCATGGCAACTCCGATGGCAAAAATATTTTTGTTTTTTGTATGCCTGTATCTTTTGTCGACAGGTATGAAGCCGCGCGGATTGCCGAGCGGAGCAACAGATGGAACACCCTTAAACGGAGGGGCTATCATAGCGAGCCTGAACGGTATCTTTGTGCCGTCTTTAAGCCTGATCTCACCCGGGGTGACCTCTTCTATTGCCTGACTGACAATTGATTTGATGTCCCGTTCAGCAAATTCGTCTTCAAAGAATCTCTTTGAATTGCCGAGCCCGCCTACTCCCATATGTCCGAGGTACGGCTCTGATGTGAGATAGAGAATCGGAACCTTGTGCCGCATCTTCATGCGCCTGAGTTCCGCATCCATCTCAAACGCAAGCTCATAAGATGGCCCAAAACAGCTCACCATCTGTGCTGAGCCGATTACGATTGGCCCCGGAGTTTCGATGATCTTCCTCCAGGTCTGGCCCGTTTTTATCGCATGATCCAGGTCGAACGTACAGTCCGTATAGCCATTGTCGGGGCCGAGGCCGGGTACTTCATCGAACGACAGGAACGGGCCCGTAGAAATGACGAGATAATCGTAGGCAATCTCTTTTGTCTTTGTCCTAACCTTCGATGTCTCAGCATCAACCTGTAATGCAGCTTCGTGTAAGAATTGGATGTCTTTGGGTCTGAGAATATCTGAAACCCTGAGGGTAATGTCCTCAGGCCTTCTCCACCCCATGATCAGCCAGGGGAGTGAAGGAAGAAAGACGAACCTGTCGTCATTACTGATGACAGTCACTTCAGCCTCTTTCCCGAGAAGCCTTTTCACCTCGAAGGCTGCGGTAAGGCCGCCGAATGAGCCGCCCAAAACAACTATCCTTTTCATTATTGCCTCCCCGTTACATCTTTTGCATTTGTTATCGATTGTTCAGAACATTCCCATGACTTTTTCGCTCCTGTTCATAATATCTATCAGCTCCTCATAATCTATTCTTTTTACATTGCCGGCCGGTTTCAGGCCTCGAAGGGTCATGTCCTCCGAAAGTGCGTATACGGAATCCGCAATGTCCCCACATTCTTCTTTGGCGGCGAGGTAGACGCCGTTTTGTACAAGACATATGCCGGCATTCAGCGATTTTGCAAGATCGAGCGCCTGTCGGGCTTCAGGTGTATCGGGAGAACTCTTTATTATAATGAGCATCGTTTACTCCTTTTCAAAAAATCATGACTGTGCCTGAGGTCTTCAGGACCTCGCCTATTTTGTCGAAACCTGCACGCAGAACCCCTTCTATCAGGTCGATATCGGAGATCTGCGCCTCATCAAGAGACTTGGTCTCGGCAAAAACCACAACGCCCATGTCAATGCAGTCCCTGATGCCATCTTCGACACTTAGGTAGTTTGTCCCTGAGATGCCTTGATTTCGTCGAGAAGCATTCACTCCACTGCCGATAAAAACCAGATTGACGGACATGTCGTCATTTATACCACCAAGGGCGTGACGAATTGCCTCGGGCGCATCAACAGAGCCGTAAGGGGCCTTTCTCAATATTATGCTTATTGTTGACATGGTCCCTCCTAAATACCCATATTGATAAATATCGGCTCTTGTTTAATAACATTGAAAAGCCCCTTCAGCGAGCTCATTTCTCCGCCTTCAATAGCGTCCTCGCCCGCAAGACCGCGGGTCTTCATGCAGCCAGTTCATATATCCACTTTGAGTCCTCTTCCTACAAGGTCCTCAAGAGCTGAAAGAGACTGGGGGACCTGCCCCTTTACTATCGAGAAAACGCCGTCGCCTGAAGCCACTAACCTAACCTTGTGTCCTTTTTTGAGAGCTGCGTCGGCAAGCCTGATGAAAGTATGCGTATGTCCAAAGCTGTATGGCGTGGTCGAAAAGAAAAAAACAAATTCCTTTTGCATCTGTCTCCCCTCCTATTTTCCCGCGGCCAATGCTGCCTTCAATTCGTCATTTGTAGTAGCCCCGTTTTTTACGAGGAAATGATCGTCCAGTGCAACTGAAGGGCAGGGAGGATGGTCTTGTTCAGCGAGGTACTCAGCCAATGTTTTTTTTATTATTTTTTGTGCTGTTCCGAATTCTTTTGCTGCCAGAATGGCGGCTTCAACATTTTGATCTCAGCGCTTGCCCGGGGGATCATTAATATAAAGTCTTAAAGTTTTGATTTCCATTTTGAATCCTCTAATTTTTTTGATTTAGTGCTGTGCAGCCCCTCTACCTCTGCCGCTGTCCCGGATACGTGCCTCTTTTTGTTACCGGGCAGCAGGCCGGGGCGGGCAATGCCTCCTTATAGTCTTTTTGGATCAAATCAATGAGATCGGGTATCATTGGGTCCCTGAGGAAATAACATTTAAGTCTTCCGTCAATAAAGAAATCTATCAGCCCGTATCTCCTCATAAGGGTGAGATGCTGGGAAACATTGGGCTGGCGTATTTCGAGAAAATCCTCAAAATCGCTTACGCACTTTACGCCTTTACGCAGTTCCTGCAGTATCTTAATCCTTACCGGGTGAGCGATGGCCTTAAGAATTTCCACCCTGTTTCCCGCTGAAAACATTTGTTCTTCCTCGGTTGATCTATGCATATATAAAAATATACAAATACTTGAATATATAGTCAACCCTTTTTTTTAGCTTGGGTCATTAGTATTGAGACCTAAGTTTTCCATATATTGAAAACAATCAGCTCGGACAATGAACAAAAAAGGAGGGTTTTATGAGGAAAGAGATTTTTTTTGTAGTAGCAGGTCTGATGATTGGAGTCTATAGCGCATTTGCGGCCTCTCAATTTCCGGGCTATTTTGCGCAGACCTATCCCGGCACCACGGTAGGAAATTTCAGTTGCTCGGGCTGCAACTCAAGCGTGCCGAACCTTAATTCGACTTATGGCACTGCCATCCTTAATGCGGGTCTTAGGGGCAACTCGACGCTGGCTCAATTTAAGACGTCGGCCCACGCTATAGATAATGCAGATTCGGACCACGACGGATTTACGAACCTGGCAGAAATCACGGCAACTCCGTCCACGAACCCCGGCGATGCGGCAAGCCATCCTGCACCAACTCCGACGCCTACGCCGACACCAACTCCGACACCTACACCTACACCAACACCAACGCCTCCAGTTGGGGCTATGCCGCGTCTGACAGGTGAGGACGTCTTATTCTTTGCTGCGGGAACTTCTCCCGTTCCGAGCTCAGATCCGGCAGCGGCTTTGCCAATTGGAGTTGTAGTGGAACCAGGCGATGACGGTGACTTTTTGGTGAACGCTTCCTTTGATTGCCCCGTAGACGTAACACTGAGTGGATTTGCACCAGGAACTGACCCTCAAGATATCTTCTTCTGAATCCCGATGGAAGCACACTGCGGTTTTCAGAATCGATAGTGCAAGAAATGACTGCAAACGGCTGTGTTATGCCCGGCAACACTGTAAACGACAGAAAGAAGAAATTACAAAATGTCGTCCTGCATCAGACTGGCGTACAGGAAGTGATTATCGAACTTGAGGGTCTGGATTTCATGCTTGATCCCGGGATCTACGTGGTCACATTAGCTGTCTCACCCACAGGCAGTGAGGGAAAGACGTATTACCGCTGGGTGACCGCCATTACTGTTCCGGAGCCGCCCCCTCCCCAGTAATCTGCCCATTACCTGCCAGGCCGTCCGTCCGAATCATCAGACGGCCTGGCTTTTCTTATTTGCAAATTACTTTTGTCAGTCCGGTTTATTCAGAGGAGGCAGCCCGATATTACGGGTAGCTTCTCAGGTCAAAGACCTGAACGGCTGGGGAGCCGGAGACATTTTTAAGCTGATTAAGCCACGGAGGGTTGAAGGCGGCATATCTCCTTTTTTCGTTTGGTCCCCAATAAATATGGGTTGCGCCTGCGCTCTTTGCCAGTGAAGACCAGTCCGAATCTCCGCGAAACATTCTGTCGAGTTGATTTTCTCTCGCTGCGCTGTCAATGCCGTGGGACCAGAGATGTCCTGTATAACCCATCACAACCCTTGCCCCCCAGAACATAGCTGGATGATTCGGCTCCGGGGCTACTGCCAGTACGGCATCAAACGGTAAAGAAGACATGGCAGCTTTTGCATCCCATAATTCTGAAGAGCGATAAAGTTCTACTCCGTAACTGTTGCCCTGAAGAGACGATATTACGGAAATCGTGCCTGGAAAAAAGGCGATGAAAGCGACTAAAAGAGCGGCCTGAGCAGAAAATTTCGTAACCCACGTTCTCCACGCCAGCCATGCCATGATAAGGTATAACCAGATCAATACCTTTATATTGTCCCAGTCCCATGGGGCCACCATAACAAAAGTAAATACGATAAACAGTGTGAAGGACGAGATAGCCATCGGCCGCAGTGCAGCTGAATGCTTTCTAAAGACCATAAAAAGAACGGCTGCTGCGAAGATCAGCCAGGGACCAAGATTAATCAACCAGAATTTAAACAGATTTTCCTCCCCGGCCATCCATCCGGGCCGAATATGCAGGACGCCTGTTTTTGACAGGCCGCTTGTGGATAAGAAAAACGCAAGCCCGGCTGCCATTGCTGGCAATGCGACCTCAAGCAGCAGCTTAGGTTTTTTGTAAAGTACAATGAAGATGAAGAGTGTCATAGAGAGAATAAAAAAAGTGTGCAGATGAAACCATGCAAGCGACGCCCACAATACTGCGCAAACAACTTTCTCCGAGGTGCGAAGTGCCCTTTCTCCAAGGAGCGCTTCGGTAATCATCTTTATCAGATAGACGCCTGCCGGTATCGCAAATAGAAATCCTCTTTGTGTTATCCAAAGAGAGAGGAAGAAACTCTTCCATGCGAGCGCATCCTGAAAGTCGAATATCCTCCCCATCCAGAGGCTTCTCCAGTTGGCCAATCCGCCGTTTAGGAAAAATGCACCGACGCCCCACCAGCCCATCCACCGGTGAAGCATTGAAACAGACGCGATTGTTGCTGCAAAGCCGGTCAGGAAAAGATGGCTGTCAGTTTGTACACCCAGGATTTCCCATAAGGAGTTATAGATGTCCATTCCGATGGGATATCTAAGAAGGTCTCCGGCAAAGCCCGGATTGTAAGGCCAGAAATGCGCTCCGCCGGCAAGATAGCGTATGTACTGTAAATGCAAGGAAAGATCACCGAAATTATTTGTGTGAAGGGTTTTTAAGCCGTGCTGAGAGTAATAAAGCATATACAGAAAGTGCTCAAACCCGCCAAAAATAATGAAACCATATAACAGGGCAGGGAAGAATCTGATATCCGGAAAGAGTTTCCTGTCTTCTGAGAACTTAAGCCATAAGCCTGCACTTGAGACAGCGCCCAATATCAGGCTCACAGCTGCAATTGCAGCGTTCAGCCTTCCCACAGCCAGCCCGAGGATCATTGCGGCGAAGGTGGTAACCCCAAGGTGCACTAAAAAAGCTAGCGCCATTTTTAAGTCCCTCTGTCTTCCGGCATGCCTGACGGTCCGAAGCCCGGCAGGTTTATTCCCTGGAAAAAGCTCTTTTTCAAATACACGACAATGGGCGCGCGGGCGTCCCTGAGAGCCATTACGCGCCGCCAGTACTGCCCCTCGCTGTCTTTATCTTCATGCGTAACCTCCGCAAATATTACATCTCCCTTTTCGGCGAACGCCTTGCGAAAATCGCCAAAGCCTACATTCGGAAAACGTGAAAACAGCCAGGGCAGAGGCCATGCGTCATTCATATTTATCTGAACCCTCATGTTTTGAGCGTCCGGCGCAGAGGTGATTTTTATTTTTATCAGGTCCTCGATGTCTTTGAGGTCGGTCTTCGTCTGGACATACACATAGGGCTCCGAAGGATCGGTATAATGAATGAAATTCAACCTGACCGAGGATGTTGCAGATTGTCCCGCAATGACTGCGACCGCACACCATGAAAGCCAGTAAACCGTATTGTCGCGTCGCCTGGCAAAAATAAATTCAATCCAGAGAGCGGCAGCAACGACAAACGGCCATAAGATAGTGATTATGCACCAGGGCGTCTTATAGGAGATGAG
>OUUY01000113.1 GCA_900302705.1 Candidatus Sulfobium mesophilum
GTGGCTGTCGGCGTGGCTGTCGGCGTGGTCGTTACCTTAGAGGGAATCTTTTGGCTGTTGTCGTGGTCGCTGCTGTTGCCGTTGGCTGCTAAGTCCCCCGTGGGGGAAGGGGCCCCAGGGGGTGCCTTCTCTTTTGAAGTAGTCTCTTGCTGTATTCTATGAGTACTCCTTGTTATAGAAAAGGCGTTTTGTACTTTTCTAGAAAAGGCGTTTTGTACCTTTCCATTGGTACATTTGTACTTTTCCATTTGTACATCTGTACCAATGCCATCAGGGGTCTGGTCATCAACAATGGCTTCATTGCTCATTGGTACGTTTGTACTTTTGTTTTCTGGCTTCATTTGCACAAAAGTACTTATGTTGTCTATGAAGGCTTCGCGGTCAAGTTTATAGTGCAGGGTAGGGCTCCCATCGGCCAGTTTCACCCTTACCTTTAGCACCCCGTTCTTCTGGTACTTTCTCACGATCCGGTCCAGAGTGCGCCTGCGTAATCCTGTCTCGATCTGCCATTGTCTTTTAGACCGGAAGATATAACCGTCCGTCCGCTTGCCCTTATCGCACCAATAAATCAGGTGAGACAGGAACAAGGCGTCCTGACTGTCACCGCAAAATTCTGTTAGCGCCGGATGGGATACTGTGATGCGCCTTTTTTCTCCTGTTATCTCCTCAAGTAATGAGAAGAATGTGTCCTGAAACGATGCGCCGCTATTGTTCCCGCCCTCGGCAGGATCACCCCTGCGCTTGACGGCCACGGTCAGACACCTCGGCATCCCGGCAACTGTCGGCTGTCTGTACCGGGTCAGACGTGAGCCATTTTTCCACATCTGCATAAAAGTAAACTATACGCCGTCCACGGCGATAGAATTTAGGCCCTCTGCCTTGGCTCCGCATATTCGCCAGCGTTCCCCTAGGTATGCCGTAATCTTCAGAAATCGTCTCCGGCGTGGCACTCTTTTTCATGGTCTTTACCTCCATTAAATTTCTGTTAGTCAGGGGTTTCACCCGTGACAATACTATTGAAACACACGGGTATCCCCTCTAATCGAAAAAGGGGATAGCCGGGGATAGCGATTTTTTTCAGGAAAGATTTTTTTGCTTGATGAGGGTCAGACGTCTTTGGAACTTCTTAAACGATGTATACTTTTTGATGCCGCCCTTGCCAGTCCATTCGATGACGTCGTCTTCGTCGATGTCCTGTACAATCTCACTGGGGCCGACAGGGAGGGCACTCAGGACTTCCTTTGCCGTGGGTTTAGCCCTGTTATGGGAAAGCCGCTTGTATGCTTTTTCCATTTCCTTTGATAGCTTATCCGCCCTGCGGTTCCTGGGGCCGTCTTTGAATTTCTGGCCGTGTGCTGCCTCTGCCTTGAGCGCCTTGATCTTATCTACGAGCCTAAGAAGTTCGGCGTTGGAACGTTCTTCGTCTAACTCCTGTTTCTTTCTAAATCGCTCCCTCTGTTCTGACAAGGGTTCGTCCTCGACGTAGCCAGCCTTTTGCTTATCCATTGCCAGCTCCCTGTGCCTGTCTGCCCCCTTGCGTGAAGGACCGGCCCAGCGACGCCACGGCCTGACGTTTCTCTGTCTCGCTAAGGTGAGAGTAGCGGGATACCATCTGCAAGCTCTTATGGCCCAATAAGTCCCTGAGCGCTACCAGAGAGACGCCCTGTAAAACCAACATAGAGGCAAATGAATGTCGGAGAGTATGAAACCCTACCTTGAACCGCTGGTCTTTGACCCCGACATTAAACAGCTTGTTGGCAACCTCACGGTAGATTTCAGGAACCTGTTTGTATGGTTCGCCTTGACGCATGATAAAAAGGTGTGCCCCGGGGTCATCCGACAACCTTTGCCTGATAACTTCCTTCACGGCATCTGTCATAAATGCCACCCTCGATCCTGACTTGCTGTCATATACGGAAATCGTCCCGCCCTTGATGTCTACGTCACGCCCTGTCAGGCTGACGATCTCCCCGAACCGTAGGCCACACTGTAGACTTATCAGCGCCATGTCATGAGCGTCCACGGAGCGCTCCCTGAGTGCTGCCAGCAAGGTGTTGGCCTCATCGACATTAAGGAACCTCTCCCGCTGATTTCTTACGACAGGCATTTTGACAGCCTTCACCGGATTAGTGCCGCTGAACAGCCTCCACTCGATAGCCTTGTTTACCATTCCCCTGAATAGAACTAATGCGTGTTTGACGCTTGCCGGGGCCTGTCCGTCCTTGGTCAGTTCGGCCTTCATGCGTTCCAAATCAAGGGGCAGGATTTCATTCAGCCTTTTCTGCCCGAACCGGGGCAAAAGATGTTTATTACATCTAAACTCGTCTGTATCCCAGCTCTTTTTGTTTGCCTTGGCCCATTTCAGATATTCGGTCGTCAGTTCCCTGAAGGTGATAACCTTCTTCTTGTCCCTCGGCAGTTCTTCATTGTGGCGAATTGAGCGGACCCTCTCAGCCCTGACATCGGCTGCCAGCTTGGCACTATACCCCTCTGAGGCCCATCCTACCTTTTCCCATATCTTCCTGCCTTCATGCTTATAGGAAATGTCATAGCAGACGTCAGGCTTGCCCTTATGGGTCGTCCTCGTCTCTGATAAGCGCTCATATACGCCCTGATGCTTGGTCCTTTTCCGGTATTCCATATCTGCCCCCTTTCCGTTTAGCTACCCTATAGCTACCCCATACGGTTATTTTACGTTAGTCCAAATGAACAGTCAAGAGGGGTGGTAATGCCGTGCAAACGGCCTATTTAAGCCATTCTGACAAGGGGTGTTATTTTGAATGATAAACGGTGAAATGGGCTAATATAGGACTTGGGATCCAGTAGGGCAACCTGTAGGGGTTCAACTCCCCTCTCTCGCACCATCTTTAAAATCAGTGGCTTATGAGTTGTCCAGTTCATGTGTCAATTCTCCAAAATCCCGCATTGTGCCCGGAGGATATCCTTTCAAGTCTTTCCTGTGCCTCGCGGTGAAGGTTCGTTACCTTCTCAGAAGCACTTCTGAGATCAGTTTCGTTTACTATGTTTTACCTGTCGAATACGGCCCTTGCCTTATGGCCTGAAATCTTCATAGCAACTCTGTCAGGTATCCCGGCCCTTATCATGTTTAGGTCAGTTTTATTCAATCATAACAATTCGTGGCGGTTGAGGCTTAAGCGGTCTATGTTTTTTAGCATCCATATAGTGAGGACATATCCTGTATTGCGTGTACTTGCAATATTCCCGCATCTCATAAAGATTGGGGATATAGTCTCTCTTGCCAGCTTTGCATACCAATAGATAATTTCCTTCAAGAAAATTGCAGCTCACGGTCTACCTCTTCCCCATGTATAGGCATGATACTATCACATTCGACAACTCATGGAAAGGAAAAAACGGTATATTAACCATCCTGAAGATATGGGTAGTTGTGGAGAGGCATGCCGTTAGAGCTATGAGCCAGCCCACAGACCCCTACCTCCCGTCCGCACAACGATCAGGTACTTCCTCTGAACACTGCAACAATTTCCATCCTTGATAACTGTTGAGTACCGCTTCGACTAGGCACCAAATCAATATAGTTTCTTACTATGTGTTTCCCGAAAGCTATAGTAATTATCTATTAGACGCATGGAGGCTGGATATATATTATTAAACATGGACTCGAATGCTATTCAGAGCTCCTTTGATAATTCCACAGATGGGGTTGTGACCAGAGACGACCATAGGCTGGTGGTTAAAGATACGGTAACGGTCACAGAAATAGATCTTAAAGACAGGGTGATTCGGAAGACGTGGAAGCTGATGGGACTTGTTCTCAATAACACATACGAACTCGACAGCCACGAGACTGCTTTCATCAAAGATAAGAGCATGGCTCTTGAAGGCTATAACATCACTTCGTTTGAGGTGTATATTGTAAATAGAGGCATGAAGATACGGGTTTCATCGAGCGATGACTTTAATGAAGCGCGTCTCATCCAAAGCGAAATCGCCGCATTTCTGAAAAAATCCGCAATAGGGTGTCCCGCCGATGTGAATGCTACCGCCTCCCGAGCACAAAAGGCGTGAACGTTTCGTATGTTCACAGGACACCTCGTTTCGACAGCGCCCTCCGGGATCTTCGTAGTCAGGGAGGTCGGGCTCTACTTATTGCCGAAAGAGTGGAAAATATGGTTATCGGCCTGCTTCACGGCAAGGGCATATCGGAAATTGGCAGGCAAACCCGAAACGGCGAATACCGGATAGACCAATGCTTCAAATTCTATCTCGGCAGTGGTTATCGCGTTGTGTGCCTGATACGGGGTAAATGTCTTGTCTTTCTTTATGCTGGCACTCACGATGATTGCTGCCGCTGGATAGAGCGCAACAGGGGAATGAAGTACGACAGCATAGGCATGAGCGGCGCGATGCCGATCATAAAAGTATCTGCTGCCGGTTTGCCCATGCCCGCGGAGATCGAAGAGGAGCGCAGATTTTCCGAGGAGTATGAGGAATCCATCATGAAAAGATTGGATGACGGTATATTGAGAAGGATTTTGTGCGGCCGGGCACAGAGTGATTGTTCCTGATCATGGTAAAATAAGGGCCTGTGGACATACACCGTCTCAGGGTATTTGCATCTGTTTTCAAACACAAGAGCTTTTCAAAGGCTTCCGAGGAGCTTCGCCTCACTCAACCAACGGTGAGCGATCATATCAGGGCGCTTGAAGAGGAACTAAACTGCAAACTCTTCGACAGACTTGCCAGAAAGATTATCCCTACAAAAGAGGCTGGCGTGCTTATAGGTCGCGCCTGTGAGATTATCGAAAAGGTTGACGGTATTCAGGAACTATTGGGGGAGTTCAAAAGAGAGCTTGCAGGCCATATCATTGTAGGTGCGAGCACGATTCCCGCAACATATATACTGCCGGGTCTGACAGCCTCGTACGGTAAAAAACATCCGGGCGTTTTATTCGAAATAGTCGTTTCAGACACACGGGGGATAACGGATAAAGTCGCCGCACACGATCTTCTTCTCGGCATTGTGGGAGCCAAGCTCGACAACGTACAGGTGCATTACACGCCTTTTCTTGACGATGAGTTGATAGCAATCGCAGCACCTTCCTTTACCGGAAAAAAGGGCCTGGACCTCAGGGAGATTGCAGCGGTTCCGATGGTAATGCGCGAGCAGGGATCAGGCACAAGAAGGGAGTTTGAAAAGATACTCGTTAGGGAGGGCATTGATCCACAACAGCTTGAAATTGTGGGTCTGTTTGGTTCCACCGATGCGATAAAGCAGGCGGTAAAGGAAGAAATGGGTATATCCATTATATCCCGACGTGCTGTACGGGATGAGCTAAAGTGCAATATGCTCAGGGAGATCAAAATAAAACATGCAGGGATGAAAAGGCAGTTTTATATTGTAAGCCACCGAAGGAGAACGCTCCCCCACATCTATAAAGGCTTTCTCGATTACCTTCTTTCCAGCGCCCGATAGCCTTTCTGCACTTTTTTCTCGCAGAATTTCTCCACCAAAGCGGTGGATGGACATTCAATCTATATGTGACAACTCATGAATAGCTATTATCTATTTGAAATATAGGCATTTATACTATATCCTTTCAATATTTGCAATCGCGCAGAAAACTAATGAAACCATTCGAACTCATAACGCAATGAGGTATCGAGGCCATACCTGAATGGGGGGCAAGGGGTTGGTGCCCCTCCTGGTCCGCAAAACCAGAGGTATGGTCGGAAAACGGCTGTGGTGGGTTCGATTCCCACTGCCCCTCTCCATCTTAACTGACATGTCTCAGACGTTAACTCTCAATTAAAGGAGAACAAGAAGAGATTGTGTACGATCCAACAGCCGCCGTTTGAATCATGCTCATCGTCGACTGGATAGAATCCGGTCACAAAGGTTGAACAATAGGAGATCATTATGGTCATAGACGCAAGAGGTCAGGGTTGTCCAAAGCCTGTCATGATGGCAGAGGAAGCTCTTTCAAAAATAACAGAAGGCATCGTTGAGGTCATTGTGGACAATGAGGGCTCCGCCGATAATCTTGAGCGACTCGCAAAAAGGAATGCCTTCTATTTCGAGGTGATGAGCGATGGTTACGACTGGCGCGTGAAAATCGTGAAAGGCTACGTGTGTGCTCCGGCGACCGCTGCCGAAGAGGCTCCTAAGGCAGAAAAAAACTTGCTCCTGGTCGTAAGCACAGATACGCTCGGAAAAGAAGAGGAACTCGGCAAGATGCTGATGAAAGCCTATTTCGAGACGATGAAGGCATATAAGCAGTTACCCCATACGATTTTTTTTCTGAATGCCGGGGTAAAGCTCACAACTATGAATGAGGAAATAGTTACAGTTCTAAAAGATATAGAAGCTATGGGAGTCGAAATCTATTCATGTGGGACGTGCCTTAAGCATTATAACCTGGAATCGCAACTGCGGGTCGGCCACCGGGGAACGACAAACCATATTGTAGAAGGGATAATGGATTTCTCAAAGACCGTCTGGATAGGCTGATCCGCTACCGCAGCTTCTGCTGATATGCCATCTCTTTGTGGGAGTGGCATGCGATTAAGCAACAAGAACCAACTAATGGTTGTCCCGAACGATAATAAGGTATGTCGCGCAATGCATCGTGCTGAGTAGGCCGACTGTACACGGGCCCTCAGGTTTCTCAGAATGTGTTTTATTCCGATGGTACTCCTGTGCATGTTGCGTTTTTATGCAAGTGTCAATAAGTCGGTGAACTGCTCAAGCCAGTCTATAAGCTAGTGCCGAGGATTTCCACATGGCTATGAAAGTCAGTAATGACGGTACAAGAGGCATCAATGCTAACTGACTATTACAGTTGAAGTCTAAAACTGTAACTTTTTTGTAACCATCTCACTTAAAACTATCGATTCTCTGTCCAACTCCTGCCAACATTGAGAATAAGAAAAAGCACTTGAAAGCAGAGAATAATCCCTAACAATCAAGGGCTTGCAGATTTACGAAATAATGGTTATTTTAGACTCAGGATCCAGTGGAGAAATCCGTAGGGGGTCAACTCCCCTCTCTCGCACCATATTCTATTTTTAAACCTGCCAGATAATATAAAGCTACTGCGTATTTTCCGCATCTTTAATGTCTTTCCAGTAGCGAATTCGGCAGCTTCTTTGCTGCTATTTTTATGCTTTTGATCTTTGTTAATAATATCCGAAGTGTTGGAAGCTGGCCAAAAGGGGTTCAGGGTTCAGAAAGCATACAAGAATCTATTTCGAATTTGCGGTGCTGAAAGGATCGTTTTTCTGTTTGCAAATCTCGACGGCGTCATTTACCTCATCCAGCATAAAGGGCTTTTTTATTATGCATACACCCTGCTGTCTTAATTCCTCTTCGCGGTCGGCAGTGACAAATGCGGAACAGACTATCACCTTGGGTTTTTTCCCCCTTACATCTACCTTTCCAATGAGATCGTTACCGTTTTTTCCTGGCATTCTGAGATCGATAAAAAGTATATCTATGTTCTCTGAATTGAGTTTTGCCGCTGCGTCCTCTACATTGTGAGCGGTTATGACTTCATGCCCATTCTTTCTGAGCGACCTTTCAAGAAACCACCGGACAAGGTGCTCATCATCTACAACAAGTATTTTCATGTTTCGATTTCCTATAATTTACTCTTTAATTGTTTTCTTTTCCCTCTAGCATCATTTCAAATACTTCATGGCAAGTCAAATTAAAGTTTTTTAATGAAGCAATCTAGAAGGGTGCTTAACTGACATATTCAAATAGAAAAGATACCCTGCAATCCGCTGACGATTGCCGTCACTGTCTATATCTTAGGCTTCGATGTCGGAACGGCAAAAAAGCTCTTACGTAAGAAGTGTTTCACCTATCGGGCGTGTTATTAATGCTGGGAATAACTGCTCAGTTGCCAGGGTTCTTCAGTATGATATTCAAGAATCATCTGTCCGTCGGTAATAGTAAACAAACCCCGTGAAGCCGGCAGGAAGAATATGAGGATTTATACGGCCTTCTCAAGGCCGGAAACGAACCCCTGAAGTTTCTCCATTTCTACATCAGCAATTTCCAAAAACTCTATGCCTACATCATACCGCGAAGCGCCCTCGCTCTCACCCTTGGGGGCAGGGATTTCAAGGCAGGAAGCGATTCTTCCTGAAAGTTGTATGTGTTCATTGCCGGGCAGAAGTATCTCCATAGGCACCCTCTCTTTAATTTTGAGAGGATTCTCGCTTTCTATAAGCATGCCGCCGAGACTGAGTTTCTTTATCCCGTAATCTTCCGAGGCATTGATGACCGCTTTGCTAAGTGGAGGCTTTACGAGGAACCTCATGCTGCATCTCCACTCGCCCTGCTCACCGGCTTTACGCACTTTTTCAAGGGAGAAAT
Source organism: Candidatus Sulfobium mesophilum (assembly GCA_900302705.1). Taxonomy (GTDB): domain Bacteria; phylum Nitrospirota; class Thermodesulfovibrionia; order Thermodesulfovibrionales; family UBA6898; genus Sulfobium; species Sulfobium mesophilum. The sequence goes on from OUUY01000113.1 coordinate 8,366, forward strand.
CTCCCTGGTCCCGTATGAAGGATATAAGATCTTTCATCTTATTATCCGATACATTAATGAATTTCATACCGGCGACATAAAGAGGGATTACTTCATCTTTTTCTCCCTTTTTTGTGCCGCTTAGCTTTGACCAGACAACAGAACCTTTTACCGAGATGACTTCATCTCCGCTATTCGATATCTTTACGGTATACTCAGCGCCCATGTTGAGTCGCCTGTCAACCCTTAGCGAGATACCTCCGACGCTGATATCACGGATCTCCACTTCGCTGGCAAACATCATCTTGCCGTTGACCCCAAGGATATCGACTACGAACCTTTTATATCTTCTGTGTTCCTTCATTTGACTGTTAACTTTTGTGCCCTTGACTGAGTCACTGCAAGTGGATGGAGCGACCCGCTGAAAAATACTTTATACCATTCAGCCCTAATAATCAAGTAATTGCAAGGACCAAAATCCGCTACCCAATTCGCGTGCACGGCTTCAACGGCGTGCATTTCATTAACCTTTTGGCGATGTCCATTCTGTCCGCCTATTGTATTGACACCTGACAATTAAGTGGTAGCATTTTGTTAGCATGCCGCTTATGATTTTGAACTTCCGATGATTTAATAAAAGAGGGAGGCTGTTATGGAAGGAAAGAGGGTGAGAGACAGCAGCGTAATAATCGCCCAGGTCATGATTCCACAGGACGCAAACCCTGCCGGAAACGTCCACGGTGGCATCGTCATGAAGCTTATTGATACAGCAGCGGCTGTTGCGGCGAGCAGGCATGCGCGCCGTAACGCTGTCACCGCCTCCATCGACAGATTGGATTTCCATCACGCGGTATATGTGGGTAATCTTCTTTTTTTTAAGGCCAGCCTGAATATGGTCGGCAGGACGTCTATGGAAGTCGGCGTCAGGGTCGAGGCTGAAGACATCATAACAGGCGTAGTAAGGCACACCGCCTCTGCCTATCTCACCTTTGTTGCACTGGACGAAAACGGAAAGCCGCGGGAGGTGCCTCAGCTGATTATCGAAACGGAGGAGGAGATCAGACGCAACCGCGAGGCCAGGATCAGAAGAGAAGCGCGTCTTGCGGAAAAGAGACGCGAGGCCAGCTGCCAGCTCGATCCAGGAAGCTGTACCTAAGGAAGAGGATATTTCACTTAATTTTTTCCAGAGTGCTAGTATCAGGTATGAAGAGGAAGTGGATACAAATTTGTGAACTCTCCCTGCCCTGATTTTCACCTGTGTCGGAGAGGATAAAGGCGGACGAAAGTCGTAATCGCACCTAGCAAAGGAGGTAAAATATGGCCACTGTTGCAGCAAAAATAAATGCGGTAAACTGGTTCGAGATCCCGGTCAAAGACATCGGGAGGGCAAAAAAATTCTATGAGAAGGTTTTCGGATTGGAGTTGACTCCGGAGGAGATGGGACCGTACAAGATGACCTTCTTTCCATGGACTGAAGGTGCTCCCGGAGCGGCCGGTACGCTGATACAGGGAGAAACCTATGAACCGTCACATGCAGGTACGGTTGTGTATTTCAGCGTTGAAGATATAGAAGAAACATTGCGGAAAGTCAGTGCGAACGGCGGCAGGACGCTGCTTCCGAAAAAGAGCATCGGAGAGTATGGGTTCATAGCGCATTTTGAAGATACGGAAGGAAACCGGCTGGCCCTCCATTCGATGAACGGGTAAGAGTTCCCGGACGAACTGCTTACAGATATGGGGGAGGGGGGAGTCCCTCTCCCCCGTATTTTTGTTTTCGGTGGCCTCGGGTTTATGGCTGCTCACTTCCGAAAAGTTGGTGCTATGCCAAGCTCTTCTAGGACTTCAAGAAATCAGCAAACTGTTTTTTTATTTCAAGGTGGCTGACCGGTATGCTGGGGACATCCGCGTTGCCCGGCAGTGCAAGCGCATGAATAAGCCTCAGTCCGTTGCCGCTTTTCTTAATGGCATCAATTAACTGTTTTTTGGTCGAAACCTTGAGTGTGTCTCTTATCCCAAATCCTCTGGCCACTGCCTCCAGGTCAACGCAGGTGCCCGCAAGCGTGGGCTGGTCGCCTGTTGAGCCGTATGAGCCGTTGTCGACCGCAAAAATCGTAAGATTGGCGGGCCCGAAATTAGCCGCGGTTGCCAGAGTACCCGGGTTCATAAGCAGACTGCCGTCACCATCAATGACTACTACCTCTTTGTTATTAGTAAGACTTGCGCCCAGACCGATGGGTGTTGCCATGCCCATGCTGCCTAGCATATAAAAATACGACGGTTGGTGCCCTGTAGAGTAAAGCTCTTTTGACGGAAAACCCAAGTTACATACGACGGCCTTTGATTTGAGATGGGGTGAGATGATCTTGAGGATCTCATAACGTTTGAATTTGGGCTTTAACTGTCCGGCTGTGGCACTTGTATCCCTGTCAGAAAATGATCCGGTCAGGTAACCACAGGGCGGAGCTATCCGCTGGTCCGCATCCTGCCTGCTCTTCGCTTCAGAATCCTCCCATATCGAGGGGTTCAGGAGAAATGCATGTATGTTGCCTTGTCTGTAAACATCGGGCAGCTTTTTTTGTATAAGCTTAAAATCCTCAGAGGTGCTTATAAGCGAGCAAGGGATCCCTGAACCTTTCAGGATAGCGGGCAGCCTCTGTCCCATGGGCAGCTGAGCCGCAATTTTTTCCTTATATATACCTCTTTGGCTAACAAAGAGTGCCAGCGGAAGCCTGTAGAAGGAGGTCAGGGAAAGGAGCGCATTTATCATATTCCCAAGACCGGAACTCTGGACGAACATTGCCGGTTTCTTGCCCGACAGTGCTGCACCCGCGCATATTCCTACACCTTCCTCCTCCCTTGTCAGGGGGACATGAAAAAATAATTCCTCCACCATCTCAAGCAGGACCTTAATTTTCTCACACGGCAATGAGGCGGTAAAGTTGACGCCTGTCTCTCTGAGAATCGTCAGAAGTTCTTTTTCAGGATTTCGCATAAAATCTCCTCTATCTCCGTATCAGCCACCTTTTTCGACACAAAGGTTGGCTCTACGTTATAAGTTTTTTTCTCCCTGCCGAGTACGATCTCGCCTCCGCCGGTTATATTCAAAAGTATTACGTCATCTTTTCGAACTGTTTTTGCCTTCACTGCCTGGACAAGGGCTCCCACTGCCACTGCGGATGCTGCTACTATATCAACGCCCTCGAGGTTGCTGAAAAGTTCGATGGACTCAAAGACCTCACGGTTTGTCACGCCATACATCTTGCCCCCTGCGGCGCTCAGGGCGTCGAACACGCCTCCCTGCACTGAATAGGCGGGATACCGTGTGGAGAGCACGCGAGTTGATATCTGCCCTATCAGCTCAGGCCTAAGGTCCTCCTGGGCAAGTTCCCTGGAATGACGCTCCCATGCCCTAAGCATTGCGGCAAACGGGAGGTTCTGCGCAAGGTGGAGCTTTGGGAGAGTCCCGCCGAACCTGCCCTCGCGCAGCAGACGCTCGGACATTTCCCAGACTCCTATTCCGCCGGTACCACTGCCTACAGCCTGGAAATAATGGTCCGGCAGCCTGCCTATGCGTGAGACCGCCTCGAGCATCGTTGTCCCGAGACCGTCTCGCTTGGCCACGTTTTTTACGCCGCCTTCGAAAGGGAAGTTCGCGATCACTGAGATGCGGCGCGCAACGTCTATGGCGTCTGAATAGTCGCCGTCGCCTACCGCAAGCGTCGGCACAGCTGATGAGTCTTCAAGATACCACATCTCCATGAGACACATCCTGGGCACGACTATAATCACCGGAAAATCAGCGACAATCGAAAGATGGGCGAATGCACGCGCAGTGTTTCCAGCCGAGGCCACTACCAGGCCTCTGATGCCGTTTTCCCTGGCGTTTTGGAGTACGACGGCCGCCTCGAACTCCTTGAAGGTGCAGCTTTGCAAAAATGCACCGCGTTCCGGCCAGAAGCCGTTGAAGGCTATATAGAGGTGTTCGAGCCCCAGATGGCGCGCGAGCCACTGCGACTGATAGACTACGGTGCATGGCTGCTCAACCGTCGGCGAATGGACGGGAAGCCAGTTGAATTTCCATATGCCTTTGCCGCAGTCGTCCCTGAAAGGCACTAAATATTCCGTAGTCAAAAGAGAATTCGCGCAGTGCTCGCAGAAGGCGCAGTACGTGTTTTCCAGTTCCTTGCCGCATTTTCCGCATTTTATATGAAAATGACTCACAGCCCCTGCTTTTCCACGAGGTCCCCAAGAAGCTCCATGATATCTGTAATCCTGATCTGCCGGTCGTATCCCTGCATCGCCTCGTTTACCTTAGCATAACATGCAGGACAGCTCAGGATAAGCCTGTCTGCGCCCTTATCCACGGCCTCGTCTATGGTGAGTCTGCCCATAGCGATCGCATTATCATGAAAGACCTTTCTTGCAGCTCCTCCGGCGCCGCAACATCTGGACTTGAGCCTGTTTCTATCGAATTCGAGAAGCTCCGCGCCTGGAATGCCCCTGAGAATTGCTCTGGGTTCTTCCATTATCCCTACACCTCTGCTCAGATAGCATGGATCATGATATATCAACCGTTCCCGAAGCTCCTTTCTGATGCGCAGCTTGCCGCTTTTCATGGCATCTTCGACAAACTGGGTTATGTGGCGTATCTTAAACGGCAGCTCTTTTCCGTAGAATACCGGCCAGTCGCGAGACATGATATTTACGCAGCACGGACAGGAGCAAAGAAGCGTCCTTACCCCCCTTGCCTTGTAAGATTCGACGAGTCTCCTGGTAAGGTCTTCAAGCATATCATGCTGACCGGTGATGAAAAGCGGGAAACCGCAGCATACCTCTTCCGCCGGAGGCAGCATGGTAAAGGGTTCTCCGATGGCCCCAAGTACGACGGCGTCGCCCTTAACCATCGGAGTAGCTTCGTATGCCCCTGTACATCCTGCATAGTAGGCGATGTCAGCCCTTTCCGACACCTTAACGTGCTCCGGGAACCAGGGCGCAAACCTCTCTTCGGCAGGTTTGTTATAGGGATTCCCGGTATCCGCGATAACCTTCGGCAACTCTGCTTGTGGGCCGATAGGTCCCAGTCCCCGCCTAACCATCTCCTTTCTCAGCATGGGCCAGAGCCGCTGTGTGAAAATTCCTACCGCACAGTGCTGGCCGCAGGCGCCGCAGGTCGTGCATTCGTATAAGGCCTTTGAGAAGTCTTCAAGGAGCCTGCGGTCGATAGCTCCCGGGCCGAACAACCTCGCCTTAAGACCTTCTGTGGCCTTTATAAATTCACGGAAGACCCTTATCTTTTCAGGAGGAGAGATAAGCGGGTTTCCGGTCACGTCCTGCACAGGACAGTACTTCAGACACTCCCCGCACTGTGTGCATGCGTCGAGTTCGATGAGATGAAGCGGCGAAAGTTCTTTTGTGAAAGAGAGATCATCCCTGGCCGGTTTCCTTTCTCTTTTGTTACTCATCATGCATCACCAGGTCAAGTCCCTGCTGCCGCCTTCTCGCCTCTATAGTAATAAACGGCGCGGTAAAGATATGAAACGGGATATAAGGTATCAGAAGAAGTGCTAAAGAGAAATGAAGGACGAAAAAAAAATTGCCGGGGAGCGCAGAGGGCCTAAAAGCAATGATCCCCATCACAAAATTTTTTACGTCGATGAGGTCGGGTTTAAAAAAATTTCTCATCGTAAGTCCGGACGCGCCGATAAAAAAAAGGAGGCCCAGGACGAAATAGTTTTGGTAAGAGACATATTTTGTTCTGGCTGTAAGCCGCACAGCCACAACATAAAGCAACGAAAAGGTCAGTATATATCCGGCTACAATGCCTAATGGTTGAACACAGCTGATGCAGCCAGGCACCGGATTTAAGAAATACTTCAAGTGCCGGAGGATGACAAACAGGAAGGAGACATGAAAAGCCCATGAACCAAGCCAGAGCACTTTGTTCGATTCAAAAAGCCTTCTGAAAAATAACAGATCCAGGACTGAACCGCCGAATGCAGACAAGGGTGTCACGCCTGAAACGGGTCGGTAGGAAATCAGGCGGCGGGCTGATTTTAGCCAAATGAGAGTATGCAGGCTGATCCGAACCCAGAAGGCCGTATAAACAAGGTATGCGATTATGACCAGGAGCATTCCCATGTATTTATGGCTATATTATGTCACAATCACGTCCTCTCCGGGTCGCTTTCTTCATCACGTTTTTCATCCGTCACTTCCTCCGCCCGCAGTGCAGCCATGACATTTTCGGCCGCGATATCAGGACAGACAGAACGTGTGAGCAGTTCGTTAAGGTGGACTACACTAAGAGGGGACGATATGGAATCTGCGCCTGCGGCAAGTCCCATGAGGCAGGTCTGACATGGCGTGACAACAGCCTCTGCGCCGGCATCCTCCGCCTCCTTGATCCGGGACTCAGACATTCTTTTTTGCAGGTCGGGCCGGGCGAGTTTAATTCCTCCTCCCATGCCGCAGCAGGCCGCAAATGGGCCGGACCGAC
>OUUY01000043.1 GCA_900302705.1 Candidatus Sulfobium mesophilum
TTTCATAATATTATCATGATCGGCCCTCCCGGTGCCGGGAAGACGATGCTTGCGAAGAGGCTTCCAACCATAATCCCACCGCTGACTCTTGAAGAAGCTCTTGAAACGACCAAAATCCATTCAGTAGCCGGGAAAATTGACGACCATACGGCACTGATGACCCGGAGACCTTTCAGATCGCCGCACCACACCATATCCGATGTGGCACTCGTTGGCGGCGGAACCTTCCCCCAGCCCGGGGAGATATCCCTCGGCCATAACGGGGTGCTCTTCCTCGATGAGCTCCCGGAATTCAAGAGAACAGTCCTCGAAGTTATGCGGCAGCCTCTCGAGGACCGTGTGATAACGATCTCAAGGGCCAGGTCGACTGTCGATTATCCGGCAAGCTTTATGCTGGTTGCAAGCATGAATCCCTGTCCCTGCGGATTCCATAACCATCCCGAGAAGGAATGCATGTGCTCGCCGGGGATGGTCCAGAAATATCTTAACAGGATATCGGGTCCGCTGCTCGACCGCATCGATATACACATTGAAGTTGTCCCGGTAAACTATGATAAGCTCTCTGATCACGGGAAGATAGAAAAATCAGCCGATGTGAGGGAACGGGTGATAAGAGCGCGTGCCATACAGGCAAAGAGATTTGAAGATGTGAAAAGCATTTACTCAAATTCCCAGATGACACCCTCGATGCAGAGAAAATACTGCCAGCTCGACGAGAGAGGAGGCAGGCTGCTAAAAACAGCCATGGAAGTACGGGGACTGTCTGCAAGAGCCTACGACAGGATATTAAAAGTCGCAAGGACAATTGCCGACCTGGCTGAATCAGAAAACATTACAACCGAACATATTTCTGAGGCAATCAATTACCGGAACCTCGACAGGGAAGGATGGGCAGGGTAAAAATAAATTTGACTACTGCATTTTGTTGTAGTAACTTTAATCAGATCTTCAGTCCGTGCTATGGAAAACTTTGCCTTAAAGCCAGGAAGCCGGCATCTCAGGAGGAGAACAGTCGGTTTCCTGTGGATCCTCACAGGATTGATATTGCTGATTCCCTGGAAGAATCCCGTTGATAAGGATGATATAATAAGAGCTGCCGCTTTTTCATTTATCGGGATAGTAATACTCTCACCCATTGGAGGAACTGATAATTCTTCACGAGGTACGCAGGTGAAAAAACCCTTGTTTAGCTTAATAAAGTCAAATATCATAACGATGAAATGCATTGCAATACTTGTTCTGTCGTTACTTCCTTTAATGTCGGATGCCCAGGACATGAAGCAATATCTCGACGATGCGCGGCAGATGGCAAATGAGGGAAAGTATAAGGAAGCGCTCGAAAAGTATATCTGGTACCACGAACATGCACTTGAATACGACAGGGCACAGGCAGGCGTACGGCTCTCCTTTGCGCTGTCATACTGGAAATATCTTGGTACCCTGTATCCCCCGGCGCTTACTGCATTCATCGAAATGAGAGACAAAAAAATCAGGCTGATGAATGAAAATGGCATCACCCCGGCGTTGTTCATGGAAGCAGCTGCCTTTAACCGTACACTGAATCAGGATTCCCTGACATTTAATCTTTTAGACGAGATTCTGCAGAAAAATCCTGAACAGGCAAAACGATGTTACCCTTTTATAAGCGATCAGCTGTTTAACGCAGGCAGGTATGACCTCCTGAGTAAATTGATTCAGAAGCCCATGGATGAATTCCGAACAATCGAAAGGCGATACGCTGCCGATACTTCAGTATATACAAGAATCAGAGGAGACATGGTCAGAATAAAAACATTAAAATTCCTGGCTGAGAATACATTTGTTGACAGAAGCGTTAAGCTGATAAGATTCTCTCTTGCTGTGAATGATGTCAGTTCGGCAAAAGAAATTCAGGCTAAAGCGATCGGCATAATAGATGATAAAAGGATAAGGGAAGCAGTACCTTCCGGAAAGTAAAATAGCCTGGCAACCTGCGAGCCACCCCGTTCCCGGTACGATTAAACGTGAAATCTGCCCGGATTTTATTAAATTTGTTAATATCCGAAACATCATACGTTATGAAAATCTCTCTCCTTGGCACCGGTCTTATCGGAAATTTCTATGCAATGGCCCTTCTGGGTCGTCGCAGGAAAGACGTCATCCTGAATGTCTGCTCGGCACACGAAAAGTCTGCCAGGGACTTTGCGGTCAAATGGGGTATTCCAAGGTATTCGACAAGCATCCGCGAGACGATAGAGGATCCCGAAAATGAACTGGTTGTTGTCGGATTGCCGAATCATCTTCACAGGGAAGCCATTCTTGCGGCTTGCAATGCACGGAAGCATGTCCTGTGCACCAAGCCGCTTGCCATGAATGCTTCCGAGGCAGCCGAAATGTTAACGGCAGCAGAAAAAGCCGGCATATTTCACGGGTATCTCGAAGACCTCGTTTATACACCTAAAACGCTGAAGGCGATCGAATCTGTAATGAATGGAACCTGCGGAAGGATTTTATGGACAAGATCAAGGGAGGCTCACCCGGGTCCCCACAGTGCCTGGTTCTGGGA
>OUUY01000056.1 GCA_900302705.1 Candidatus Sulfobium mesophilum
GATAGGAATAATTTTAACAATATCCGTTTTGATACAGTTGGCGACTGCCTTCATGGCTGTGAAGCTCATAAAGGTAACCGGCAACCTTATCTCCTGGGGACTGATTTCCTTATCCATTCTCTTTATGGCTATCAGGCGCAGCATGGCACTTTTGCAGTTCCTTACGGACGGCGATCGGTCACAACTGGGACTGCCTTTTGTGACAGCCGGGCTGATTACATCCGCCCTGATGCTGGCTGGAGTCGTATTGATATCTCCTTTGTTCAAATCAATGGCCGAGGAAATTACTCGGCGCAAGAAGACAGAAGAAGCACTGATCAAAAGTGAAAAGAGACTGAGCAGTGTAACAGCAAACTTGGCCGAGGGTATTTATGTCTTCGATAAAAGCGGACGCCTGACCTTCATGAATCCTGAAGCAGAACGCCTTCTGGGATGGACCATTGAAGAATTGAATGAGCATGGGCCCCATAATCTCGTCCACTTCCGCAGACCCGACGGTACGCCCCTTCCATTAGAAGAGTGCAGGATGCACAGCGTCTCCAGGACCGGGAAGGTCTTCTCTTCGACAGATGAGGTATTTGTGCGGAAAGACGGCACTGTCTTCCCTATTTCTGTCATCACCAGCCCTATCAGGGAAAACGACGAACTCGTCGCCTCTGTAACAGTATTCCAGGACATCACCGAAAAAAAGCGGCTGGACGACCGGCTCAAGAAATCCCTTTCCGAAAAAGAGATTCTGCTGAGAGAAGTGCATCACAGAGTCAAGAACAATATGATGGTCATAAGCAGTCTGCTACGGATCCAGTCGAAGGCCCTCGACGAGCCGAAATCCCTGGAGATCTTCAGGGAATGCCAAAACCGCATCGGAACAATGATGAAAATATATGAAAAACTCTACAAGGCACCGGACCTGACCAGGGTGAATTTTAACGAGTATATCAAGGACCTTACCATCACCCTTTTTGATTCCTATAATATCGACCCCGACAGGATTGGGGTGGAACTTTCATTATCGGACATACCGATCGATATCGAAAAGGCAATACCTTGCGGCCTGATCATCAATGAACTGATCAGCAATGCCCTGAAATACGGCTTCCCGGACGGCAGAAGCGGCATTATCAGGGTCTCCCTTCATCCCCTGGAAGAAGAAACCGCGGAGCTGATAGTGTATAACAACGGACTGGAGATACCGGAAACCATAGATATCCATAATACGGAAACTTTTGGTTTGCAGCTTGTGCGCCTGCTGGCAAAGCAGCTTTGGGGAGAGTATCGGTTAAGAAGAGATAACGGGACAGAATTCAGGATCGCTTTCAAATACGGGCCGGACCGCCATAAGACCAGGAGGCACCATACTGCGAGACAAACTGCGGTTGCAAAAGGCGTGAGGGCTTGACCCGGGGTGCAGGCCAGATGACGTGCTGCGGCCTTGACGACGCAGAATTCTGCTGACTTCACTCACATCCATCGGGTAAACGACTCATTCAAATATCTGACAGTTTGCGGCAAGGCGAATCAGCGATTCCGGTATAATAACTGTACAGAAACGGAGGAACACTTATGGCGAAGTACACTG
>OUUY01000057.1 GCA_900302705.1 Candidatus Sulfobium mesophilum
GGAGAGAGGATTCGAACCCCTATAAGCAGATCCAGAGTCTGCCGTCCTGCCATTGGACGACTCCCCAAGAGCCTAATTTTATATCACAAAACAGTGTGTTTTGTAAACTTGGGGCCCCCCTTTCGGCTAAGAAGAGCAACAGCCATCAGATGGGCTGGCCATCATTTTCTGTCCCTGTTTTCAAAAAGCGTTTTGACCTCATCCATCAGATCGTTTATGTCCTTGAACTGGTGGTAAACAGAAGCAAAACGCACATAGGCGACCTTGTCCAGCAGTTTGAGTTCGGACATTATCTGCTCGCCTATCCAGGTGCTTTGTATTTCCTTTACACCAAGGCCGATGAGTTTCTTCTCGATCTCGTCGACAATAGCATCGAGTTTGTCTGTTTCGATCGGTCTTTTTTTACAGGCAATATGAAGGCCTTTTCTTATCTTGCCATTGTCAAAGGGTTCTCTCCTGCCATCCTTCTTGACTACCATCGGGACGACATCCTCCACGCGCTCGTATGAAGTGAACCGCTTGCCGCATTTCAGACATTCGCGTCTGCGGCGGATGGCATTACCTTCCTTGCTGGTCCTTGAATCAATGACTTTATCTTCGAGGTTTTCGCAAAAAGGGCATTTCATAAGAAAGTGTCAGTGTCAGTGATTAGTGTCAGTGAAGGCACCATTGAAGATAGCGTGTAGTATACTGACCGTTCTATCATGTCCCTGCTAAAACCGACACTGATACTTAACACTGACACTATTCCCTGTATATAGGGAACCTGTCACAAAGCTTTTCGACTCTCAGGGCATTGGCCCTGATGGCTTCAGGCTCTTTACTGTTATTTATTACGCCTGATATAAGGTCGGCAATCTCTATCATCTCTTCTGTCCCCATGCCCCGCGTAGTGACGCTCGGCGTTCCAAGCCGTATCCCGCTCGTTACAGCCGGCGGCCGCTGATCATAGGGTATAGCATTTTTGTTAACTGTTATGCCGGCCAGATCGAGCGCATGTTCTGCGTCCCTTCCGGTAGTGCCCTTGATGGTAAGGTCCACAAGCATAAGGTGATTATCAGTACCGCCGGAGATGATGCTGAAGCCATGCTTGACGAGTTCCTTTGCAAGTGTCCTTGCATTATCGATCACAGCCTTCTGGTAAGAACGGAATTCCTCGCTCATCGCTTCCTTCAATGCCACCGCCTTGGCGGCTATGATGTGGACTAGCGGCCCGCCCTGTATCCCCGGGAATATCATCTTGTCCACTGCCTTCGCGAATTCCTCTTTGCACATTATCATCCCTCCGCGTGGGCCTCTGAGAGTCTTATGCGTAGTGGTCGTAACAAAATCAGCATAGGGGACAGGCGAAGGATGCAGCCCCGCAGCGATGAGCCCCGCGATATGGGCGATGTCGGCCATGAGATACGCGCCGGATTCTTTTGCTATCTCGGAGAAGATCCTGAAATCGAGGGTCCTGGAATATGCCGAGGCACCGACAACGATCATCCTCGGCCTGTGCTCAAGAGCAAGCCTCCTGACTTCATCATGGTCGATGAGACCCTCTTTATTTACGCCGTAAGGTATGTTTTTATAAAGGGTGCCTGAGAAGTTGACCGACGCGCCGTGCGAGAGATGTCCGCCGTGTCTGAGGTCCATGCCGAGGATCTTGTCTCCGGGCTTAAGTACGGCAAAGTAGACGGCCATATTCGCCTGCGACCCCGAGTGAGGCTGCACATTGACGTGCTCCGCCCCAAATATCGCCTTGGCCCTGTCAATGGCGAGGTTCTCTACTATGTCAGCATATTCGCATCCGCCGTAATATCTCTTCCCCGGGTATCCTTCGGCGTATTTATTGGTAAATATAGAACCCTGGGCATCGAGCACCGCCTTGCTCACGTAATTCTCAGAGGCGATAAGGACTATCTTCTCATGCTCCCTGCATCTTTCCTTCTCGATTGCCCCGAACACCTCGGGGTCGGTTCGCTTAAGGCTGTTCATTTCCATCAGCTTCTTACGTTTTCCTCTATTTTCTTGATCTTACTCAGCCTTTTCAGGTGCCTGTCGCCCTCAAAAGGCGTTGCCAGCCAAGTCTTTACAATTTCATACGCAAGGTCTTTTCCGATCATCCTTCCACCCATGACCAGGACATTGGCGTCATTGTGCAGGCGGCTCATCTTTGCGCTAAAAAGATCATTGCAGAGCGCCGCCCTGACATTGGGGAATTTGTTTGCCACCATGGACATGCCTATGCCCGTGCCACAGATCAGAATGCCCCGATCGACCTTACCCGAAGAGACAAGTGCAGAGACTTTCTCTCCGAAATCGGGATAATCAACGGAATCCGTATTGTTTGTGCCGCAATCGTCAAACTCGAAGCTGAGACTTCTAAGCAGGCTTATGATCTCTTCTTTCAGTCCAAACCCAGCGTGGTCGCAACCCAGGGCAATTTTCACCTGAAAAATACCTTCCTGAATCCCCATGACCGGCTGCTGCGAAGGCCACTGGGGATGATTTTCACACAGCATACTATCTTATCCGAGGGCCTGTTTTCAAGTCAAGAAAGGTATTTTCGAGCTGCACTGAACTGTCGTGAAGGAGACGGGATTCTGAAGGGCAATATTCCCGACTAAAGCACCTGGGGATGACAGAACTAAGATGAGGGTGATTGAATGAAGATTTGGATTCTTGTTTTCTTATGTCATTCACGAGGTCTAAATCGGGAATCCGGAGTGAAGATGTCAAAGAAACGGCATTGTGTCTACATGACAGTAAATAAACGTTCAGTTTTTTAAGTGACAGCGCCTGAGAATTGTTTTATGCAATTCGAAAGTTAACGTATAATAAATGCCGGAATTATATTTTTTTGGGAATAGATATGGACTTCAAAGTTATAAACACCGACGGCAAGGCGCGAAGGTGCAGCATCGGAACAAAGCGAGGCAGCATCGATACCCCGGCGTTCATGCCTGTGGGAACTAACGGCACTGTTAAGGCAATGTCGCCTGATGAGATGAAGGACATAGGCGCAGAGATACTTCTGGGCAACACTTACCACCTCTATTTAAGGCCGGGAACTGACGTTATTTCAAAACTGGGCGGCCTCCATAAGTTCATGAATTGGGAAAAACCCATTCTTACCGACAGCGGAGGGTTTCAGGTCTTCAGCCTTTCAACCCTCAGAAAGATAGAAGAAAAAGGCGTACAATTCAGATCCCATATAGACGGCTCACCGCACTTCATAGGGCCTAAAGAGGCGATGAAGATACAGGGCCTCCTCGGCTCGGATATCGCAATGACCTTTGATGAATGCATCCCCTATCCTTCTACCTATGAGTACGCTGTGAAATCGGTTGAACTTACCACGACCTGGGCAAAAAGATGCAGGGAACTTCAAAACGAAGGCCAGGCCCTGTTTGGGATTGTTCAGGGGGGCATGTTCAAAGACCTCAGGCATAAGAGCGCTGAGGAGATCCTCGGGATCGGATTCGACGGCTATGCCATAGGGGGGGTGAGTGTCGGGGAGACAAAAGAGGAGATGCACGAGATAATCGATTACAGCGCACCCCTTCTTCCTTCCGGCAGGCCGCGATATCTGATGGGCATAGGCGACCTGGGGGATATGCTAAGGGCCGTAGATGCGGGCTTCGACATGTTCGACTGCGTAATGCCCACCCGAAACGCAAGAAACGGGACCCTCTTTACCAGCGCCGGCAGAATCAGCATAAAAAGGGAGGAGTTTAAGTATGACGACAGGCCGCTTGACCCTGACTGCAGCTGTTATGCTTGCCGGAACTTCTCAAGGGGGTATCTGAGGCATCTCTTTCTCTCACGAGAGATACTCTCGATGAGGCTAAACACCTATCACAATCTCTGTTTCTACCTCGATTTTTTCAGGAAGATGCGGACAGCAATTGAGGAGGGTGGGTTCAATCAGTTTAAAGACCGCTGGCAGCCAGTGTTCGATAAATCTTATCCTGACAATGGGTCATAAAGGTTGTTATGGTATGCCTCCGGGCAATTACATTTCTTCTCTAATAAGTCGCCCCTAAAATCCCTCTTTTTGCAAGCTCCCAGAAACATTTCGCGCAGACCTCAACATCAACTGCCGCGTTATGCGCCTCTTCAAACGTCTCGTTAAACAGTTTGAAATGAAGTTCGGATAGCTTAGGCCATTTGTAACCGTAATTGCCAGGGAGTTTGCAATATTCTGTCGTTTCGGTCATGGTGCAGATTTTCTTTGCTTCGAAAAGTCTATGGGCAACGCCCTGCCTCAGAAACTCTGCGCCAACGATTCTTTCATCGAAACGCATATTGTGAGCAACCAGATAACCCGCCTGCTCCATCACCGCTGAAAACTCTTCAAGAACTTTCCTCAGGGAGACACCAACAGCCGAAGCCTTCTCGGTGGTAATACCGTGGATCCCCGCCGCCTCCTGTGGTATCCTGAACCCCTCCGGCCTTACGATATATTCTTTCTTTGAGATCCCGGCCCCTCTTTCGTCATAGAGCAGCCATGCGATCTGTACCAGCCTCGGCCAGTTGGAAAGGGCTGAAACCGGCGCGGACCAGTCTCTCGGCAAACCGGTTGTTTCAGTGTCAAAAAAAAGATACATATCCCCTCCGCATCTCACACTGCTTCAATAGGATAACACGAACGGACTTTTGTGATACTATTTTATCAGGAAGGAACCCGATGCATATCGACGATTACAGATTTGGCAGCATAGTCATTGACGGCAAAACCTATACCTCTGACGTTATCGTATATGCCGACAGCGTCGACGCTTCATGGTGGAGGAAGGAGGGACACTACCTTCAGAAGGAGGACCTCGGCGACATAGTAAAGGCCTCCCCTGATATCGTAATAATCGGCACGGGAAACTGGGGTGTTATGAAAGTCCCTGAAGAGACATTGGACTTTCTGGCATCAAAGGGGATAAAGGCCTACGCCGAAAGGACAGAAAAGGCTGTCATTCTTTTCAATTCGCAGCCAAGGAGCAAAAAGGTAATCGGCGCCTTTCATCTAACCTGCTGAAGGCCCATTCCTGTAATTCAATCCTGGAACTGTCTCCTTCAGCCTGAAATGAGGCTATGACGAAAGGAATAATAAAGTCGTTCAGGATTGTCTGCGCCGTGCTTGCAGCGATCATCCTTGTCTCCGTCGTATTAGCGTATTCCCATTATCTCAGACTCAAAAAGGTATTCATCTCAGAAATCTCCCGCAAGGCCAGTTCGCTTATAGGCCAGCAGGTGAGGATTAAGGATATCGCGCTTAATCCAGCTGCTGTGATCGTGATAGATGATCTCGAGGTAGAAAATCCTCCCGGCTTCGGCGAAGGACAGCTCCTTAAGATAAGGCGGTTGTCTTTATCCGTGCGATATCGTGAGCTCTTCAGGGAACGGCTCTCTTTTCGGTCGATCGACATCGACCAGCCTGACTTGCAAATAAGAAAGGACAAAAACAACAGACTCAATATTTCGGATGCCCTGCGGTCTTTCCTTTCCCGAAAGACCACTACGAGATATAGCATCGACACCACAAGAATCCGTTCAGGCGTCCTTGGAGTCAACGCCGGACAGCAGTATCGGCTGGCCGATATTGATCTGACCCTTGATCATCTCTCTTCTGACCCGGCAACAAAAACACTTTTCAAGCTCACTGCCTCTCCCTTTGGAAAAGGCGTACTTTCGGCCGAGGGCAGTGTATTACTCAAAGACGATCCGGTCAAATTCGATCTTTCAGTCTCGTTAAAGTACATTGATCTGTCATTTTTGAGCGGGTTCATCAAGGGCAATAAAATTCCCACGGCAGTCGGAAAGGCAGAAGCTGTCCTCCGCGCAACCGGAGATATGGCGAATGGGGCAGACCTAAGGTCTGAAGTATCTGTCAGAAGTGAGGGGACGCTCTTCGGGATCATGGGGAGGAAAGACGTTAAACTGACTTCTGACGCCTTCCTCAACATCCGCGCCGGTTCCTTGCTGATCAGGGATGCCATGCTGAATGCCGGTGACACATCATCCGTTCAGATAACCGGAACCGTAAAAAACCTAATCAGTCAGCCGTCTTACAGTGCTGAGGCTCTAATTAATGTTCGCGACCTGTCCGCATTCAATCTTATGAAAGGGATTACTGTAGGCGGGGTTATGACTTCCAATACGATCCATATCACCGGGAAACTCGACGGGACCATGCCTAAAATATCGGGCGTTCTCCAGTTCAGTCATGCTTCTTTTAAAGCAGCAAAGGCCGACCTTGAGGATATAAACGCTAAGATAACTTTTTCATCAGAAAAAGAGATGTCCGCTCAGGGTGGGGCGGTTGCGAGGGTTATGAGGGCGGGTCATTATGTCTTTTCCGTGCCGTCCGATGCGAAGTTTAACTTCAATGTCCGGGGCAAGGCCACATCTCTTGCCCTTGTTTCATCGGCAGAGTTCATCCCTCTTCAGGTAAGTATCGAAAAAGAGAAAGCCTTGCGGGTGGAGCGGATTAAGGCCGGCGTAGAGGGAGTCATGGGGCGCGGAACATTTGTGGGGAAGGGTTCTCTCGGGCTCACTGGAATACGCCTCGGAGATTACACACTGAAAAACTGCGACGGCGCTTTGGGGCTTGACTATCAAGGCAACAATATCATTCTTAAGAAACCTGATATCAGGTCCGATGCGTTCAAGATATCTGCCGACGAAATAAGGATGGCGATTTTGTCCCACAACAAAACACTAACGGCGACAACAAGAAATCTGAGCGGCTCATATCCGGAGAAAAAAATAGAGATAAAGCAGCTCAATTGTTCAGCCGATCTTAATTTTGCAGAAAATGATCTCTCCGGGCGCATCGCCTTTGCCGACGCTCAAATCGATTATCAGCAACTGAGCAAAGGCATAATTTCAGGCAAAGCTAAGTTCAACAAAGATACATTTTCCCTTGATTTTGCCGGGACCAACCTTTTTGGAGGAACAGCAAATTTTTCTGTCGGGGGAAGGACTTCAGGCGGCCCCTTCCCGATGACACTGACGGCTGCTATCGGGAAGATAGATCTGCGCGAAATGTCATCCGTGCTGGCAAGATCCTATAAAATCCCTTATCAGCCTACTGGAGAGTTGGACATCGCCTCCTTTCGCGGGACACTTGAGTCCGGGAATCTCATAAATGGGACGGCCTCCTTTCGCGGCAAGAAGCTCTCTGTCTTCAAATCCGGAGAAGACAAGCCGGTCATTAAAGACGGGGTCCTAAATTCAGAGGCAACATTTCACGGAAGAGACCTCGAATTTAAAGCTGAGGCAAGCTCAGGGGGTCTGACGGCGTCACTTTCAGGGAGAGTGGATGGTTTTATGGAAAAAGACAGATCCGGCAGAGTGCACCTTGCCCTTCCGGAGGTCAAGGCTCCGGAACTGAGGAATGCGTTCTGGAATGTCTTCCCGGATAGTCTTCTTTATGCTGGACTGGAGGGGTCAGTTGCGGCAGACATCTCCGTGGATTCAGAAAAGGGAAGGTTGAGCGTCGAAGGCGGGCTGAAGATAAAAGACCTGAGGATCGAAGGAGAAAATGGAGAATACGCAATTGGCCCGGTAAACGGGAATGTTCCTGTCCACTACAGCACCGCTGCACCTGCCGGAGAGCCTTCTGAACTCCCTTCCTTCGACCGGACTGAATTTGACAGTTTGAACGCCTATTATGCAAAAAAGCATGCTGAGGAGGGCTTTAGCAGAATAACGATAGGCTCCTTGCGATATGGATTCAACTTGGTGGAGGACATCGAAATTGAGACCAGCCAGAAAGGAAGATATTTGAACGTCCGAAGAATTGGTGCTAACATATTTGGAGGCAGGCTCTCAGGCTCCGCATTTATTTCTTTTTCAGACGGCTTACACTACAGGGTTGGTATGATTGTGAAAGGGATCAGTCTTACAAGACTCTGCGATGATATCCCACCCATAAAGGGATATATCTCGGGGAGGGTCGACGGTATCGCACTTCTTAAAGGATCAGGTCAGGGAAAGAAAGACCTGATCGGCAGGGCGGACTTCTGGTCATATAGCGCTGGCGGAGAAAAAACCGTTATGAGCAGGGAATTTCTTCAAAAGATAGGGGGGCCGTCCATGCAGGCATATCTTGGTGAAAGGCCCTTCGACAAGGGAGTAATAGGCGTATACCTGGAAAAGGGGTTCCTGATTTTTCGGGAACTTGAGATATCTCACAAGAATTTTTTCGGTATGACTGATTTATCCGTAAAGGTTGCCCCCCTTAACAACAGAATTGAGCTCGACCACTTGATGTCGACTATTGCTGAGGCGGCGGAAAGGGCAAAAGGGAAATAACTGTGCCCTATTTGGGCATCAAAATATCATGGAGGTATGAAGATGAAAAGAAGGTCCGGAACCCTCATTGCAGCAATGATTTTCTTCCTGGCATCATGCGCCGTAATCACCGTAAATATTTACTTTCCTGAAAAAGACGTGAAAGAGGCGTATAAGACCCTGGAGAAGGAGCTGATGTCGCCTGAGGAGAAACTACAGCAGGAAAAAGACCAGAAAATCGGGCCGGCAGGAAAACCCGAAAGCTCTATCAGGTTCGAATTCACGTCGTCGGCATATGCTCAGGAGGCGGGGCTGGCAGATAAGATAGCTGATACCGTAAAAAAGATGCCTGACGTTGTAAATGCCTATAAGGAGATGGGCGGACGGATCGCAGATACCGACAGATTGAGAGATAGCGGCTCGGTCGGCGAGGGGAAGGACGGATTTCTTACAGCGCGTGAAAAAACACTCCCTCCTGCTGACAAAAAAATCGTTGATATGGAAAACGACAACAGAAAGACTGTGATAAACGGTATGGCGAAAGCGATCATAAGGATCAACAGGGTGCAGGAAACGCCGGAGAACCTGAAGCAGGTCTTGCCGCAGGCAACAGAACAGTTTGCGGCTATCCGCCGTGATTCCGCAAAAAAGGGCTGGTGGGTCCAGGATGCCAATGGGAACTGGAGCCGTAAATAGATAAGTTATCACAGTCAGCATTATGGATATTCATTCTGAAAAGGTCCGAGTACTGAGCTCTCGACCAACTCGCAAATCTCTGCGGCCGTCTTATCGCGGCAATCCTCGATCGTGACAGGATTGTGGATAACCACGTTAAGATGGATTGTCTTTTGCTGACATACAGTCACAGCATTTTCTATAAGCGACTGCGGACGGTGCCATGCGATCAGTTGGTCTTCTTTATAATGAAGTGTCACCGGCAATAGTGTAATCTCAGGGTTAAGCTCTATTACCCTGAAAATGCCTCTTTGAAAGGGCAGCCGCTCGGTGATTCGACCGGTCGTGCCCTGAGGAAAGACAGATATGATCCTGCCCTCATAATTTTTGGCGACTGTCTTGAGCACCCGCCGCCTTTCCCTTGGCGACCTCCGGTCAAAAAACACAACACCCATCAGCCATGCGATCTGCCCTATGATCGGATAATATTTGACCTCCGCCTTGCTGACAAACACCGTTTCAAAAAGCGCCGAGAGTACGAAGATGTCAAGAAAGCTCGAGTGATTTGAAATGATGAGAAATCCCTTTTTGACTTTTGCAAACCTTTTGTAATGGAACACCTTATCGATCTTGACGCGGTAGATCAAAAGACAGATTATCGAATAATAACGGACGAGGCCGGGACCGATGATCTGCCTCCAGGGATAAAGGACAAGAAGTATGAGTATATAAAAAGGCGCCAGTGTGAGAGTAAGAGAAATAAAGAGAAAGGTCTTTAGATAAAACATATCATAAGATAGCATGGGAAAGTGAAAGAGCGGAAGACCGACTGCAGCTTGATAGCCCATTGCGCTGTCGTGTTACGTATGACCTTCATCATATCAATCCGCCCGTTGGTCATGGGATAATTGATCATATTAAACGGAGGTGTGTATGGAAATTCTTGATCTGAATAAGTTGATGAAATTCTATCCCGATAGGATAGGGAGGGAAATGCTCTCTGAAAAGCCCGAGATGAGGATAGCCCTTATGTGCCTTGAGCCGGGCCAGGAGCTTACACCGCACAAGGCCCCACTACGTCTTATGATGTATGTGGTTGAGGGAAAAGGAACGGTCAAGGTCGGGGAAGAGGAGATAGAAGCCGGAGAAAAGACCTGTGTTCTTTGCGACCCGCTGGTGCCACATGGCTTTAAGGCCGACAAAGGTAGCAGATTTGTCGTAATGGCGGTTGTAACGCCGGTAGACTAAAGCCTTAAGAGGGCTCTGAGCCGCGGTTAGGCAGCCTTATCAGCAAAACTCAACGTTTTTCCGCAGGTAAAACTGCTAAAATAATATAACTTAATGAGGAGGTTAATAGATGTATCTTGTCAACGTTAATTTTGACTGCTGCACCGGCTGCGGCGAATGTGTAAATATCTGCCCGGTCGGGGTATACCAGATGGGCGACAACGGCAAGACCGACCCTTATCAGGCTGGAGAATGCGTCGGCTGTATGAGCTGTGTTGAAGTATGTCCCGATAAGTGTATAGAAGTCAGAGAGATGTAATCAATCGCAGGGGCGGGTATGATGCCCGCCCTCTGCTGCCTTCACTTCCCAATTCACCATCAAGAAAACCAATATTTGCGCGGGGACGCATTGTCGCTCATTCTCGTCCCGAAAGCTTTCGGGACTCCGAGGCACCGGCGCGCATCACCACATGGGTGAGGCAATACGCGCCGCTGAAGCCGCTCGAATGCATCCCCGCACAAATTTAACAGTTGGTCCCGGACTTTTCTCGTAATTTATCGCCCTCTATCGTTTATAATAGTTACCCGAATCCGTCTGAAAGGAAAATTATGATGATGAAAGAGCGGCTGATCGAACTTGTGCTCGAGAAGGCGTTTAAATACAGTGAAGAGCCCGTCTTCAGACTCGTATCGGGCAGAATGAGCAATTATTATTTCAACTGCAAGGCTGTCACGCTTCATCCCGAGGGAATGCACCTAATAGGAAACATCATCTTCGATATGATAAAAGATTCCGGTGCCAAAGGAATCGGCGGTCTGACGCTCGGGGCTGACCCTATCGCAAACGCAGTGGCCTATACTTCTTATATCAAGGGCAGACCGCTCGAGGCCTTCGTCGTCAGAAAGTCTGCAAAAGCCCACGGGACAATGCAGTGGATAGAAGGAAACATAGAAAAAGGCGACAAAGTCGTGATAGTTGACGATGTCATCACAACAGGCAAGTCTACAATCGAGGCGATCGGCAAGGCGAAAGAGGCCGGACTAAATATCGTCGGAGTGATAGCGCTTGTGGACAGGCAGGAGGGCGGCAGGGAAAACATCGAGGCAATTGGTTATACGGTCCGTGCGGTAGTTACCAGGGAAGAAGTGATGACTCTTTACAGGGCTAAGACGCCCTGAAATACCTGTCCCTGAAGTTTCTGACCAGCTCTCTTTTTTTCTCAAAGGTGTCCACGAAAGCCCCGCAATGCTCAAACCCCATAAACTCTGAAACGTATTTCAGTCCCTCTTCTTCTCTCTTTATGACGCTTTCCCCTCTTAATCTCAGAAAACTCTCCAGCGTGCGGTAGAAAAGGTAGGCGTCCTTCATCCATTCCGCCTCATCCGGCTGGACAATTCCGGCTCTGCGTAGTCTGTCCAGGGCTTTTACCGTGCCCTGCACGAGAAGCTTCTCGATGGCTCCGCAATGAGCAAGCTGCAGATACTGCGCTGTAAATTCAATGTCTTCAATCCCGCCAGGGCCGAGCTTAATGTCATATCCCCGCGCCTCCTTCGAAAGCTCCCTCAATATCCTCTCCCTCATCTGCAGGATATCTGAGGCGGATATCTCCCTCCCCCTCGATATCAAAGTTTCACTTGCCAACGACATGAATGCCAATGCCGTCCTGATGCTTCCGGCCACAGGCCTTGCCTTCAAGAGCGCCTGGAATTCCCAGAAGGCCGCTGCCTTGGCATAGTATTTTCTGAAGCTCTCAAGGGATGAAACCAGGACGCCTTTTTTACCTTCGGGCCGGAGCCTCGTATCGATCCTGTACGCAACCCCTTCTTTAGTATAGGAGATGAGCATCCTGAGCAGTTTCTCAGCCATCCTGGTTGTCGCCTCATCCGGCTCGTCTTTCGTGACGAATATAATGTCCAGGTCAGAGCCGAATGTAATCTCTCGTCCGCCCAGTTTGCCAAGACCGATGACTGCCAGATCCCGCGCGCCTTCACTGAGGTGCTCTGCGCAGGTAGACAATATCGCCTCGGCCGTCTTGGATAGACCCTTGACCACTTCGTTGACGCCGGTTTTTCTCTGCAAAAAAAGCATGCCGAGTCTTATTTCCTCGCTTTGTTTTACGATCCTCACGGCGTCCTGTACCGGCCTGCCTTCTGAAATGACATGTCCTATTTCTTCCTTTAATACCTTGAGGGGCTTGCCGGTTCTCTCTTTCCATCCGATCATATCAAGATACTGCGGTCTTCCAAGGAGCATTTTTGAAAGATATTCGGATTGAGAAAAGACGTAGGTGAGCATGTCGATCAGCCGCCTTTCCCGGCTGAATATCTCAAGGTACGATTCGTTGGCGCTGAGAAGGTTTGCAAAGGACTGAAGATAATTAAGCGCCATATCAGGCGAAGCCGACTTCAACGCGGAATCAATAAAGAGCGGCAGTATACTGCCAAGCAGCCTTCTGCCACGGAGCGTTTGAAAGGTGAAGATACTGTCCTGTATGGATCTGATATTCCGGACTGCCTTGCCAATGTCTTTCAGACCCGTAGCAGAGAGATACTCCCTGAGCTCGGCATCGGAAGTCTCTTCATCGAAAAATGTCCCGCTCAACACAGACTCCTCTTTCCGTCCTGAAAAGAGAGAATCGTATATTTCCCTAACCTTTGCCCTGCGGCCGCCGAGGTCTGAGACAAAGTCCTTGGCATCCCTGAAGCCCATCTTCCGGCCGAGCGCTTCAAGCTCAGCTTCACCTGAAGGCAATGTATGGGTCTGCAGGTTGTTAAGCTGCTGAAGCCTGTGTTCAAGCGTCCTTAAGAAACGGTAATTGTCGGAAAGGACAAAGAAGTCCTCCTGGCCTATAAGCGCCTTCTGAAGCAGCCTGTGCAGCACCTTCAGCGTGCTCCTCTCCCTCAAGATTGGCTCCCTTCCACCGTATAAGAGCTGAAGCGCCTGAGCAAAAAATTCCACCTCCCGTATTCCGCCATGGCCTCTTTTGATATCTCCTTTTTTGAAGGTCGAATCTATCCTCGTTTTGAGGCTGCTTATCTCATCTATAGCACCGTAATCGAGATACTTCCGGTAAACAAAAGGTCTTATCATATCCATAAAATCCCTGCCCAGTTCAGCATCGCCTGCGGCCGGCCTTGCCCTTATCAGCATCGCGCGCTCCCATGCCCTGCCCCATGACTCGTAATACATCTCGTAGCCGCGAAGGGCAAGGGCGATATCACCTCTTTGTCCCTCTGGCCTGAGCCTCAGGTCTACCCTGTATGCAAAGCCGTTGCTTGTGTTAAGCGACAGAAAGCGTGTTAGCGCCTCCCCCATCTTGCAATAATATTCGTGGCTGCTTAGCCTGTTTACCTTTAACCCATGGGCCGTCAATACGCCGCTTGTCTCCCCCTCTTCAGTGCCGTATACAAAGATCAGGTCAACATCGGAGCTGAAGTTCAACTCCTCTCCGCCGAGTTTGCCGAGAGCGATAACTGAGAAGGCATCAGAAGCGGGCGCCCCATAAGTTTCGCGCATCGAGTTTCTTACGAACTTAAGAGAATTCCCTATCGCCACATCGGCAAGTGCACTAAGCTCATACATAACATCTACGAGATCGGCCTTCTTAAGCAGATCCCTTAGCGCGATCCTCAGAGTCTCCCTCATCTTGAACTCACGGAGCACAGCCATGTAAGAATCAAGGGTGTTGGAGTGAGACACTGCTGCGTCATTTCCACCCGACAACTCCTTTAGCGCTGATGAAAGAGACTCTTTGTCCCGGGGCATGTCGAGGTCCCTTAGAACATCGAACAATACGTCTGCATTTGAGACACAGTAATTGGCGAGAAACTGACTGGAGGCAAAAAGCAGGGCTACCTTCCTTATATGGGCCTCAAGGTCGTCTTCCTTTGAAGGGTTATCGGCAATAAATGAGGAAAGATTATTTAGCGCCCTGTCAGGGTCCGCTGTGGCGTCGGCAGCTTCCTTCAACAACTCGTGTTTCATCCATTACCATGATACACGATTCATGCCGTTTGCGGACAGATTCACCCGCCATTAACACAAAAGATGCATCATAAACAAAGATGAAGGGATGTGCGGAAAAATTATCTCCGCTCAGATTCCCAAAGCCGCGGATCGATCGAGTCTCTTATCCCCTCACCCAAGAGGTTGTAGCCGAGCACCGTGATCAATATCGCAAGTCCCGGGAAGACTGAAAGCCACCAGGCAAGCTCAATATAGTCCTTTCCGAGACTGAGGATATTACCCCAACTGGGGGTCGGCGGCTGCACCCCTATGCCCAAAAAACTCAGGGCCGACTCAACAAGCACCGCTCCGGCAACGCCGAGCACTGCAGAGACAAGGACAGGGGCCATGCTATTGATCATCACATGCCCGAAGATTATCCGCAGGTCACTTGCGCCTATCGCCCTTGCGGCCAGCACAAACTCCCGTTCTTTCAGCGAAAGAAACTCTGCCCTCACAAGCCTGGAGACGCTCATCCAAGAGGTAAGGCCTATGACTATCATGATGTTCCATATACTTGAACCTATGAAGGCGATGACCGCAAGTATAAGAAAAAAAGTCGGGATCGAGAGCATGATATCTATGAACCTCATTATGATCCGGTCTGTCCAGCCCGAATAATATCCTGCGACGGCGCCTAAAATCATGCCTATTATCGTAGCAATGCCTACCGCGACAAAACCGACGGCCAGGGAGATTCTGGATCCAAAGATCATCCTGCTTAAAACATCCCTTCCCAAATCATCAGTTCCCAGCGGATGACTGATATCAGGCGGCTCCAGGACGTGGTGCCTGTCGATTGCATCAGGGTCATAAGGCGAAAGCAGAGGCGCAAAAGCAGCGACAAAGAATAGTGACATGACAATAATGCCCCCGACCACCGCAAGTCCGTTTCGCCTGAAGCGTTCCCAGAAAAGACTCCGCAAGGTCTTCCTTTGCATCTATCTCGCCCTTATCCTCGGGTCAGCGAGCATGTAACCTATGTCGGCAAGGAGGTTTCCCGTAAGCGTAAGAAACGCCCCTATCGTTAATATCCCCATCACAGTCGGGTAGTCTCTCGTCATGACGCTCATGTAGAAAAGCTGGCCCATGCCCGGAATGCCAAAGATATTTTCAAAGATAACACTGCCGCCGATGAGACTTCCGACGCTCAGTCCCATAAGAGTAATAATAGGCAGGAGGGCGTTTCTGAAGGCATGCCTGTAGATGACGGTCCTTTCAGGAAGACCCTTGGCCCTCGCCACTGTAACAAAATCCTGTCTTATGACCTCAAGCATGCTCGAACGCATAAAGCGTGAATCAGCCGCAAGCCCTGTAAAGGCTGAAACAAAGATTGGGAGGATGAGATGCCTGGTAAGGTCCCATGCCTTTCCCATCACAGAGAGTGAATCATAATTCATCGACCTGAGCTGGGATATCGGAAGCCAGCGCAGATCAACGCCTAAGAGGATCATAAGAAGAAGAGCGAGCCAGAACGTGGGCATCGCAAACCCCACAAAAACCGCTGTAGTGGCAATCTTATCGTATAAGGTATTCTGATGGGTGGCAGAGAAGATGCCAAGCGGCAGGGCGATTATGAGGATGACTACCATCGACAGCAGGTTGATCATGAAAGTGACGAAGAGCCGTCTTTCGATGAGAGGCTTCCTACCGTTCCAGATCTTTTCCATCACCGGCCTGTGGTCCGAGGAAAAAGACTCTCCGAAATCAAGCCTGACGATCCTCTTAAGCCAGAGGCCATACTGGACAATGATAGGCTTATCAAGACCATAATACTTCTCCAATTTTTCCCTCGCCTCAGGCGTAATCTTCGGATTTAGTTCAGTGAATATGTCTGTAGGCTTGCCAGGCGCCAGGTGGATGATGAAAAAAGAGATCAGAGTGATGCCGAAAAGAGTCGGTATGAGCTCAAGCATTCTCTTCATCAAATAAGTCAGCATAACTCCCGACCTCTTTCAGAAATAGGACAGACGGCTGAAAAATCTTTTATGCGGCACCTCACAAAAAAGACCTTCCGAAGAATATGCCGCGAGACCGTAGCATTATAAAGATAAAGGTAAAGCATATTAATTATCTTGTCGATCATAAAAATTTTTCAGTCGTTTGTCCGAGTTGTAACACTCTAACATTCAGGGCTCCATCCGGTGGCGCTGAAGCTGCCTGGGCACATACCACTTAGGCAGATTGTAGGAAATACCTATCGGGGAAGGCTTTATCCCCTTAAATCTTCCATGGACTATCGGCGTTGCGGCAGGCACATAGAGGAAGATATAAGGCAGCTCATCGGCAAGTATTTCCTGAATTCGAAAATAGGCCTTCTTCCTCTCTGAGATATCATATGTCCGCCGCCCTTTTTCAAGGAGCTCATCAACTTCGGAATTACTATAGCCTATGAAATTAAACTCCTTTTCCTTCGTCTTTCCGGAAAACCAGATGTCGTATTGGTCGGGATCGAGGCCTATAGACCATCCCAAAATGACAGCCTCGAAACGCCTCTTGTCGATGAACTGGTTTACGAATGTGGACCACTCGATCGCCTCTATCTTGACCTTAATGCCGACCTTGGCCAGCCTCCACTGGATGATGGTCGCTGTATTCATGCGAAGGGTATTTCCCATATTGGTACGAATAGTGAATTCAAATGGCTTGCCGTCCTTCTCGAGAATCCCTGTGCTGTTGGACGCCCATCCCGCTTCCCTAAGCAGCTGCTTCGCCTTATCCGGATCATATTTATATTCTTTAACATTTGGGTTATAAGGCCAGGTGTTCGGCACATAAGGCCCCGTGGCAGGGCTCCCCAATCCAAAGAGCACAACATCGACAATCTCGCTTTTATCTATGGCATAGGCTATAGCCTGTCTGACTCGCTTGTCTTTAAAAAAGGGATGCTTCAGATTAAACCCCATATAGGTATATGCAAACTGGGGGTAACGGAACTTCTGAAAGGTGTTTCTGAAGAAATCGTTCTCCGTCTGCTTTGTGTACTGAATGGGAGTGAGGTCCATCATATCCACCCCTCCTGTCTGCAGTTCGAGAAACATTGTGGCACGGTCCGGGATAATCCGGTATATATAGCGATCTATGAACGGCCTGCCCTCAAAGTAGTCATGGTTTGAATCAAGAAGCAGTTCCTGGCCGGACACCCATTTTGCGAGTCTGTACGGTCCCAGACCGACCGGTTCTCTTCCAAAGCCAGTCTTTGTAATGTCTTTGCCTTCAAGCAAATGCTTGGGCAGTACCACAAGCCCTCCCCATGATGTAAGCGCAGGCGCAAATGGTTTTTCGTAGGTGACCTTGAAAGTATAATTATCGACAACTTCCGCCTTTTTTACCTGGAGGAAATCTTCACTGTATGCCGTAGGGGTTTTCTTGTCGATAATCGTCTTATAACCGAACATGACATCCTCTGCCGTAAAATCAGCCCCGTCAGTCCACCTGACACCTTTTCTCAGATGAAACGTTATCACAAGCCCGTCTTTGGATACGTCCCATGATTCCGCAAGATCACCTATCACACTCAGGTCAGTATCATATTTCACAAGGCCGTTAAATATCATTCCAGCCACTTCATGGGAGGCGCTGTCTCCGGCAAGCATGGGGATAAGGATGGTCGGTTCGCCTATTGTGCCGGTGACAAGCGCGTCTCCGTAAGCCGGCTCGCCTTCGGCCCGGACCGGCGATTCACGTGCAATCGTGCCCGACCTGCCCTTGCAAGAAAACATGACTATAACCAGGAAGAAAAAACAGAGAAATATCTTCTTCATATTTTGTTAAGGATACTTCAATTATCCTGATTTTTCAATGCAGCAGACAGCTTCTTAATAAGAATACGGCCACGTATTGGAACCCATTTGTCATTCCGGGCTAGACCCGGAATCCAGCGACTTTCTAGCTTCAGTGAATCCGTATGTGTGCAGAAGGACAAAGCAACTGGATACCGGCTTCCGCCGGCATGAAGGCTCACACTGAAATCCGAATATCCTTTATACTGTCTCAGGAACTCCCAAGGGCGACCATCACAGTCCCCTCCCTGGAGGGGCAAGGGGTGGGTTATTTCTTAGTACCTCGACACCAAGAGTAAATGATTGCGCTTATCACTTATACTGCCTCAGATATTCCCCGGTATAAGATTTTTTCGATTTGAGAATTTGTGAGGGCGTTCCTTCAAAGACTATCTTTCCACCCTTGTCGCCTCCTTCAGGACCAAGGTCCACTATCCAGTCGGCTGTCTTCACCAGGTCGAGGTTATGCTCAATCACGAGTACCGTATTCCCTGATTCGACGAGTCTGCCAAGGATATTGAGCAGCGCCTGAACATCAGCGAAATGAAGCCCCACGGTAGGTTCGTCGAGGATATAAAGATAACCGGGATTGGGAACCGGTGTTTTGGGTCTGGTTTTGCTGCCCCCCAATCCCAGCTCCCCAACCCCCGTCAACTCCGAGCATATCTTAAGCCTCTGCGCCTCTCCGCCTGAGAGCGTCGTAGCAGGCTGTCCAAGCCTCAGATAGCCCAGACCAGTATCGACCAGCAATTGAAGCTGCGTCTTTATTTTAGGCTGGTCTGCAAAGAATATATGCGCCTCAGCCACAGTCATATTCAGCACATCACTTATATTTTTTTCTCTGTATTTTATCCTGAGGGCCTCTGGCCCGTATCTCTTTCCATCGCACTTTTCGCACCTAATATAGAGGTCCTCGAAAAAATACATCTCCATAAGTTCGTATCCCTCGCCTTTGCAGGTCTCGCATCTTCCCCCGCTCACGTTGAAGGAGAAAAAGCCCGGACCATAACCGTAGGCCCTTGCCTCCCGCTGCTCGGAAAAGAGTTTCCTTATATGGTCGAATATCTTAAGGTAGGTGACGGGGTTCGAGCGGGGACTTCTGCCTATCGGAGACTGGTCGATCAATTTGACCCCTTTGAGGTAAATATCGCCTTCCATTTTATCGTAAGGAAGCGGCGGTTCGTTGCCGGCCTTGAACTTCTTTGAGAGCGCTCTATAGAGCGTCCCCACAACAAGGCTGCTTTTGCCTGACCCCGACACCCCGGTGACAACTGTCAGACTGTTCAGGGGCGCCCTGAAATCAATCCCTTTAAGGTTATTACCCCGGGCGCCGAACAATGCAAGATTAGTCACGGCAACCCTCTTCGGTCTGGCAGGGATATCTACTTTTTCAATCCCTCTCATATATCGTGAAGTAAGCGTATCGGCCTTGAGAAAATTCCTCAGCGGTCCCGAAAAAACCACTTCCCCTCCCTTTTGGCCGCCGCCCGGCCCCAGTTCGACAATCCATTCAGCCTCACTGATAATGCCTCTGTCATGTTCGACTACAACGACAGTATTGCCTAGGGTTGAGAGCTGGTGCATTATTGCTGCTATCCTCGCGGTGTCCCTGGCGTGCAGGCCAACGGTCGGCTCGTCAAGGACATACAGCGTACCCGTCAACAGCGAGGCGAGCTGGTTTGAAAGATTTACCCTCTGATATTCTCCCCCTGAAAGCGTCTTTCCATAGCGGTCAAGGGTGAGATAATCAAGGCCGACCTTTTCGAGAAACTGCAGTTTCATCCCTATCTGACGCAGGAGCTCGGCGGATATATTTTTCTTGAAGGGGGATAAGTCGATATCTGCAAAAAGCTTCGCGGCATCTGAAATAGACATCCGGCAGAGCTCCGCGATGTCTAACCCTGAGACCTTATAGGCGAGCACCTCTTTTTTCAACCTCTTGCCGTTACAATCAGGGCAGGTAAAGCCTCGTCTATAGCGGCTCAGAAAGACCCTGACGTGGAGTTTATATCTGCGGCCCTCCATATCTTCAAAAAAGTCGTCTATGCCGTAAAAGCCGTGACCTCCTTTGAAGAGGAGCTTTTTCTCTTCCGCCGAAAGGTCCTCGTAGGGCTTCTGCACATCCAGTCCGGCCTTCCTGCCTTTATCAAGGAGTTGTTTCTTCCACCACCTGTAGGCAGGTTTGTTCCAAGGGTCAACCGCCCCCTGTGCCAAAGAAAGGGTCTTGTCCGGGACTATAAGGTCCTCATCATATAGAAGTGTGTTTCCAAAGCCCTTGCACATAGGGCAGGCCCCCACAGGGTGATTGAACGAAAAAAGTATGGCCGTCGGCAATGGCAGCTCTATGCCGCACTCTTCACAGACGTTTTCCGAGGAAAAGCTGTGAACTGTAAACCGTGAAACATCATCCGGATCAAATATGACAACCTTAATCCTGCCGTTTCCCTCTTTCCAGGCCATTTCAACTGAATCTGCAAACCTCGGCTCCTCTTTAATCACGAGACGGTCTAAGACAACTTCAAATAGATGGTGCGGGGGGTGAGTTCCGCCATCTGTCTCATCTTTTCTCACTTCTTCTATCCCTCTTATACCGCCGTCTCTCCAGACCCTTTGAAATCCGCGCTTCTGCAACTCGCCGGCGGTGCCCTTTAAGCTAAAGATGATGACCGCCTTTCTGCCGGTATGTTTTTCCTGAAGCTCAGATACTATCTGGGATGGGTCCCATCTTCTTATCTCTTTCCCGCAGTTCGGGCAATAGGGGGTTGCAATCTTTGAATAAAGCAACCTGAAAAGCTCGTAGAGCTCCGTGAGCGTTCCCACTGTGGAGCGTGAACCGCGCACAGGGTTTTTTTGTTCGAGGGCGATTGCCGGCCTTATGTTATGTATTGCGTCAACATCCGGCCTGTCAAGTTTTTCAAGGAAAAGCCGCGCGTAGGTGGAAAGAGATTCGATAAACCGCCATTGGCCTTCGGCAAATATGGTATCAAACGCAAGAGACGACTTGCCTGAACCTGAAACTCCCGTGACCGCAATGACTTTGTTATGAGGGAGCCTGAGGGTTATGTTTTTGAGGTTGTTCTGCCTCGCACCTTCAATGATAAGTTCCTTTCTGGACATCCTGCTATTTTAACATGCTCAAGACCCCTGAAAGAGATAAAAGGCGGCAGTTTCAGTTATCGCGAAATATATCCGGCTTTAATACCAGACGATCTCCCCGGATTTATTTTTCACCGGCACTTTTCTCATTGACATCTGTTTTTCCCAGATAGCCCTGTTGCTTTCATACCACTGCACAGTCCTAAGCAGTCCTTGCTCAAACGCCATCTGAGCCCTGAAACCTAACTGCTTTTCGGCCTTTGCAGTTGATGATATGTGATTCTGGACCTGCCCGAACCTCTCATCCATGTAGGTAAGATATTTGTCTTCAAGGCCGAATATCTGAATAATTTTCTTTGCGATATCCAGAACACTAATACTTATACCGGTACCGAGATTGAAGGTCTTGCCCCTGATATCGTCAATTCTCGCATGCATAACCTTGTCTAATGCTTCAGCTGTGTCTTCGACAAAAAGCCAGTCCCTTTTAGCGGAGCCGTCCCCGTGAATTGTAAGCGGCTCCTTTAAGATTGCACTTGCAATAAAACGGGGGATTACCTTCTCCAGGTGTTGACGCGGTCCATAATTATTAAATGGTCTTATAATAACTCCGGGGATGCCATAAGACTCTATATATGAAAAAACCAGCCTGTCTGCGCCTGCCTTGGCAGCGGCATATGGCGTTGTGGGGCTTATCGGATGATCTTCATCCATGGGTTCGCGTAACGCGGTACCATAAACCTCTGAAGTTGAAATATGAATGAACCTTTCGACGGTATCGGAATGTTTCAGTATGGCGTTGGCAATTGACTGCGTACCAAGGACATCGGTAATGAAAAAGACTCTATTGAGATACAAAGACCGGGCCACGTGTGTTTCAGCCGCAAAATGCACGATGATCTGCGACCTTTCCACAAGGTCATCGACGAGATCAAGGTTGTTCAGATTGCCGTACCAGAATTCGAACCTGCCAGAATCGCGGATTTCGGCGGGAATATTCTCGATGTTTCCGGCATAGGTCAGCGCATCAAGGACAACGATCTTGTAATCAGGATACTTGTGAAATATGTGCCTGATGAAATTGCTGCCGATAAACCCGGCCCCTCCGGTCACAAGGACTGATTTCATATATATCTCCTCCCCGATTAATGTGCGAGCTCTTCCCTGAGAGCCTGCGCAACATATTCTATCTGGTCTGATGTCAGGAATGTATGAAAAGGCAAAGATATCGTTCTGCTTCCGATGTCCTCGGCAACCGGATAAGCCCCTTCCCGAAATCCAAACGTCTCCCTGTAGTACTTAAGAAGATGAATCGGCCTGTAGTTGACGGCCACGCCGATGTCCCTCCGCTGAAGCGCCCAAAGTATTTCATCTCTTATCGAAGAATCGACAAGAACAGTAAAAAGGTGACGAGCATGTCTTACACCCGGCAGAGTTTTTAGAAATCTAATCCCCTTAATATCACGAAGTGCATCTTCATACTCATTCGAGAGAGACTCTCTTCTGGCCAAAAGTTCCTCAATTCTGCCGAGCTGGCCGATGAGAAGGGCAGCCTGAATATTGTCCATATTGTACTTCCAGCCTAACAGAGGCATATCCCAATGCTCATATCGCTTTGTATATCTATCCGCGGCCCCTTTATCTATGCCGTGGAGTCTCAGCATTCTTATGCGTTCGGCCAGGTCTTTGCTGCCGGTGGTAAGAGCACCGCCTTCGCCGGATGTGATATTTTTCGTGGCATAAAAGCTAAAGCAGGCGGCGTCAGCCAGTTCGCCCACTCTGAAGCCGTCCCTGGACGACTCAATGGAATGTGCCGCATCTTCAATGACCCTGAGTTTGTGTTTGTCAGCAATCGCCTTGATACGTTTCATATCACACATCTGGCCATAGAGGTGCACAGGGATAATGGCCCTCGTCTTGTCGGTAATGGCCCGCTCTATAAGCTCTGCGTTTAAGTTCCCTGTCTCCTCTTCAACATCAACGAACACTGGTCGGGCGCCTGCGTGCATAACCGCGTTTGAGGTGGCGCAAAAGCTCATGGGTGTCGTAATGACCTCATCCCCCGGACCTATGCCGAGCGAGATAAGGCTTAGATGAAGGGCCGCGGTACAGCTGGTAAGCCCGACAGCATGCCGAGTCCCGATATACTGAGAAAACAAATTCTCGAATCCAGATACGACCTCCCCCGTCGTCAGGAAAATTGAACGCAGGACCTCGTTTACTCTGTCAATATCCTCCTGTGCTATATTATGTCTGAAAAATTCAATCTTCATGCGTTATAACGTACCAATTATCAACATTAACATGCAAGCATGCCTATGTGCCGCAGCATGTCTGAAGATATCACCTGCTTCTGTAAATGCCTGCAAAATTGTAAATGCCTTTATAGGTATGGTAATCTCTCTGATATCGTGATTGACGACCTGTCCTATACGTTCATATTAAAAGATTTAAATTAAGTGTGAAA
This sequence comes from Candidatus Sulfobium mesophilum, assembly GCA_900302705.1. Lineage (GTDB taxonomy): Bacteria > Nitrospirota > Thermodesulfovibrionia > Thermodesulfovibrionales > UBA6898 > Sulfobium > Sulfobium mesophilum. Next base: position 23,531 of record OUUY01000057.1, read on the forward strand.
AGTTCATCGACTGGAAATATTGCTATGCCCCTCCATGGCAGCAAACCACAGCGCAGCTATATAGCTGCCAGCCTTGCTTTTTTAGTTGTCGTAACATCCCTGGTATCATGGGCGAACTTCAGCTATAAATTTGACGGCTTCGTCTTGAACGACTACCATGAATATTGTGAAATCGCGAGGAATTTTTATGAAGGGAATGGGTACTCGACCTCTGTCCTCAGGCCAATCGCATATAAATATTTTGACACCTTGCCCCATCCCGAAGTCACCAGGATGCCGGTTTATCCCTTCTTCCTATCTCTTTTTTTCCATCTATTCGGCCCGACTGATAATACTGTAGTCTTGTTCAACAGCATTTGCTATGCTGCCCTTGCTGTGTTGATATTTTTCATAACCTACGAATTGTCCGGAAATTATATCATGAGTCTCCTCGTAGCCTTAATGACGGCCTTTATGGAATCATATATCTCGTATACTGTTACAGCCGAACCCAATATCTTTTATGCTGCCGCCATTGCAGCCTTTTTCTATTTTTACCTCAAGTATCCCGGCAAGGCTCTTCTTCAGGGTATTTTCCTCGGGTTACTCTATATGTTGAGGGCCAACACACTTTTTGTATTCATGGGTTTCCTCGTGGGGCTGGTTATTATCGAAGGTACTTGGAAAAAGCGGTTTTCCGTGGCCACATCGTTAGTCCTGGGTTTTGCACTCGGCCTCGTTCCTTATATGATAAGGAATTATATGGTCGTCGGGAAACCCTTCTTTTCCTTATACAAATACAGCCTTGTCCTTTTCACAAAGGGGTTTCCTGCATATACAATATGGACCCAAATTACCGATGTTGACCCTACCCGGTACGCCTTCTCTCATCCCGTTGAGATGCTTGTCAAGTCCTTCAGTTTCTTTGTTTCTCTCCTGAGGGATTCCATTTCTTTTTATAATCCCCTGGTCCTTATTCTGATCGGCATCGGCTTCTTCCTCCCCATCAGGGACAGGCGGTTGCAGGTGCTGCGTCTTATAATCGTGTCGGGGATCGTTATTCAGACTATACTGGTCCTTCCTGTCGGACCTGTTCCATATTACTATATGTTTTTCTTCCCTCTAATGATTTCTGTTGCTGTGATAAACGCCAATGATTATGTCGGGAAGAAAGTTATCGCGGTGGCACTCTGTTCCCTAGCGGTTTTTATGTACACAACAATACCCTATTGGAAGTCACCCAAGCCAATAAACCCCTATATCCCCATTGGTAGACAAATCGCAGAAGTCACGGACCGAAACGATATCATCCTGACCGACATCCCTTGGGAGATTACCTGGTACGCCGACCGGAAAACGATCTGGCTTCCCTATAACCTCGAAACACTTCAGAAAATCAGCCGCACCCTCAAGCCAAAGTATATACTGCTGACAGGCCGTGTCTATGCGGCTTATGAGGGTGATACATGGAATAAAATGCTTTTTGATGTGAACTATTCAAAATCATTCGGATATGAATTCAGCAAGACCGTACTTTTTCAGAACAAAGCCGTCGGAGTACTATACAAGGCAGTCAGCCAGAGCTAATCAACTTATCTGAGCGCTCTTTTAGCCATTCCCCAGAACATCCTGAAGGCAACAGTGGAGAACCTCGAAAAAAGGTAAAAAAAGAGTGCTGCCATTTTCTTCAGCTCCGAAAATGAAAAATACCACTTAGTTTTCAGTTTTATAACATTGCCGCCTGCATATTTGGCAGTAAAAAGATTTTTCAATCCTCTGAAACTCATATAATAGGAAAGGTTGGCCCACATAGTATCGAAGATGAGTTCAATCCTGTCATTTCCTTCGGGGACAAAAGGGATGTCATCACTTTCCCACATGTATTGCACGCCGAAATTCTCCCAATTCTTCTTTATCAGAACATTACCCTTGGGAAATTCCTGCTGATATACCGGTGTTCCGGGATAAGGAGTCAACGTGTTGAATCTGACGGATGACAGAGGCAGAGATTTTACAAACCTTAGTGTTTTATATCTGTCCTTTCTCGTCTCAGTCGGAAGGCCAAATATTATGGTCGTGCCGACAGAAAATCCACGACGGGCAGCCCTTATAATCGCGTCTGCGACCTCGGCAACGGTCTCTCCTTTGTCAATTGTTTTCATAAGCGTCTCGCTGCCCGTTTCAAGACCATAGTAGAGAATTCTGAAGTTGGCATTCCATGCCATGTCGAGCACTTCATCGCTGGCATTGTCGCCCCGAAGCGAACCATGGAAGAAAGCCTCCCTATGTAGTCCCTCTCTGATAATCGAATCGCATAGTTCCTTGAAATGTCTTTTATTTACTGCGATATTGTCGTCCATCAGGAAAATGGATGTCTGTCCATAGGTCCTCACAAGGGTCTTCATTTCCTCAATGACCCTCCCCACAGAATGATGCCGGTACTTCCTGCCTGATATGCTGCGGGATGAGCAAAAGGTACATTTATAAGGACAACCGCGGGATCCAAAAATGCCGGAGAAATTGGGGTATCGGTCGAGATCCTTCTGAAAAAGGTGATATGGAAATGGAGGTATGGTGTCAAGGTTCTGGATCATCATTCTATCCTGATTGTGCATATAGGCGCCGTCTTTGGCATATGAAATACCGTTAATACCATGATATGCTTTCCCCTGAAGGATCAGTGATACAAGCTCCCTAAGCGTCTCTTCCCCTTCGCCGCGAACAACTACATCGACCGCACCTGTGGAGAGCACTTCTTCGGAAACAACGGTGGGATGGATTCCACCGAAGACAACAGTTATTCCAGGATCTGCCTGCTTGAATTTTCGGGCAAGCTCATAGGCTCTTCCGCAGTTGAGCGTTAAGACGCTTATTCCCACTACTCGAGGAGTAGCCATGGACCGCAAAAGCGTTGAGACATCTTCATCAGCAATGGGATGAACTTGTTCATCGATGATTTGCACTTTCTCAATGCCTGAAGCCGTCAAATACCCTGCAAGCACCCCGATGCTTGTAGGAAAAGTGATATTGATCATGGCATTAATCTTCTTGCTCTGCGAGGCTTCACTGATCTTGGGGTTGATCAGCAATACGTTCGGACCCATCATTCAGCGCCTTTTCCTTCCTGACGGTCATGGACAGTATTCGCCGTCATCTCTCTGACTTCCCTTATTATGAATGGCGGTCTTCGACGGGACTCATCAAAGTTTCTCCAAAGATATTCCCCGAGGATCCCCAGCATCACCATCTGCACCCCTGAGACAAGAAGCAGTACAACCATTAGTGAGGCCCACCCTTCGATAGCCTGAGCAAAAAAAAGCCGCGCCACTATTATAACGAGGGCATAGATAAACCCGGCAAGGGCGATTATGATTCCAAGGGCAGACATTATCCTCAGCGGAAAATAGGAGAAGGAGACAAAGGTGTCAATGAAGAGCTTCACCTTTTTCGAAAAACTCCACTTCGACCTGCCCTTTGCCCTAATTCCTTTTGCATAACGAACAACGGCCTGGCTGAATCCACTCCAAAGGATAAGTCCAAAGACCGAGGTATTCTTCTCCCCCATGGCTATAACAGCGTTGACAACCTTCCTGTCAATAAGGAAGACATCTGTCCCTTCTTCAGGCATCGTCTGCAGCGCAAAACGGCGTACCAGCCTGTAGTAAATATTCTGAAAAAATCGCGATGAGGAATCATCCCAGTGCCGCACACCAATCACGACTTCGTGGCCCTCGCGCCATGATTCGACAAGAATGTTGATCAAATCCGGAGGGTCCTGCAGGTCAGCCGATATAAAGGCACAGGCGTCACCTCGGGCGTGCATAAGACCCGCCAGGCATGCGGCGTGGCTTCCGAAGTTCCTCGAAAACCTGATTGCCCTGACACGCGAGTCCTTGGCTGCGATGTCCCCGACAACCTCAAACGTTCTGTCAGTAGACCCATCGTCAACAAAAATGAACTCATAAGTATCAGTTGAAATTTTAACGCTTTCCACGAGCTTCTCGTAAAGAAGAGGAAGGGTCTCTTCTTCATTGAAAGCCGGCACCAACACTGATATTAACGCCATGGCAGCTCCAGATAACCGTCCTTCACTTTTCCGTACCTTCTTCCGTCCACTTCGAGATAGCCTTCTCAATATTTCTCACGATCCTGCAAGGCACTCCTGCAACAAGTGAATAAGCCGGAATTGTAGTATTTTCTTTAATCACGGTCCCTGCTGCCACAATGCTGTGATGACCTATATGTACTCCTTTAAGGATTGTCGCATTCTCGCCTATAAAAACATGGTCCTCTATAATTGTTTCAGCCTTTTGAACGTCGGGATACCTTCTCTCAGTCAGACACCGTTTCACTGTTGAATGGGTCACTATGTGGACCCCGCAACTAATATCACAGCCTTTGCCTATCTTTAAACCGCCGATGCCGTCTATCAGCGTAAAGGCTCCAATCCATGTGCCCTCTCCAATTTCAGGGGAGTTTATGATCCATGCATGGGGATTATACTTATTCGGGGGAATTCCGTGTTCTGGCGATGTCATTGCAGGATCTCCTTTATGCTTCGAATTACATATGCTGTCTCGTCTTCTTTCATAGCTGGATATATAGGGATAAGGACGGTGCTTCTTGTAATAGCCTCCGTTGCCGGGAGGACACAGCCAACGTAATAGTAAAACCTCTCAAGATGAATTGCCATAATCCCTCTCCTTGTCGCAATCCCCTTATCAAGCAATTTCTGCATCAGGACATCCCTCGATACCGGTGATGAGCCAAGAACCTCCACCCAGTAAGACTGATAGTTGTGGTACGCATACTCCGGGACAACGGGCACTTTGATATGCGGGCTTCTGCTTAGCGCATTGTCGTAAAATGCAGCTATCTCCCGCCGCCGCCTTATAATACGGGACAATTTCGCAAGCTGTATCAGTCCGATTGCAGCCTGTATGTCGGTCATCCGATAGTTATACCCTATCTCGGGATACGTCTCAATTACTACCTCTTTTGAGGTATGCCTTTCAATGTCGGAAACGGACATGCCGTGATGGCGGAACCTCCTGAGTTTCTCGGCTATCGCGGAATCGTCGGTCGTAATCATTCCGCCTTCTCCGGTCGTAATGACCTTTCTCGGATGGAAGCTAAAGCATGCAAGATTTCCGTATCCGCCTATACTTTTCCCTTTATATTCGGAACCTATAGCGCAGGCCGCATCTTCTATCAGAGCCAGTTTCTTCTTTTTACAAAAATCAATTATCGGATCAAGGTCGACAGGAAATCCCATCTGATGAACGGGCATGACCACCTTTGTCCTGGGAGTAACGACTTTCGCGATCGTCTCCACAGTCACATTACAGGTATCAGGATCGATATCAGCGAAAACCGGTTTCGCGCCGGCATGAACAACGGCATTGGCTGTCGCAATGAACGACAAGGAAGGAACGACAACTTCATCGCCAGGCCCTACGCCTGATACCGCAAGCGCCGCATGAAGGGCCGTCGTGCACGAGGTCGTAGCAACGGCATATCTGGCGCCGACATATTTAGCAAACGTCTCCTCGAACTCTTTCACCTTGGGGCCCTGCGAAACCCAGCCCGAGCGTATAGCCGCCACAGCCGCTTCCTCTTCTTCCCTGCCCAAAAATGGTCTTGCTATCGGTATATTCATTTCCCCGTCTCCCAGTTGAAAACGACGTCATCCTTCAGCAGTTTCTCCATGTTATACCCCTGGGAGGTGAACCAATCTATGAACAAATCCAGGCCCTTATCAATACTTACTTCTGCCTTAAACCCGAAAAGCGTAGCAGCCTTTCTCACGCCTGCAAAATGTCTCTGGACATCACCTGGTCTCTGCTTCTCAAATACCGGCTTTATGTCAGTTCTCCCCAATTTCTGATATATTTTTTGGGCAAGCGTTTTTATGCTGACCTCTTCTCCTCGTGCGATATTGACTGCCTGTCCTATCATTTCATTGCATTCCGATGCCATAACAATACCCCGCACCGTGTCACCGACATAGGTAAAGTCTCTGGTCTGAGAGCCGTCCCCGAAAATGACAGGAGGGATATTATTGAGACAGCGAAGAACAAACTTCGGGATAACCTCTCCATAAGCGCCTTCAAAATGCTCCCTAGGGCCGTAAGTGTTAAACGGGATGACGACCATGGAAGGCAGATTGTAGGTCCTGTTATACGCAAGGACGTATTTCTCGCCAGCCAGTTTGCTGGCGCCGTAAACAGTGGTGGGTTCGCATGGATGTGACTCGTCCATCGGCGCTGCAAGAGCGGTGCCGTATACCTCCGAAGAGGAAACATATATAAATCTCTTGATCGAATTCTCGCGGGCAGCCATGCAGAGGTTGAGTGTACCTGTGGCATTAACCTCATGGTTTGTCTCAGGGTCATCAATCGAGGCCCTGAGGCACTGGACCGCAAGATGATAAATGACATCCACCTCTCTTGTGATCTCGCGAACAATTTTCTTATCCCTTATGTCTCCGGTTACGATCTCGCAATTGGGGCTGCCCTTATGATGGATGAGGTTTTCCATACGGCCGGATGAAAAATTGTCCAGGATGACCACATGATTATTTTTGGCAAGCTCATCGACAAGATTGCTGCCGATAAAGCCGGCCCCTCCGGTAACAAGAACTTTTTTATCCCTGATTATCATTTATCACCAAAGAATAAAAATGACCGAATATTTATACCGAATATTTATCAAGAATAAAACTCTTCTATCATTTCAGCGACATAGGCCTGACTTTCTTCCTCGAGTTCAGGATAAATAGGAAGAGATAGTATTTCCTCGCAGGCCTTCTCCACCCCAGGGATGTCGCCCTTTTTGTATCCAAGGAAGGCCGTCGCCTCCTGAAGATGTATTGGATTGCGGTAATGGATGCCTGTTTGGATACCTTTTCCTCTCAGAAAATCCTGGAGTCTATCCCTCTCCTTACTGCGGACAACATAGAGGTGATATACATGCGTTCTCCCTTCCTTCTCCGCCGGCAGGACAAGAGGGGTGTCTTTTAAAAAAGAGTTATAAAAATCAGCTTTTACTCTTCTTTTGCTGTTATATTCTTCAAGGTGTCGGAGCTTTATCCTCAATATCGCTGCCTGTATCTCGTCAATCCTTCCGTTATATCCGATGACCGCATGCTCGTATTTTGATTTGTGACCATGGTTGCGGTAGAGCCTGACCTTCTCTGCAAGTTGTACATCATTTGTTGTGACGATCCCTCCCTCCCCATAGGCCCCCAGGTTTTTGGTAAAATAAAAGCTGAAACAGCCTGCATTCCCGAGAGATCCGCTTTTCTTATCGTGATAACGTGCGCCATGGGCCTGGCAGGCGTCCTCAACTACAGCAATGCCATGTCCCTGTGCGATATTGTTAACGGCAGACATATCAGCGCACTGGCCATACATATGGACTGGTATGATCGCCTTTGTCTTCTTTGTAATCCTTTTTTCTATCGCCTCAGGAGAGATAGTATACGTCAACGGGTCGATGTCGACAAATACCGGACTGGCGCCTATACAACAAATAGCCTCTGCAGTGGCAAAGAATGTATGCGGAGATGTGATAACCTCGTCGCCTTCCCCTACCCCGCACGCCAAAAGCGCAAACTGTATCGCTTCTGTCCCTGAGCCCACGCCAACCGCATGTTTGACCCCGCAATACGCGGCAAACTCATCTTCAAGAGACCGGCAATTAGGCCCAATATTCAGATGCATACCGGTTAATACATCTTCAACAGCATGCATCACTTCATTTTTTATCGGGGCGAAGCCAGCCTTGAGGTCAACCAGGGGAATTTCTTTCATCTTCCTTCTTCACCCTCATAAGGAGGCCATGTGTAGGGTCTTTCATAAAACCCTTTCAGGCACTTCAATTGATCGACATTCTTAATCACCCTTGCCGGGTTCCCTGTGACCACAGTTCCGGGAGGCACGTCCTTTGTAACAACAGAGCCTGCGCCAACCAGACTGTTTCTGCCAATCCTGATGCCAGGAAGAATCGTGGAATTCGCGCCTATCCTCGCATAATCCTCTACCACAGCGCCGCCTTTGCATTCTTTGTATCTTGGGCAGAGCATGGGATGGGGATCGTCGGTAAATACCACGTTCGGACCGACAAATACATACTTGCCGATAGTAGTCATCTCCATAAAACAGTTGCTGTGAATGCGGCTGTAATCATCTATCCTGTTACCGAACTCAAGTACCGAATTGGTCCCCACGCTCACATTATGGCCGATAATGTTATCTTCCCTGATCGAAACACCCTGCCCGGTATTAAAATGATCGCCAATGGTGCTGCCCGCATAAAGCGTAGTAAATGGTCTGATATGACCATCCTTTCCGAGCACCAGACGCAGGTCGCCCTCCCTTGCCCCCCGCGGCGGTTTCCCGATAATCGAAGGCGCATCGATAACAGTACCTTCTCCTATCACGACATTCGGTGAGATCATATTGTTCATAATTTGATTTTAGCTCCGCCGCGTTTCAGAGACTTGTCGGCAGCTTCAAGAAGCCTTACCACCCTTAGTCCGGCCTCGCCGTCAGTGACAGGAGTCTTTCCATTTTTTATGCAGTCGGCAAGATGTTCTATTTCCACCTTCAAAGCCTCCTTGTTGCTGATCGCGGGTGCATACATGTCTCCAATCCTGTACTGCACCATACTTTGGTAAACCGAATTCTTATTCGCATTAGAAAGCTCTATCCCCTTGTCATAAATCTTTATCTTCTCGGCCGGGTCGAGGTCGTCAAATACGACCATCTTCCTGGCCCCCCCGATTATTATCCTTCTTATCTTTACAGGGGACATCCAGTTGACATGGAAATGGGCTATCAGGCCGCCGCTGAATCTCACTGTGACATAAGCCACATCCTCCATCCCTCCGGGTGTATGTACGGCGCCGGTAGCAGAGATATCGACCGCTTTTTCATTTACGAGGAAATCCATAATTGAGATATCATGGGGAGCAAGGTCCCATATCACATTCACGTCATGCTGAAAGAGTCCCAGATTCACCCTGACAGAGTCAAAGTAATACATCTCCCCAAGTTCGCCGGCTGATATAAATTCCTTAATCCTTCTTATCGCTCCTGTATAGATAAACGTATGGTCTACCATTAAAACCAAGCCTTTTTTTCGGGCAAGAGAAACAAGCTTTTCAGACTCCCTGACAGTCGGAGCCAGTGGTTTTTCAACGAGCACATGTTTTCCTGCATCGAGTGTATCTCTCACGAGGTTATAGTGAGTAAATACCGGGGTCGCGACAGCAACCGCATCGACGCCCTTGTCCTTCAATAATTCTTTATAATCAGTCGTCGCATGCACATGAGGATATCTGAGTTTTATTCGTTCAAGCCTCTCAGTATTCAGGTCGCAGGCATATCTCAGATCGGTTTGATAATTTTCATTGAAATTCCGTATCAAATTGGGTCCCCAGTAGCCGCACCCTATTATGCCGACCTTTATGTCCTTCATCGTTTCTCTTCGCCCCTCAATATCTTTCCCATTGTTACGTCTACGTATTTTACACGAAAGTCCAAACCTTTATAAAAATTCATCGCTTTCACATTGTATGCCTGCGTCCGGACCATAACTGTCTTAACCCCGGCCTTTCCAAACCAGTCCATCACCTCAGCTATAAGAGCACTTCCTATTCCTTTACCTTGTTCCCCGGCTATCACGCCGACAAGAGGAATATCCCCCTTATTTTTTGAAAGCCTCTTGCATGTAATGAACCCTTTTTTCTCAACAAGAAACGTTCTGATATCTGTGTCGTTTAAAGAATTAACTATCCATGCCTGATAAAGCCTTTCTGCTTCATCATATGTAAAAAAGGGATCGTTATGAAAACGACTATCTTTGAAAAGACCGCTGCTGATCTTTTTGAGCGTAGGAGCATCATTAAGATTCGCACCTCTGACTGAAATCACTGGTCCTGAGAGTGGATCGACTTTTCTTTCCCACACTACACCCAGATCGCTCACATAAAACCCGTATTTTTCAAGAAGCTGGATCTCAGACACTCTGTTTAAGTTAAATCTGCAGGTGAGATAATGATAGTTTTCTTTCAGGGCGCGGCGGATCAGTTTCTGCAAAACGTCGTCAGACGGTATCCTGGTTAATCTCCCGATCTTTCTTTTAAAAAGCTGGCTGTCCCATGCAAGCTCCCTAATCAAGTGCCATCTCTTTCAAAATGTAAATTGGCCTTGCCTGTACTTCCTGGTAAACCCTGCCCAGATATTCACCCATGATACCGAGGATCAAAAGCTGGACACCGCCAACAAAAAGTACGGCAACAATAATAGAGGCATATCCAAGAACCGGGATACCGAGGAAAATCTTCTTATATAAGAAATAAAGGGCGTAGAAGAACCCAATCCCCGAGCTGAAAAGACCAAGATATGTCGCAAGCCTCAGAGGAAGCGTTGAGAAAGAAGTGATCGCATTAAAGGCGAGCCTGAAGAGCTTTATTGTGTTGTATTTACTGACGCCACGTTCCCTGGGTGCATGTTCAACTTCAAGAAGTGCGATACGAAATCCTGTCCATGCGATCATTCCGTGAATGAACCTTGCCCTCTCCCTCATATCCTTAAGGACACCCAGTATCTTCTTGTCGAAGATCCTGAGGAGGGTCTGGTTTCTCGGTATATCTATCCCGGAAAGTTTATTCAGAAACCACCAGAACAAGAAAGAATTGAAGCGTTTCATTAAAGAATCCTTTTTTACTTTTCTGATGCCATAAACCAGGTCGTAGCCTTCGCATAATTTTTTCCATAGCTTAGGTATCTCTTCCGGCTGGTCCTGCAAGTCGCCGTCCATAAGGATTATCGTCTTGCCCTTTGCATAGTCAAGTCCGGCGGTTATAGCGATGTGGTGGCCGAAATTTCTTGAAAAGCTGACACCTTTGACCCGGTCGTCTTTTTCATGGAGTTCCTTTATTAGCTGCCAGCTCCTGTCCCTACTTCCGTCATCGACAAAGATGATTTCATAAGTTCCAAGTTTCTCCATGACAGAAGAAAGTCTTGCGTAAAGGTGCGAAAGATTTTCCTCTTCATTGTAAACAGGTACTATGACAGAGAAATCAGGGGCGGCTGTCATCAGAAGTTTTTGTTATTAAAACAGTCCATTGCAAAAAGATCGTTTGCGACCCTCGTTCCCGCAATTCCAGTCGCCGTAGCAACAAAACATGGTGGATCAGGTGGAACAGCTGCCGGATTCTGCGCTATAACATTCGCCGGATTAAAAGGTGCAGGCACGGGGGCGTTGGGCAATCTCACATCTTGTATTACTCTGTAACTGAACTGTGCACCGGCTCCCGGCCTGAAGCCTCCCAGGGCTTCTCCCGCTGTTGTCTGAATCGCTGTGAGGTTGGCATCCCTGATCGCAATGGTATTGCCTGCTGCACCCAGATTGGCTGTATATCTTCCCTGGTCGGCAAAAAATTGCGCCTCAAGGAGGCTCAGGTTCTGAAGATTCGTATACGCTTCAGCCCTAGCGGCTTTCTTTTTCTGACCGATATAAGCTGGTATGCCGATGGAGGCCAAAATACCGATAATAGCTACAACTATCAGCAATTCTATTAAAGTCATTCCCCTTTTGTTCATTTCCTTACCTCCGGTTTTTCTTCCATAAGTTTGTCCAATTTTTCTTTGATACCAGGGCTCTCAGGCATCCTCTTCAGAGCATATTTATATGCCTTAATAGCGTCGTCTGTCTTCCCCATCTTCTCAAATATATCCCCCAGCGCCTCCATAACGAGGGGATTTCCCTTATTAGACTGCGCATAGAAAGAAGCCTTCACTATTATACTATTGTAAAGTTCATCATTCGTCTTCCTGAATTTTTTTATTATTTGCTCATTTTCCGGAACGTTTTTCAACATTATAAAAGTATTTATATCAGAAAATACGAGGACCCAGTTGTCGTCATCAAGGAGTTTCATAGTAAGTGGTAGTACATTGCCGTATATGTCCAAGGGATTGAATACGATCAGATTTATCCGGTAATGTTCGAGCAGTCTATTCCACAAAGGTGTCTTGCCCGGAGGCAATTTCGTGTTATAAATTGATTCCGTGGCCGTAGCCATCCAAGTATATTCCTTCATCACCGTATAATTAAGGGACCTCGTATCGATAAAGGTCCTGACCTCAGGATAGAGCCGCCATGTGAGGTACCCCCCGATACCCATATCATTCAACATATTACCTTTTATGTGGTTATTGATGATAAAGTTTGCAGCACCAGTCGGAACAGTCCAAGCGGATTCCCTTATCTTCAGAGACTTGAGATTCGTCATGCCAACAAAATATAGTACCGAAGAGCCCAACATAATTATAGAAAAAGCTATATCCAGGTGGGCCTGCTTGAGCACGAATTTTTCTCGATGTTCTTTCAACCAAAGGTTCAGTTCATCACCCAGGATCAGTGACGCGATTATGCCATAATAGACCGTAAATCTCCCTGCCGAAACGCTCGCCGCAGCCAACAATATCAAAATGACAAGATGTGTCGGATTGAACTTCCTGTTGCGAAGGATGAGGATAACAGGGAATAAAAACAGGGCTGTGAGATATCCATAGTCAAGGCTGGACACTTTCATCTTATAAAGGAGGAACGGAGATTGGTACTCATTTATCCCGACATAAAAAGGGGCGTATTCTTTAGATAAGGCGATCATGAATCCGAAAAAGCCGTTAGGGTTTATTCCAGATGCCCCAAGCGCAAGAAACAAGACAAGGAAAAAGATTATTTTTTCTCTTTCGGCAAAACCGCTCTTGCCGAATAACAGTTTCATGCCCTCTATTACCATAAAGACCAGGATCACGCCGTCTCCAAGGATAAAACCTCCGTGAAGGTTGGACCATACCAGCATCAGAAGGGGAAGGAAATAGAATGATCTGCTTCGTCTTCGCATAAAATCATCGATCATCACGAAACATATAATGCTGAAGCAGATGGTGAAGAGGACCGGTCTTTCGCCCAGCGACCTTAACAGACTGACAAAGGATAGAAACACAGAGAGATAGATAATATAGGGACTAGCCCCCCTGTCTTTCAACGCCTTATAAATGGCATACACGGTGCCGAGCAGCAGTACAGCCCTCACAACCCCTATGCCCGCCGGGCCAAAGTTATTATATAGGAGGTAAAAGAGAATCTGCGCGAGCCAGTACTGGGTCATAATAAACCGCTCTCTCAGGGGATAGAGGTTGTTGTTTTCAGGGAGCTGGGATGTGAAGGAAAACGGGTCTGTTGTCGGAATACTCCCCGTCTCTACAATGTATTTCCCTGTAGCAATATGCCACCAGAAGTCATAGTCCCATATCGTCTGTGACAGGAGTATAAATCCGAAGGAGACAAAAAGGATAAATATCGCCAGATAAAAAAATCCACCAGGGAACAAGTCCCTGGTGGAAAGATCCCTTAGACGTTTCAAATTAATCAGAGAAGAGTGACTTCTTATGCAAAACTCCGTTCTTTGAATCCTCAGCCCAGAGGTCTATTCTGTAAGGGCCAGCCGAGCTGTGCGCACATACAATGCGCGAGGTCGAACCAGCTTGTGCGTTGATAGTAGAGTCAATATTTCCATTAGCAGCTGGGTCAAATGCCGCGCCGGCAGACCAGAGGCTGGTGAGAGGATCCCATGGCGACGTCTCCATTGCCATTCTCTGCTTTGCGGAAACATACTGACTGCAAAGATTCCCAGTAGTCAACCAATTCCCTAACATGGAATTACTCACGTCACCTGTGGCAATGGTATAGTCGTTAGCGCTGACTTGACCATCACCGTTTGCATCAACTTCAACTAACCCAGCTACCACTGCACCGCCAAGGCCCTTCACCGCTGAATGAAGCCATGCCTGCAGTTCCGCTTCCGACCCAGTTGCTGTTCTTATGACGGCACCCTTTCGCGCCCTTTCCTGCATGCCGATATAACCGGGGATGGCGATAGCAGCCAGAATACCTATAATCGCGACAACAATTAGGAGTTCGATAAGAGTGAACCCGTCTTGTTTATTTATTCTTTTCATCAGGTATTAAATTTAGCAACTATCATGCCAATAAATATATTCGTATTTGTCAATGCAACAAGCAGCAGCCAAGCACCTTCTGACAATTTTTGTCAGATCATGACAATGCCTGACATAATATGCCGAAAAAACTTTGCCATAATTATATACATATATAATTATGATTTCTCCATAAAAATAATGTGTGTTATAATTTTTTTAGGATCTTGAGGCGCTCTCTTATTAAATAATGAGATACATCGGTCTTGATGCAGGTTCGGTAAGTGTCAAACTTGTTGTCTTTGATGAAGGCGGCAGAAGGCTCCGCAGTTTTTATCAGAGACACAGGGGACAACCCCTCATTACCGCCCTCGAATTACTCAAAACTGTCATAAGAGAAAAAAACCTCGATACAAAGATCCTTTCGCTTTCACTTACAGGCTCGGCAGGCAGGCTGATAGGCTCTGTCCTTGGGATTGAACCCGTCAATGAAGTCGTGGCTTATGCCTACGCCACCTCCAGACTTTTTCCCCAGATCAGATCCATAATAGAACTCGGCGGCGAAGATTCCAAACTGATTGTGCTTGGTGAAGATTGCCGTTCGGCCAAAGATTTCGCGATGAACTCTGTCTGCGCTGCCGGTACAGGTTCTTTTTTAGACCAGCAGGCCGAGAGGCTTAGGCTTTCGATAGAGGAATTCAGCGCACTATGTCTGAAATCCAAGAACCCGCCCAGGATCGCCGGCAGGTGCAGCGTCTTTGCGAAGTCGGACATGATCCACCTTCAGCAGATAGCAACACCTGTAGAGGATATCGTAGCGGGCCTCTGTTACGCCGTTGCAAGGAACTTCAAAGGCTCCATCGCCAGGGGTAGAGAGATAATCTCTCCTGTTTCTTTTCAGGGCGGAGTCGCAGCAAACGCCGGCATGATCAGGGCATTCAAAGAGATATTCGGTCTTGAAGACCTCTTTGTGCCGGATGAGCACGCCCTCATGGGAGCAATCGGGGCCGCCTTAAAAGACATGGAGACGAATAAGAGGCCGCAACTTTTCGATCTTCGGAAGCTGGACGAATTCCTGAAATCAAAAAGGCCGGTTGAAAAAGGGCATAAACCGCTCGCAGGAGGAGATGACAGGTTCTTTGAGAGACACGTAGATAACAGTAGGGGCAAGGTTATCCCGCCCCTGCAAAATAGACCCCCCTCACCCCTCACCCCTCACTCATCACAGCCCGTACGCGCCTATCTCGGTGTTGATATAGGTTCGATCAGCACAAACCTGGCGGTCATAGACAGCGACTGCCAGCTGCTTGCCAAACGTTATCTGATGACAGCCGGCCGGCCGATCGATGCTGTAAAACAGGGGCTGGAAGAAATCGGTCTTGAAATAGGCGACAAAGTGGTGATTTGCGGAGTCGGCACAACCGGATCAGGCAGATACATGATCGCTGATTATATAGGCGCAGACATAGTGAAAAACGAGATAACGGCACAGGCGACTGCCGCTGCCTTCATAGATAGTGAGGTCGACACGATTTTCGAGATAGGCGGCCAGGACTCTAAATATATTTCTCTCAGAAACGGTGTCGTGGTCGATTTCGAGATGAATAAGGCATGTGCTGCCGGCACAGGCTCATTCCTCGAGGAGCAGGCTGAAAAACTGAACATCCCCATTAAAAAGGAATTTGAACGGCTTGCGCTTAAGGCGTCAAACCCCTGCAGACTCGGGGAGAGGTGCACGGTCTTCATGGAAAATTCCCTGATGGCAAATCTTCAGCGCGGAGCCGGAAGGGAAGACTTACTGGCAGGACTTTCTTATTCGATCGTACAGAATTATATAAACAGGGTCGTCGGCAAGCGGCCGATAGGACAAAAGATTTTTTTTCAGGGGGGAGTGGCCTTCAATAAGTCGGTAGTCGCAGCCTTTGAAAAATACCTCGGCAGGCAAATAACCGTTCCGCCTAACCACGACGTAACAGGAGCCATAGGCATGGCGCTGATTGCTATGAGGCATATGGGAGAGAGCAACTCGGCGATAACGGGGTTTAAGGGTTTCGGCCTGTCGAGCCGGCCTTATGAAATATCTTCATTTGCATGCAAAGGATGTCCAAACGTATGTGAAATAAACAGGGTAAAAGTAGAAGGGGAAAAGGGGTATCTCTTTTATGGCGGAAGGTGCGAAAAATATGATGTAAGAAAGGGCCGCAAAGAAAATGCACCACCAGACCTTTTCGCCCTGAGGGAGGGCCTGCTCTGGGAGTCGCACCTCAAATACAGTGAAAGGTTAAAGGGTAAAAGCGTAGAATCATCCCCCCATACAACCATTGGCAAGGGGAGGCAAGATGGGGGTCGCAAACTCGAACCGCAAACCTCGAATCTTGATAAGATAGGCATTCCCTATGTCTTTTATTTCCATGACTTCCTTCCCTTCTGGACGACACTTTTATGGGAACTCGGATTTGATGTCGAGGTATCCGGCAAGACTGACAAAAATATTGTGGATCTCGGCCTTGAGAGCGTTCTTTCCGAAACCTGTTTCCCGGTAAAGACAGCTCACGGACACATCAAATACCTTATGGACCGGGGAGTCAAGAGGATATTCATGCCGAGTTTCGTCAACCTCAATCCCCGTGGTGAAACCTTCGAAAGAGGGTTTGCCTGTCCCTACACCCAGACAATACCTTATTCCGCAAGGGTCGCGTTCAGGCAGGCCGAATTTCTGACGCCGGTGGTCGACATGAGCTTGGGAGACGCTTTCCTTAAGAAAGAGTTACTGAGGGTCTTTAAGCCTTTTGAGATCAGCGCATCCCGCATATCAAAGGCATTCGGCCCCGCGAAAAGGGCACAGGAAGAATTTTCGGGCCGCATCAGAAGCGAAGGGGAAAAAATCCTCGCTTCTTTAAAGGGAAATGCGGTCGTTATCATGGGGAGGGCCTATAATTCCTTTGATTCCGGC
This sequence comes from Candidatus Sulfobium mesophilum, assembly GCA_900302705.1. GTDB lineage: Bacteria > Nitrospirota > Thermodesulfovibrionia > Thermodesulfovibrionales > UBA6898 > Sulfobium > Sulfobium mesophilum. The sequence goes on from OUUY01000057.1 coordinate 40,481, forward strand.
ATGAACCTCAACATACCCGGCAAGCTTGCGGACCTGGGCGTCATCTCCATACCTATGGATTTTCTTCCCATCAAGTCTTCCGATATCAACCGGGACTGGCCTAACATGTATTGGCGGGCGGGCCAGCGGATATTGAGCGCGGCAAAGATTGTCAGGGTCAACCCCATGCTCCACGGCGTCTACATCGGCAATTTTTCCTGCGGCCCCGACTCCTTCATTATTAAGTTCTTTGAAGAGGAAATGTCCGGCAAGCCCTATCTTCATCTCGAGATAGATGCACACAGCGCCGATGCCGGGGCAATCACAAGATGTGAAGCGTTCCTCGACAGCATCCGCAATCAGACTCCTTGCGAAGAGGCGACATACGGGAAAACAGATGAAAGGAAAACGCCTTTAAATCAGCCTTCTGTCATTCGCCGCGCAAAACGCAGGATCTATATGCCCAGGATGTCAGACCACGCCTTCGCCATTGCCGCGGCATTTAATTACTGCGGTGTGGATGCCGAGGTCCTTGAAGAATCCTCAAAAGACGCAGTTGACATCGGAAGAAAATTCGTCTCGGGCAAGGAATGCTACCCTTGCGCCGTAACCACGGGCGACATGGTAAAAAAGATATCAGAGCCGGGCTTCGTCCCCGAGAAGTCGGCCTTCTTCATGCCGTCAGGTTCGGGCCCCTGCCGGTTCGGACAGTACAATATATTCCACAGGCTTGTGATAAAGGAATTGGGCTATGAAGAGATACCCGTCTTTTCGCCCAACCAGGATGAGAACTTTTATAAGCATCTGGGATCTGTAGGAAGCGATTTTGCGATGCGCTCATGGAAAGGCATTATTGCTCTTGAACTGCTTCAGAAATGCCTGCATGAGATACGTCCTTACGAAATAGATAAAGGCTCCGCCGATTCGGTATATAGCGAATATTTAAGGCGGGCCTGTTTATCCATCAAAGGGGCTGACGGGGATATCGGCACGGTCCTTCGAAAGGCAAAGGCAGATTTCGAAGTCATTCGCCGGAAAGAGGAGAGGAAACCGCTGATTGGGATCGTAGGTGAGATATTCGTCAGGTCCAACAGGTTCTCTAATGAAGGCCTTGTGAGAAAGATTGAGGCCCTCGGCGGCGAGGCGTATCTGGCGCCGGTTGATGAGTGGGTGTCCTACATCAACTATACGGCGCTCCGGAAAGTCTTGATTAAAAAAGACTGGTCTGGTATCATTAAACTTCTGTTAAAGAGGTTCTTTCAAAAGAGGATCGAGCACGGATTCGGAAGGCACTTCGAGGGGTTGTTGCGCAACCAGGGCGAACCGGATACGAAAGAGATATTGGCAAAAGCGAGTCCTTATCTGCACTCCTCCTTCGAGGGGGAGGCAATCCTCAGTATCGGAAAGAGCATCGACCTCATAAGCAAAGGGGCCTCAGGGCTTGTCAATGCGATGCCCTTCGGGTGTATGCCAGGTACGATTGTCAGCGGGTTGATGCGCGGGCTCAGTGCAGACTTTGGTGTTCCGTGTCTTAGCATACCCTATGACGGCACTGAGTCTCTGACTACCGAGATCCAGTTGGAAGCGTTCATGGATCAGGCCAGAGAATTTAAAAAGGCATCGAATAGTAGCAAAAGACAGTAATGAAGAGAAACTCTTCAGATTTTTGATTTACTGCTGACTGTTAATTTAAGCTTGTATTGTCCCTATAGGCGGTATTTGTCATCCTCGGCTTGACCCGAGGATCCAGAGATACTGAAAAAATTGGATTCGCGATTACCGACTTCGGGAATAACGGAAAAACGACACTATAACCGAAGGTGAAAAAGGAGGTGAGTCTGTGGGTAGCGTTGTGAAATGGCGTAAGAAAAAGATG
>OUUY01000026.1 GCA_900302705.1 Candidatus Sulfobium mesophilum
CATGCATGTAGGAATAGGTGGCTGTAACAGAAAGGTCCTTCAGTAGCAGATAAGTGACGCTCCCCGTCAGACTGTTTCTTCTGACATCCCTGTTTTTCGCGTCCGGGGCGTCAGTAAAAATAAGGTCGTCTCTTCTTTCGCTTATAATGCTGTAAGTGACCGTTGCATTCAGCCTGGGCAGAGGTATCCATGTCACGGAGGCCCTGCCTTCGTCAGAACGGTCAGGTTCGGTGTTATATGCAGGGTTATCGTTGAACTTATGAGTATATTTCGCCCTGAAGTCCAGGCCTCTGACCAATCTGACATCGGCTGTCAGCGAGGCAGCGTTCCTTTGCGTATTTTGGGGCACGTCCCACTCAGGCGAGACATCTCGCCGTATGTCCTCATAGGTATAGTCGGCCTTCAGGACAACCCCTGAAAGCGGACGATATCGGATTATGCCGACTACGCGGTCGCTAGCCGACGAGATCGCCGGTTCAACAGGATAGGTATAAGTGTTAAGAGGGTTTGTCCTGTCCGTAATACTTACCGTGGCGGGGCTGTCTATATCGGATTCCTTATGTCTGTACTTGAGGAAAAAGGCCAGCCTCGGGGACTCTATCCACGATATTTCTCCGGCGCCTATAAAATAATCCGCCTTCACACCGCTGTCTTTGTTTTCCTTGCTGATTTTCGAGAAGGTCGCTGATGCTACCAGCGCTCCCGTATAGGAAGTATGGAGCTTAATAGTGTCCGAAGAACTCTTTAGGTCAGGTATCAGATTGTGGGGAAATTCTCCGGCCGCCCTTTCGGGGGATGCTGTGTAAAAATCAAAAAGGACCTTATCTCCGCCTGCGTCGAGCCTTTTTTCTCCGTGGGAGTAATCTACCTCTATCGGGCCGAGATGGCTGTTTGCGCCTATGGTTACACTTCTTGTATCAAGGTCGATGTTTCGACTTTGAGAGGCTCTCACAATATTGTTGAACGAGCCCGAACCCAGCAGGCTCCTCTGCTGCTGTGTACCGTTCCTTTCTATAAGGCTTCCCTCCAGATAAACATGAAAAGGAAAGTCAGGGGTCTTGAATCTCAGAAAGGCGTTGCTCATGCCGAACCGGATGCCGTATTTGACGTCAGCGTCTCTGACTTCTACGCCGGGCGATGGTGTTGAGGGATCCAGGTCTATGAGCAAGATATTATCGAGATTATGAAAAATGCTGCTGCTGACTCCTCTGAAACGGATGAGGTCCCGGTACATATATGTCACGTCGCCTATGAAATCCTTCTTGTTCTCGATGTCAAATTCAAGATGGAACCTGTGAGGGAAGTCAAATATCCTGAGTTCACTGCCGAGAGTTGGGGAGTTATGGAGGTATTCGTACTCGGCGGCCCTGTCTGAGCCCTCCTGGTGGACGAACCGATAGCCGCCGGAAAGAGAAAATTCAGGCTTGATTAAGGGGAAGGTGTATCCTTCCTGGACGGCTTCCTCCTCTGATGTGGATTCTTCTTCGGCCGTATCATCTTCCACCGCAAAGACGCGGCCGCTCATCAGGATTACAGATATAAGGGCGATATAGATGTATATCTTCATTTAGTCCCCCTATTGAGTAAACCGTCTCCTGCCGACAGGAGAAGGAATATCTGAGCCGTGGATCTGGGAATGACAGTCCGTGCACCTTGTATAAAAAGCCCCCTTTGATTCAGCAGAGGAGGTGCCTGACGTCCTGTGCCCCGAGTGGCACTGCAGGCAAAGGAAAGGCGGCTGCTGTGTCAGAAGATTATTATTGACCGAACCGTGAGGCTTATGGCAGGTTCCGCAGTCCTCCATTGTATCTGCATGTTCAAAAACAAAGGGCCCTTCTTTTTCGGCGTGGCACTGTGTGCAGGTCTCCTTGATGCTCTCCTTTCGGAGCATCCTCATGCTGGTTGTCCCATGGGGATCATGACAGCTCACGCAAAAGATCCTTTTTTCGTGTATAGGGTGGTGACTCGGCAGTGCAAATTCAGCCTGCACGTCTCTGTGGCAATTCTCGCACATACCCACCATATCTTTGAGCCTCACCGTCAGATCAGGTCCTGCGTGGACCTTATGACATTCAGAGCAGGAAACGTCGCCTAAGGAGTGGGAGCTCGCATTCCAGTTATGAAGGTTGAATGTAGCGTTTGCGGTATGACATTTTAGACATATAAGGGATCTGGCTTGAGCAGGGAGGTTCCTGATATCGATCAGCGTCCTGAAGTCGCACGCCGTCTGTTTCCCTTCTCTTGCGTCCAACTCAACCTTTTCCTGGGTCAGGCCCTCTATTGCCAGACTGCCGGGGCCATGGCAGGATTCACAGTCTACAAGCGGCATTCCGGACTTTTTTGAAAGCTGGACCCCCATGGTGCTTGCATCAAAGTCTCGTCTGATCTTGTCGTGGAAGTGGCAGGCAGCAAGACAGTTTGCAGTGCCCACATAGTTGGCGTCGAACCTTCCGGCTATCATCAGTTCGTATTCTTTAATGGGCAGTATTGCCCTTGAAGACTTAAGAGACTCACACCCTGAAATAACAATTACAGGAACGATGACAAAAAAGAGGAGACTTCGTAACGATACCATGATTCCCTCCTTATGATTTCGCATTCAGTGATAAACATAATTTATAATTTATAAATATGTCAATAAGTTTCGGCATTTTCAGCGTTTTTTTGTGTGTACAAAAATCCGATGGGGGCTGCCGGAATACAGGTCGCAGTCCTATCAACAAATTGCCGGCGATGCGCTCTTGACAAATAATAGCTGCTGCGATTAAAGTTATGCGAGTGCGGGGCGACAATTAAATAAAACTCTGTCCTTCATTATTCTCTGGGTCAAATCCCGTCGACACGCAGTGAATTTTAAGGCGGGGGGCCTTTATTGTGATTGAAGTCGGGGAGCCTGACAAGTATATACTGGATGACGGATCAAAGATCGCCGTTGTCGGCGGCGGGCCTACCGGATCTTTCTTCGCTTACTTTGCGCTTAAGATGGCACAGATGCTGGGCAAGGAAATCGAGGTGACCATCTATGAACCGAAAGTCTTCACCAAGGATGGGCCAGGAGGATGTAACAGGTGCGGCGGGATAATCTCTGAACTGCTGGTCCAGATGCTTGCTGTGGAGGGCATTAATCTGCCTGATACCGTTGTTCAGAAGGGGATCAATTCATACAGACTGCATACCTTATACGGCAGTGTGGAAATCGAAACACCTGCCCATGAAAAGACGATCGCAACTGTCTACCGCGGGGGCGGGCCAAAGGGCATAATAGGAAAAAACAAAGAAAGCTTTGATCATTTCCTTCTTGGACAGGCGGTAAGGGAGGGCGCTGTTCACAGGCAGGCGAGGATCGACCGGATCGATGTTTCAAAGGAAAAGCCTGTGCTTTTTTCGAAAGAAGAGAGCATGCAGGAGGCCGATCTTGTCGTAGGCGCCTTCGGCGTAAACAGCACGACACCCAAAATATTTGAAGAAATAGGGATAGGCTACCGGCAGCCGGAGACAGTTACAGCGGCTATTGCGGAAATCGGTTTCGACGAGAAAACGGTAGCGGATCATTTCGGCAATTCCATAAACCTTTTTTTGCTTCCTGATAAGGGGATCAAATTCGCTGCTATGATACCGAAGGGCACCTATGTTACGGTCTGCATTCTAGGGAAGGAAATGAAACCGAACACAGTGAGGGATTTTCTCGAAAAACCTGTCGTCAGGGCTGTCCTGCCCTCAGACAGCGCCTATCAGGTGAACTGCTCGTGCCTGCCGAAGATGAATGTCTCCGCTCCAAAGCAGCCTTTTGCCAACAGGGTGGTGGTGTGCGGGGATGCAGGCTCCACAAGACTCTTCAAAGACGGTCTTGGCGCCGCTTATCTGATGGGTAAGGCTGCCGCAAAAACCGCGGTGTTTGAGGGTGTTGCCAAAGAAGATTTCTCGCGCGGATATCTGCCAGTATATAACAGTATCGTAGTGGACAATCATTTC
>OUUY01000058.1 GCA_900302705.1 Candidatus Sulfobium mesophilum
CAGGCTGGCAGAGAAGATAAACAAAAAGCAGAGAGTCCTTGTTCAAGTAAAACTTTCAGCCGAGGAGAGTAAATATGGAATATTACAGAAAAATATGTTGGGGCTACTTAATAGGTTAAGAGAGATGAGACATTTGAAAGTCGAAGGGCTTATGACTATACCCCCTTTTTTCGACGACCCTGAAAGGGTAAGGCCCTACTTCAGAGAATTGAGGGCGATAAGAGACCATGCCGAGACAATGGGTTTTAGCTTGCGGGAACTCTCGATGGGCATGTCTCATGATTTTGAGGTCGCCGTCGAAGAAGGCGCGACCATGGTTCGGGTAGGCACGGCGATATTTGGTGAAAGGAAAAAGGAGGCGGCATGATCGGATTTATCGGCGGCGGAAACATGGCGGAGGCATTGATCAAGGGGATGACGGCAAAGGGCATGAAGGATATCTTTGTCTCGGAACTTAGGGGGGATAGGCGCGGGGAACTCCAAAAGGCATATGGTATAAAGGTGACAGCCTCCAACACGGAAGTCGCATCTGCCTGCGAAATAATATTACTTGCGGTGAAACCCCAGCATATGGATGCGGTCCTGACTGAAATTGCGCCCACCGTGAACGATACAAAAACAGTCGTTTCGATCGCCGCCGGGATTACCCTTTCTTATCTTGAATCGAGACTCAAGACAAGACAATTGATAAGGGTCATGCCGAATACCCCCGCCCTGGTGCAGGAGGGCATGTCGGTGATGTCGTTGTGCGGATGCTCTTATGGTCCTGAACTCAATGTTGTGAAGAGCATCCTGATGTCCATAGGGAAGGTCCTTGTGTTGCCTGAAGAGATGATGAATGCCGTGACCGCCCTGTCAGGAAGCGGGCCTGGATTTATCGCCCTGTTCATTGAGGCTATGATAGCGAGCGGGCAGAAGATGGGTCTTTCTGCATCCGACTCGGCAGAACTGGCTGTGCAGACCCTGCTCGGCACCGCAAAGCTCTTAGATACCGGCATGCCGCCCTCGCAGCTGAGAACAATGGTCACATCGCCTGGAGGGACTACCGAGGCAGGGTTGAAGGTGTTTGAGGAGAGGTCTCTGCGCGCGACGGTCAGCGAGGCGCTCCTGGCTGCAAGGAAGAGGGCCGAGGAACTTGGGAGGAGGGAATAATGTTCGTATTCGGCGACCTGCTCATATCCATCGCAACGATCCTCGATTATATTCTCGGATTGTATAAATGGGTGGTCATCATCGCAGCGCTGATAAGCTGGGTGAACCCCGACCCGTATAACCCGATTGTAAGATTTCTCTACGCAGTTACTGAGCCCGTGTTCAGACCCATACGGCGCCTCATAGGGCACCGGCTCGGGCCCATTGATATTTCTCCCATTGTAGTAATTCTTGTTATTATATTCCTGCAGTCGTTTCTTGTTAGGACAGCAATAAAAATCGGTCAGCAGTTTGGAGGAGGATGATATATGAGAATCACGCCGCTTGATATCCAGCAGAAGCAGTTCCCGATGAAGTTCAGGGGGTTTGACGTCGAAGAGGTATACGCCTTCCTTGAGGTGATCAGGGAGGAGATGGAGGAACTTC
>OUUY01000059.1 GCA_900302705.1 Candidatus Sulfobium mesophilum
CACATGCCTGTCGAGGGCATTGTAGCAGGTGTTCATTTCGCCGTCCGTGAACCACCGGTAGAAAGGCTTGCCCGAATCATCTAGGACCTTCTCCCACTTCCTGTACCAGTCGATCGCCCCGGCCGCCTCTCCCCAGAAGGCTGCGGGGTCTTTTATGCTCCGCTGAAAGATCTCCTCATACTTTCCCATTCGTTACCTCCGCTAAAGTGAATTACGGCTTATATGTCCTTTGATTCTTCGTAAATTTTCTCACACCCATTATATGACGAACATGTCGACAAATTCATTCACCGGTATGCCCACAAGTTTCCTATTGTCCAGAAAGACGTCGAGGACCGCCTTTTGCTGCTTGGCCGGGAAACGGCGGGCAAGGTTGGTCTCGAACTTCTTAACGAGCAGCGGAATGCCTTCCTTACGGCGACGGCGGTGGCCTATCGGATATTCCACTTCAACCCTTTCGGTGCTTGTACCGTCTTTGAAAAAAATCTGTATCGCATTCGAGATAGAACGCTTCGAGGGATCGAGATAATCCCTGCTGTACTGAGGGTTCTCGATACAGGTCATCTTGTCACGCAGGACATCGATCCGCGGGTCTGCAGCCACGCTGTCTTCGTAATGAGCGGCCGTAAGTTCCCCGAAGATGAGGCCTATTGCCGTCATGTATTGGATACAGTGGTCGCGGTCTGCGGGGTTGTATAGCGGCCCCTTCTTGTCTATAATGCGGATGGCCGACTCCTGGGTCGTAATCTCTATCTTCTCAATCTGTTCAAGCCTGTCTTTCACGCGGGGATGCAGTTGCAGCGCGCATTCCACGGCCGTCTGGGCGTGGAACTCAGCGGGGAAGGATATCTTGAAGAGGATATTCTCCATCACATAAGAGCCGTAAGGCCGCTGGAACTTAAATTCATTTCCCCTGAAAAGGACGTCGTAGAACCCCCACGTCCTGGCCGTCAGGGCAGAGGGATAGCCCATTTCACCTTTCAGGGCAATCAGCGCAAGTCTCACGCCGCGTGAGGTAGCATCGCCTGCAGCCCACGATTTCCTGGAACCCGTATTCGGGGCGTGACGGTACGTCCTGAGAGACTGGCCGTCTATCCAGGCATTTGAGAGTGCATTGATCACCTCTTCCCTGCTGCCCCCCATCAACCTGGTGACCACACCGGCAGTGGCGACCTTCACCAGGACCACATGGTCGAGACCGACACGATTGAATGAGTTTTCGAGGGCTATCACCCCCTGGATCTCATGCGCCTTTATCATGGCAGTCAATAC
>OUUY01000151.1 GCA_900302705.1 Candidatus Sulfobium mesophilum
CCAGAGGCCGGCATCGTTTGGATGGAGGCCGAGCGAATCTTGTCTCGCCGGCAAGAAGAAAGGTGCAAAGAAGGATGAAGAGGGGGAGAGCCCAGGCAATAAAGAAGACTGATATTCTCCCGAGAATAAAGAAAAAGGCCCCTTTTTGGGGCCTTTTTTTTGCCTTTTCCCTCAGCCAAGAAAGGTTGCCCTTTCCCTATGCATATTATTATCTTATGCGTCTCCGACCGAATTTAGGATCAGCGGCCTCTGATAGTTCGTTCGCCGCAATGTCTAAATCATACTGGAAATCTTTTGGGACATGTCCCTTCCTTTTGCAGTATTGAACCAGGTCATCAACTGCTCCCCCAAAAAAATATACTTCTTCTTCTGTGAGTATTGTGTCATGCGTGCTTTCTCCACCGCCCTCGAAACAGTAACCTCGCCGTTTTCGAGGGGTTGCCTCAGGACCTCAAGGACGTTTCGCTTAAATTCGGGTATTTCATCAAGGAAAGGCACGCCGTTATGGGCCAGGCTTACTTCTCCGGGCTTTGGGATCTGGCCGCCTCCGATTAGCGCAACATCTGAAATCGTATGGTGAGGGGCGCGGAAAGGCCGCGTTGCCGGCAATGGCTGGTCATCTTTCAAAAGACCGGCGATGCTATGGATCCTGGTTGTTTCAAGCGCCTCGTCAAAGTTCATCTGAGGAAGGATCGTTGCCAGGCGCTTTGAAAGCATAGTCTTTCCCGAACCGGGGGACCGACCATTAGAACGTTGTCGCCGCCTGCCGCGGCGACCGCAAGCGCCCTTTTTGCATGCTCCTGTCCCTTTACGTCAGAAAAATCATCTTCATAGACTGAATTGACCTTCATAGTCTCATTGGCGTCAAGCACAAATGGAGGAGATACGGTCATGCCTTTGAGGAAATCTACCACCTCGGGAAGACTTCTTATGCCGAAGACTTTTGCTCCACTGACAACAGCCGCCTCGGGCGCATTTTCAACAGGCAGGATAATACCCCGTAATCCTGCCTCTCTGACCATAAGCGCCATCGAAAGAGCACCTCTGACAGGCTTGATCCTTCCGTCGAGAGAGCTCACCTATGAACAGATACCCATCGATCGAAGGCTGCTCGATTAGACCTTCAGCGCAGATAATGCCGACAGCTATCGCAAGATCAAAGGCAGATCCTTCTTTCTTTAAGTCGGCAGTCGCAAGGTTTACGGTTATCTTTTTTGAGCGGGAAGTTGAATCCGATATTTTTTAATGACGCCCTTACCCTGTCACGGCTTTCTTTCACCGCAGCGTCGGGAAGTCCGACCATGGAGAAGTGGGGCAGTCCGCGCGACGAGATGTCTACCTCTACCTCGACCCTGTAGGCTTCAATGCCGATGACGCTTGCAGTAACCAGTTTTATTTAACTTTCAAGGTAAGGGAGACGTAGCTGCTTGAAATGTCGACGGTACCCCTACCAGCGTAGGATAGACATTGTTCGCTGCTATAAGTAAGATTTGGTAATACTACCCGGGAGGTTCCGAAGAGACCATTAAAGGTCACGACTGCTGGTCAGTTAAAGGTGTTGATTATTATTAGGAATTAGATAAGGAGTTCCCGATAACGCCAAACCATCCGCGAGGGTGGGACGGAAAGCGGCGGGTCTTAGAAATAAGATGGCCGAGCTGCCGAAGGACGTGCCTTTGGTATGCTCGGTTTTTTTTTGACTAATTTCACTTGGAGGTGGCGGATATTTTTTTGAGAGGCGTAGCACGGGGAAATGGAAGAAAAAATCCACTGTATGAAACAGTGTTGCAGGTAATGACTGCCAATGAACGTTACAGAGTGGGGGTGAGATGTCATATAGTCTGAGAAGGTAACCAGTCATGCTTGGGCGCGGAAATAATTCTTAATGAACAAAAAGGAGGAAAATAAAATGAGAAAAAGCAGATTTATAGTGATTATGTTTATTGCAGTCGGTGCAATGGCACTCTTTGTCCAACCTGTGAAGGCAGTCCCCTCGAAGGATACCCTCACAGTAACGGCAAAAACCAGCGACAACGGCAAGGTGCCTGCGGTAGTTGGCTCCAACTGGGTTTATGCGTACACACTGCCTTGTAATAGTATATTCAGCGACACACTGCACGTGGAACTCGTTATTACCAACACAAACGACAGTACTCCGCAATCCTACACCATCGGATTCAGCAAAAGCGGCAATCCGGCACTGAGCGGCACCGCCACCAGCCTTCCAGCTAACTTCAGTCTCGCAGACGACGGGAATCCTGTCATGAAGGATATCCCGATCACAACGGGCTCGCTGGCGCCGGGAGACTATCTGCTCAACATTGGCATTACATACCCAAATAGCGATGTGAGCGCGGGTAACCCCAACAGCATTCAGGTAAAAATTCACGTAAACGAGTGCGCCGCGTCTGTTCCGACCTGCTTCTTCACCGACTCCAACGGAAATTTCCTTGCTGACTGCTCGGGAGCCCTCGTATCAACCAATAGCGGCGGAACGTTCATGCTTGTCGACAAAAAGAATGGTACGATCATCGCGACGAATCCTGGACAGTTCTACTACAATTATATATGGACGAATGACGGCCCTACAGTCGACGTGCAGGTGCAATTGAGCGATCTGGTGAATCTTGTCCCACAGGGAGCGAATGCGGTGCATGCGTATACTTTCGACACGGCGGGTTTCACTCAGGACATTGATTCCTTCAATATGGTCAATAATGATGGTACACCATGCGGACCATTCGGGCCGTGCACAATAAACGTTGGAGAAGGCGATACCTTATGGGTTACCTGGCACCTTGCCTACAAAGGGATCGGTGAACAAAAGCCGGGGGCAGGCTACTCTTGCCCAGGACAAGAGCCGATCGGAGCGGCCGCCCGCTTGGTAGACGCGAACAATACGGTCACGGTGGTCGCAGGGGGATGTTCTGCCAGCGCTACCGGCTACAATAAATAGGTAACCGAGTAGAATATTGGGTTGCGGCAGACCGCAACCCAATATTCCCCGTCTGATACGGCTGACTTATTGGATGGAACGTTTGCGGGAGCGGTTTTTCTATGGTGCGGTCAGCAGGGTGCAATCGTTGGAAGTGCAAGACCGTTGCTTGCCCAAGCAAAGGTGTCGCGGGACTGCGAGGCGCATAAAGCCAGTCGGTACGCCACCGGGTGCATCGTGCCGCTTGTTGTTGACAAGGAGAGCACTTCTACGAGAGTCTTTGTTGTCCCAGAGGTTTTTTGAGGTTGGTTGAAACAAACAGGGTGCTCATTTCGCCGGGCGTTTAATTCGAGCCAAAACCATCTCATAGTCAAAAAACTAAGGCGTGGTGTTCTGGATGGACTCCGCAAATTATGTCTCAACATGGGCATGCATGTTTAAATCGGCACTCTTGCGTTAGCTGAAGGCCGACCGGCGAGAGTTTGTCGGCGTTATCCGCAAAATAGCTGTGTGAAGTATGGAGCAAAAGTCTCATCTGAGAAAAAAGTAGGTCTGGCCAACACTTCCTTCCTCTTCTAAGCAAACACCGATTGCAATTTCCTAAAACTGTCTACTTACGTTTGTACTGAACGATTTTCTATGCATAGCTCAGAACCGGTCGCAAACAAAACTAACGTTCTTAACGAATTGCTCGGATTTCGGCCAAGAGTGGAGAACCTTTTACGAATCAATTAATCCGATTGGCCATATTATTTCAAAATATTCGCATTCCCCCTGACCTATGCTTGCTTAACGAGCGGTACCTGACTTAATCAACAAGTCCTTAATCTCAGTGCGCCTTCCGGCAATCGATGCATCCAACGCCGTTTTACCGTAATTATTCTTTGCGTTGACGTCAGCCCCCTTGTTGATCAAAGCCCATTTTTGATACGCAAAATCCACATTCTCTTGATGGCTGCTTGTGAGGGCAAGGCGACCCTGACCGCGTCTGAGAATGTGGTGTCGGCAATTGACAAAATACTTCAGCGCGATATGTTGGTAATATACGCAATGAAGGATTGGACAGGTATATTAGCTTTTGCTGAGGGTTTCGAATGTGACGAGGGAAATGTCGGGAGAAATTGCTGAGAAAACAGGTGCGATTCAAAATCCTATATCATCACAGCCCGTATCAACATCAACCAACAGCCAAATGGCTGCATCGGGAAATTGCTCTTTCACATGTTGCATCCCTTTCTCATATTCAGCGTCTGTCATGGCGCCGAAGCTCGTTGACGCCATAACCACGCCTTTTTCGTTGAGGATGTTGCCGATGACCTCTCCATTCGCTTTACGGCGGAGGTGAACCGTAATTTTGTCCTTCATCGACTGACTATAACAGAAGCGCCGAGATAAGGGAAAGCGGGCGCGGCTTTGGCTGTTTTAAAAAAGGATGATCGTTTTGGAAATTATGATGCTCATTTACATAAAGGCGCGACCCAGCATGTCGTCTTAATGTGGTGAGTCATGTCTTCACAATAGCACACCGTTATGGACCAGGCTCATAATTGCAAAAATCAACTGCGCCGTTTTATCATTATCGAAGCTCTTTACTACGCGAAAGGGAAGGTATGAGAAAAACAGGTCTTTTATTAATAAGCTTACTGGCCGTAACATTTCTTTTTGCCTGCGGGGGGAAAAAGGATATCAAAGTTCAGTCTCAGGAGTCAAAGACGGCTGAAGAAGCCTTCGCGCTTTCGGAGGTTATCAGAGACGCGTTCTTAAATAACGACCGTGACACAATCCGGAAAAATACGACGGAAGATGGTTATAAATCCGTAACTGCAAACAGGAAGGCTTATGAAAGCATCGAGCTTTCATTTACCCCAAGATGGGTGGATATAGAACAGACCAAGGTAATGTTGAACATGACGTGGAAAAGCACATGGACAGCAGCCGGGAAGAAAACCGAGGACCGGGGCATGGCCATCTTCGTCATGGAAGGCAAACCCCTCAAACTCTCCGGGATTCTAAGAACAAACCCCTTTATTTTCCCTGAGCAGCAGCAACCCCGCTTTTAGTGGCAGGAACTGCACGTGCCTTTACTACAAGTCGTGCAGCCGGATGATGATCCGGCAAAGGGTTTTTCAACGCCGCTCATGCCGAAGGTTGACATCTTCTTCCTGACATCGTCAGACGAGCATCCCGGACAGTCGATTTTCTTGTTACCGAAGACGAGTTTTTCGAATTCCTCACCGCACTTGTTGCATATATATTCGTAGATAGGCACTATCGCTCCTTATTTATTCCTGCCTGCTTTCGGCACTTTTTCCCAGTCCTTAAGGAATTTCTCAAGTCCGATATCGGTCAGGGGGTGTTTGATCAACTGGGTGATTACTGAATAGGGAATCGTAGCGATATCGGCACCCATCCTTGCCGCGGCAACAACATGAAGTGGATTTCGGATGCTGGCTACGATAACCTCGGTTGCAAACATATAGTTCTCATAGATATCTATTATGTCGCCGACCAGAGCCATGCCTTCATGGCTAACGTCGTCGAGTCTGCCGACAAACGGGCTAACGAAAGAAGCGCCTGCTTTGGCTGCAAGGAGGGCCTGGGTGGGAGAAAAGACAAGGGTGACGTTTGTCTTAATCCCGAGACCGGCAAGCTTTTTTACCGCCTTAAGTCCTTCTTCAATCATCGGTATCTTTACGACGATGTTCTTATGGATACCTGCAAGGTCTTTAGCCTCTTTTATCATGACTACAGCTGAAGTGCCGACGACCTCGGCGCTAACCGGGCCCTTAACAATGCTGCATATAGCCTTCAGGACCTTTATAGGGTCCTTGCCCTCCTTTGCCATAAGAGAAGGATTAGTGGTAACCCCGTCGATTACGCCCAGCTCATTGGCCTTCCTTATCTCATCGACGTTTGCCGTGTCTATAAAAAATTTCATAATTTCCCCTCTGACAATAAATTGCTTTTTTATTATAACGAAAAGATGGCTGTTTTTGCTTTTACAGCGGGACTGCAAACCGTCGAAGGCCTACGCTATCAAAAAAGGATTAAAAACTGTGAATCAAATATATGACAAGAAATGTTGCAACTCCCAATACTGAAATAGTAAGAAGTGCATCCAATATTGCTGATGGACGGTAGCTGTCTTCATCTATCTGCTTTTCGACTTTCTTATAACGGATAAATGCAAGGAGGGCCATCAGTGCGCCAAGTCCAACGAGAAATATCCCAAGTATGCCAGAATAGCCCGGTACAGGGGGCAGCGGAGGCGCGGCTTCGCCAGCCGGAAGATGTCCTGATTTGCCCAGGAAGTAGGAAACCTGCTTCACAAAAAGGCCGAACTTCTCAACGACGAACCCGAAGGCCATGATCCCTATGCTCGTTCTTATCCAGGCAAGGAATGTACGCTCGTTTGCAAAGTGGACCCTTCGATTTTTGATCTTGGATAGTTGCTTGTCGTCGGATATCTCAGGCATCATCAGTCCTTTTTTTAATGAGATTATACCTGAAATCGGATTCGCGAGGAACCGATCTGTGATATGACCTGGGAGGAAACGCGCCTCAGTATGAAATAAACAGCGGCTGCCGCGATATATTCATTATCCCTCTTTCTTCTGCCCTTCTGAAAAGTTCCTTGACTGCGCGCTCCCCCTCAGTGCCTAGTTCCAGGGAGAACTCGTTAACATAGAGGTTGATATGCTGATTGATGACATCGTCTTGCAGCTCCTGGGCATGTTGTTTAATATATGATAGACTTTCGCCCCTGTGCGCAAAGGCGTATTCAACGCTACTTCTTATGAAGCGGTCTATTTTTTCAATCAGCCCGGGGCCGAGTTTCCGCCTCGCAAGGATAGCGCCTAATGGAATAGGATTCCCGGTCTCCTTTTCCCACCAATCACCCAGATCAATCACCTTCTTAAGGCCCGCCTTTTCAAAGGTGAAGCGGCTTTCATGGATAATAAGCCCTGCATCAACCTCGCCACGGACCACAGCGCCAATGATTTCATTGAATGGCATGATCTTTATCTTTTCCCCTATAGCCGGGGCGAAGATCTGAAGCAGAAGATAGGCCGTTGTAAGGGCCCCGGGGATGGCGATAGTCTTGTCCCTGAGGTCAGGCACATCAAGTTCTTCGCGGGCTACAACAAGCGGTCCGCACCCTTTGCCGAGCGCTCCTCCTGAATGGAGCAGACAATAGTCATCCCTGAGATGCCCGAAAGCATGAAAAGATGCCTTTGTTATATCAAGGCGCGATTCTCTTGCCATCTGATTGAGAGTCTCGACGTCTTCAAGGATCTCCCGGAATGTCAGACCGTCTGTATCGACCTTGCCATGGACGAGGGGGAAGAATATAAAGGTATCGTTAGGACATGGCGAATAACCAAGCGAAAGGGGTTTCATAAATTATCTTTCTGTCTTGGCAAAAAGCTCTTCCAGTTCCATCAACTCGCGCATGCGGTTACAGGTCATGCACTCGCCGTGTTCAACGTAGCCGCCTTCCCACAAGGTCGTCCTGATTGATGCGCAGCCGCATACCGGACATAAATTCCAAAAGAGCTCACCCAGTCCCCTGGTCCGGCTGTAAATATAGACAGAGTCTTTCATGCCACTTATGCTGCTAATATTGCTAGTTTTATTATATAACAAATATAAAGCCCCTAGTATAAAAACTACCGCCCAATATATTGTGCTGAGAATTCCATCACTGTCTTCTGGCAGTTCGCAGAGGCCGTCCGGATATTCCATTTTGACTTGTCTCTTTCCTCGGCGATGTTACTTATTCCCCTTACCTCAACAAAAGGGACATCATATATGAGACAAATATGAGCAATGGCAGCCCCCTCCATGTTTTCGCATATAGCCACGAATCTTTTTGAGAGTTCCCCGGCCCTCTGCCTCGTTCCGGTACAGGTCGACACTGTGGCAAATGTTCCCCGCAGGGTTCGAAAGCCGCAGGTCCTCGCCGCAGCCATCATCAGCCGGCTTGCCTCTTTGTCAGCAGGAAGCTCATTGAAATACATTTGACGGCCCTTTTTGAAAAGAGGAATATCGATATACTCAAGGGTCTGAAAACCATTCTTCAGTAGAACTCCTTCGTCTGCGTAAACCTCCCTTGATGCAACAGCGATATCACCCTTTTTGAGTTCTGAAGAGGGGTAGGCCCCGCCAACGCCGAAGTTGACTACCAGGGAAGGGTGATAATTCCGAATAAGTATTGTTGCGGCGTGCGAGGCGTTTGTCTTGCCCATGCCGGAAACAACGAAAACTATTTCAGCGCCTCCAAGCCTGCCGGTGTGCCAGCTAAGGCCTCCGGTGTTGTGCACCGGCGTGCTCCCCAGTCTCCTGGCTATGCTATTGCCTTCGAGAGGGACGGCCGCTATCATTCCAATTGTCTTGTTTTTTTTCATCCGGAAAAATGTTCTGCTAGAGTAACATAACAGACCCAGCCGTTCAACCTAGTGAATAAGACGTTTCATGGGCAGTGGCCCTGTTTGCAGAAAATTATAGAGTTGTCATTCCCCGACCTGATCGGGGAATCCAATACTCTTCTTCAGGACGAATTATTCAGGATTACCGTGAAAAAAATCTGGATTCCCTGGTCAAGCCAGGGAATGACGGATTTTGTGACGCTCGTGC
>OUUY01000019.1 GCA_900302705.1 Candidatus Sulfobium mesophilum
GAGCATCATGTACGAACCGCGCATTTGCTTGGTCGCACAAGGGGCGAAACGCGTGCTGCTGGGAGACGACACGTATGTGTATGACTCGCACCATTTTTTGATCACGGCCGTTGATCTACCCACGGTTGTGCAGATTATCGATGCGAGCCGGGAGAAGCCCTACCTGGGGCTCGTACTGAAACTTGATCAGCGCGAGATTTCACAACTTATGGTGGACAGCAATCTTCCTCCGTCGCATCCGCAGCAATCAAGCCGTGGAATGGCGACCGGTGAGGTCACGTTGCCGCTGCTCACCGCCTTTCAGCGTTTGATCGATTTGCTTCATGAGCCGAAGGACATCCCCATCCTTGCGCCGATCATCCAGCGGGAAATATTTTACCGTTTGCTTGTGGGCGATCAAGGTACGCGTCTGCGCCAGATGGCGTCGGCGGGAAGTCAGAGTCAGCAGATTGCGCGGGCAATAGATTGGTTGAAGGGTAACTTCACACGGCCGTTGCGTATCGATCACCTCGCGACGCAAGTCAATATGAGTACATCGACCTTCCATCATCATTTCCGGGCGCTGACGGCCATGAGCCCGCTGCAGTATCAAAAATGGTTGCGTTTGAACGAAGCCCGGCGGTTGATGCTCGCCGAAAACCAGGATGCGGCAACGGCGGCGTTTCAGGTCGGCTATGAGAGTCCCTCCCAATTCAGCAGAGAGTACAGCCGCTTGTTTGGTGATTCGCCATTACGCGACATCACGGGCTTGCGTCAAATGACTGATAGAGATACGGCATAGTCCCGAGCAGTGTGTTTCTTGCGGGCAGAGACTTTATCCCTAATGCAAAAATCCGACGATGCGACTTTCAGGCTGTCCGGACAGTCTGTTATGAACTTATCAATGCAGATAAGTTTCGGCTACAAGCAATATGATGCTCATAACGAATAGAGAACCGAATACCAGTGACAAAATGGCTGCGAGGCCTCTTTGCTGCCTGTCTCTTATCTTTGACATCATAGCCATTCTCCTCCTATCGAGCTTGATATGCCCGTGTGAAATCAGTTTCCATTTATAATAGATTCACAATATCTAAAATTGCAAAACACATGCCATTAATCCACCGTACCTACCTCATAGTATTTCTTTTTACAAAATAGGCAGTTAGATAGGACCTATACCGTACGTCCCGCCTGGGAACAATCAACTTCTCCGTAAAATCACCCTGATTCGGTAAATTCCCCAAAGGTACCGGGAAAGCCGCCAGCTGTAGTCCCTGACTTAAATTGGATTAAAGCACTAGATGCAGAGATATGCGGAGAAAAACTTTATCTGCGCCATCTTTTTACGCTTTTGTAAAAAAACCGCTTTTTATCCGGCCTTGAGAAAAGTCTTGATTATGCCCTCTTTGTCATGGACTCCGCTGGGGCTTAATTTGACTACCTCAGACTTTTTCCAGTTCTGGAAGAGGTCTATGATCTGGTCGAGCGAATCCTGATGGAGTTGTTCGATGACCTCCCTGTCGGGCAGTGAGGTGATGAGGTTCCTGTCGATAAAATTTCCTATCCTTTCCCTGTTGAAGACCGAGAGGAAGACCATGCCCTTGAATATCCTCTTGTTTGTCTTGAAGGAGAAGACAAGACGGTCGAGGGAATTTTCGAGAAAGAGGTCGTTTCGCATCTGGATCTTTCTGTCGATCGCGATGGCCTGCAGCCAGTATTTCTTGTCTATAATGCAGTCGGCCTTCATCTCCATCACGGTATGCCCTATGTTTCTCCTGTCAGCCGTATACACGTTATGTGCAACAGTATCCGCAGCAAGATGGCTCATGTAGCCGTAGACAAAGGCCTTCTGCTGATCGGTCTTCGACGCCCGGAAGAGAGCAAATGCCACGTCCCAGTTGTGCGAACTCTTATGGTCAGGCAGGTACTGCTTGCCGATGATGATGTCTGCCATAAGATTGCCGTAAAGAAAATCCTTTCTGTATCTTCTGATGATTTCGAGAAGCCCCGCGGGCAGCAGCGGGCTAAGAGAAAAAAGCTCATTCCCGAGATAGATATGCGTCAGCGGCCCCCATGCAAAAGCAGCGGCGGGGACCAGTAAAAAAGCCGCGATAAGTGAAATTTTGAATAGTCTCATGCCAGTTCCCTCACAAATTGCGAAAGGAGCCGAACGCCGACGCCCGAGGCCCCTTTCGGGATATAAGGTCTTTCCCTTTCGACCCATGCCGTACCAGCGATATCAAGGTGTACCCATGGCACATCTCCCGCGAATTCTTTTAAAAAGTATGCCGAAGTCACAAGCGATCCGGTCCTGCCGCCTGTGTTTTTTATATCGGCAATGTCGCTCTTTACATATTCTTTATATTCTTCAAAGAGGGGCATTTCCCAAACCCTCTCGTAAACATTGTCGCCGCATCTTTTAAGAGTATCGAGCAGGCCCTTGTCATTGCCCATCATCGCAATCACCTCTCCGCCGAGGGCGATAGAACATGCGCCTGTAAGTGTCGCTATATCGACCACAGCCCGCGGCTTGAAACGTTTTGCATAACCGATCGCATCGGCCACGACGAGGCGGCCCTCCGCGTCGGTATTGACGATCTCCACGGTCTTTCCGCCGACTGCCTTGACGATGTCTCCGGGCTTTGTTGCAGAACCGCCCGGCAGATTCTCCGTAGCTGGAAGGACCCCTATGAGATTGATCGGCAGCGCAGCCTCCGACACCGCCTTCATCACACCCAGAACGGCGGCGCCCCCGGCCATGTCGTATTTCATCTTTTCCATGCCTTCGGCAGGTTTCAGGGAGATGCCGCCGCTGTCGAATGTGATCGACTTGCCGACAAGCACCAGCGGCGCTTTACTTCCGCCTTTGTATTGAAGCACGACGAACTTAGGAGGTTCGTGAGATCCTTTCGCCACCGCAAGATATGCACCCATGCCAAGCCTCTGCGCGTCTCTCCTTTCGAGTACGCTCACTGAAAGCTTCCTGCTTCTAAGCGAAAGAGCGGCCTTTGCAAGGTGTGACGGCGTCATGTCATTCGAAGGAGTATTGATCAGGTCCTTTGCGAAGGAGACTGCCGAGGCCATAGTGTCGGCCCAGTCGAGTTCCTGCGTTAAGGCCTTCGAGGGTTTCGAAAGGACAACAAGACTGCCCAAGGTCTTTCCGTTCGTTTCCTTCTTATATCGGGAGTAGGAATACAAAGAAAGCAAGGCACCCTCCGCAAACAGCGAGGGGGATAGTTTAAAAGAAGAAATGACTTTGGAGGACAGTGCGGCCTTGCTCATCCCGTTGTCCCTCAAATAAGCCGCAGACCTTCCCCCTGCCTGTCTTAAACCTTCGGCAGTGACCTCCTCTTTCTTTCCGAGGCCGGCCAGCAATATCCATTCGGCCTTGAGACCGTCTGGAGCGGGGACCAGGAAGAGCTCATTTTTTTTGCCGCTGAATTTTTTGGAGAACGCCTTTTTGATCGCCTGCTCAAAGGACCGGCCGAGATGGTCGTACTGCTTCGCCCCGGCCTCTATCACGGGGAGGATGAGGGCATCACAGGCGCAGTCCTTCTCCCTGAGATCTTTTACAGATATATTCATAAATTACCTTTAGACTGTCAGATAAACTACTGTCATAATTCTAGCCTATTCACATGGAAAATATCCACCTGGCCGGCGCTGACGGCCTGTTGAAAAATCTTATTTTGTCAAGAGAAATCTGTCATATCTGCGTCAGCCCCGGCTGATCCTCCGGGGTGGAATGGCGGGTATCCAGACCCCCCATCAATTCCCCCCTTACTTATGACACAGTGTAGTGGGTTCCCGGGAATGACGTTTAAGGCTAATGGAGTTTTTCAGCAGCTGCTAAAGAAAGATTGACACAAAAATTACATTCAGACAATATGAAATATGGCACATGACGAGATGAACCCCGATTTATCGAGAAGAAGCATCGAGCGGATATTCGGGAAACCATTTACAGACGGGAACAGGATAACATTATTGAAGGAGCGGGACTCTTTCACCACTATATTCGACGCGGTGCGTGCCGCGAGGGAGTTCATCTGCCTTGCGTTCTATATCTTCAGGAACGATGAAACCGGCGCCGAACTGGCCGAAATCCTGCGACAGAAGGCGTCGGAGGGCGTCAGGGTCTATATCCTTTACGACCATTTCGGTTCAATAGGCACTCCTGTAGAATTCTGGAAATACCTCCGTGACTCCGGGATCAGGATACGCGCGTCCCATCCCTTCAAATGGACCTCACCTTTCCATTATGTCCACAGGGACCACCGCAAACTCATCATTATCGACGGCCTTTATGCATTTACGGGAGGTCTCAATATCGCAAACGAATACCGTGGATATCATTTCATAAGGAAAAGGCGCCTGACAAAAAAAAAGGGCTGGAGGGACACGGGCATATTCCTTGAGGGCCCGATAGCAGTAACGCTATTTGAGGAGTTCAGAAAAAGCTGGGCAATATGGAAAGGCGGGGCCATCCCCTCCGTGAGAAATACGCGCCGCATCGAAAGAGGGCTTCCGGTGCTGCCGATCTTTGCAAGTTCCGCCAAAGGCAGACGTAAGATGAGGAAACTTCTCCATTACAGCATCACAAGATCACGAAAGAGTATATACCTTACCACGGCCTATTTCACCCCTAGCAGAAGGATGCTCCAGATACTTGAGGACGCGGTCGCCAGGGGAGTGGAAGTAAAGCTGCTCCTGCCGGGCAGGTCCGATATTACCGCTGCCCTCTATGCCGCGCGGGCCTATTTTACGAGACTCACCAGGGCGGGCGTCGGGATATATAATTACGGCGGCGAGATACTTCACGCAAAGACCGCGGTCTTCGACGGCGTCTGGAGCGTCATCGGGTCGACCAACCTCGATTTCCAGTCCTTAAGGAGAAATGATGAGGGGAACGTCGGCATACTGGACGAAGACTTCGGGAGGCAGATGTGCGATACCTTTGACGAGGACCTGAAGAATTCGGAAAGGGTGGACCTCGAAAAATGGATTGACCGCCCCTTCTGCGAAAAAATAAAGGAGCGTTTCTTCTCCCTTTTCAGAAAACGGCTCTAATATATGTTAATTCATTAATGTATCCTATCCTGCCGGCAGAATTGTTTCAGTACAATCCGACCTCTCTCCGGTTTTAATACCAGATATAGTCGGCAATCCCGGCGTTGGGCTCGGGATACAAAAGTTCTGCGAAGCTCCTGGACATGAACACCTGGCTGCTGACATCATAGTATCGAGTAAGGATCCTCGGCACAGCCACTCTTAATGCATGTACCGATCCGACAAGTGCAACAACGGTGAACCTGCCCCGTCCAAGAATGCCTGCAATATTGTATGCCATGAAGGTATCTCTCAATAGCTGAGCATCGCACAAAAAAGGCATTCCCGCGACATGGGCGATCCTGGGTTCAATAAGGTTTATCATCCTTTCATATTCCGGTGACGCGGCGCATGAAGTGACCCTGACCGCTTTACGGA
>OUUY01000082.1 GCA_900302705.1 Candidatus Sulfobium mesophilum
GCATACAGACCGGTCCCAGAAGACTAAGAAATGTTAATTGCCACCCGACTCCTCACACTGAAAACATATGCGGAAATCAGCGTGGTGTCTGCCCGGATTCTGACAGATACATGGCGCTGTATTATACTGGTTGCCTGTCTGCTTTTGTTGCAGGCGGAATCAGCCATTGCTTCTTCATGGCCGGATATCTCTTTGATTAGGCCAAGCGGGGGACTCGCCCAACCGGTCCATATTGCTAACGCAGGCGACGACAGCAAAAGGTTGTTTATTGTTGAGCAGGCCGGGCGCATAAGGATAATACGGGCGTTTTGCTTTCTGCGCCATTTCTTGACATATCGGACCGGGTGTTGTCCGGGGGAGAAAGGGGCCTGCTTAGTGTGGCTTTTCCGGCCGATTATGCAACAAGAGGACACTTCTACGTAAATTATACCCGAAAGCCTGATGGAGCAACTGTGATTGCGCGTTATCATGCGAGCGCTGACCAGGACGTCGCCGATCATTTAAGCGAGGAGATCCTTTTAGTTATCCCACAGCCTTTTGCCATCATAATGGCGGTCAATTGGCCTTTGGGCCTGACGGGTTCCTTTATATCGGGATGGGTGACGGCGGCTCTGCAGGCGATCCATTCAATAACGCTCATAATCACGGCTCTTTGCTGGGAAAAATACTGAGGATCGATGTTGAATCGGGTGTTTTACCTTACGGAGTGCCGGCCACAAATCCCTTTGTACTTTCTTCAGGCTATCGCCCGGAAATATTGGCGCTCGGCCTGCGGAATCCCTGGCGATATTCGTTCGACCGGCTGACCGGAGATCTTTATATCGGCGACGTGGGACAGAATCTTTATGAAGAGGTCGATTTCCAGTTGGCGTCCAGCACGGGAGGTGAAAATTACGGATGGAATATAATGGAGGCGTCGCATTGCTTCATCGCTTCTTCCTGCAGTTCAGCCGGTCTTGTCCTTCCGGTGGCCGAATATGACCATCAGACCGGGGACTGTTCAGTTACAGGCGGCATGATCTATCGCGGCCAGAAGTACCCCGGATTGCAGGGGGTCTATCTTTATGGAGATTACTGTAGCGGCCGGATCAGGGGTCTGAAGAATGAGGGTGGAACGTTTCTAAATACCATTCTTTTTGATTCTACATTTACCATCACTACCTTCGGTGAGGATGAATCCGGGGGCCTGTACTTTGCGGATTACGCATCCGGGACCATATACAGGGTCATCGAAGCGATCTCAGGAATCCCTGTTCCGGCGGGTCGGCAGGTATTCACCTTTCCAGTAGCCGATTCTCCTATGGTGAGCCCGGATCCTGCGCAACTGAACCCATTCGGTTTCGGGCCGCTTGCTTCTGGCGGAAAAACAATACAATTCCAGGTGGCATTGGTTCAGTTTGCAGGAGCTGGAGATGTTTATCTCGCATATTCTGTATCTACAGATCCCGTAATATTTTTGTGGTAAAACCTGGTCCTGGCCTCGCCTTTCAGGCCATCTCATTTCAGGACGCTCAATTGGTCCTATCAGGAGTGCCGATGGCGGGTGTCGAAACATGGGTGAAAAGCATGAACGGCCCTTTAGATGTCAACCCTCTTAGACTTCCTGCTGTCGATCTTTCTCCTGGCACTTACACCGTATATCTGCTGGTCACTCCCGCGGGCAGACTGGATTCGTATTATCTCGGCATGGCGTCTTTAGTTATTCCATAGATGGGCTATTCAAAAAAATAAAGCGGGAATAGTATCCCGCTTATTCCAGTTCAGAATGTTTTCGGAGGCGGCTCAGAAGCCGAGGGGCTCCCATTTTCTCATCAGATTTCCCTCATCGCCGGGGTTCGGAAGCCCGGCAATCTTCCAGGCAATGACAGGCTCCATAAACTTTTCTACTACACAGTCCCTGGGCTGGCCGATATTTTTGCATACGAAACGCAGGATGGGGAAAAAATTGTAGTCCTTACAATACCTGCGCATAAACTTCAGGATGTCCATCCTATCCCTTGTCAGTTCCCCGGCGCCTTCTCTTTCGGCCAGGGTTGCGGCGACTGCCTCATTCCAGTCCTCATAATTAACCAGATATCCGTCATCGTCAAGATTAATCTTTATCCCTGATAGTTCGATTACCGGGGCACTCTGTGCTCAACACTTTCTCATCAGGATTAAAAACGCATTGTTGGTCTTTCTCAACGACCGATCTTCTCCGTCATAATTAGGTCGTTGGCCTTGTTGCCCGCATGACAGCCGATGCATGCCTCTACCTTGCCGGAGGCGAGAACCTTTCCATATGGCTCGTACTTCGCCCAGAACCAGTCTCCGTCGGATGGGTTATAGCCCTTGATTTTGTACATAACTGTTAGCGCTGAGAGTTTCTTCTCAGGCGTATAATTTTCCTTGACGATAATCGAGGCGTCGGTCATCTTTCCTTTCTTATCTTTTACGGAAAAATGTGCATGGTTATTAACGTAAGTAGTGAGAAATGAGCCATGAGGCTCTTTGCCTTTGTAAAGGCGGCCCTTTCCCGGCCAGAGTTCCCACTTGACGTATGGATTGGCCTTTGTAATGTAATCGTATAACTTCGCCGCGTCAGGTCCGGGCAGAACCGCCGCTGTCTCCGACGGTTTTTCTTCATGGATCGCATATGCTGCCGCAGCAAGGCCAATAAGCAAAACAGCTATAGACGAAATGAACAGATTTCTTTTCATGGTCCAACCTCCGGGTTTGATGGTTTAAAATAGATGCTCTTAGTAACAGGGTATCATATGGGGAAATATTGTCAACCTATCGGGCCGGTAATGACGGCTGGGCGACAGGGCACTTCATTTCGCGTGCTTCACAATGAGTCTCTTGAGCAGGATGATAAGATTTCTGCAGATTCCTTTCGGTCTGGGTTCATACAATGATGGATAGATCATCAGTCTGCCGTCCTTGCCGCTCTCAAAGGTTCGATTGCCCACGCTTTTATTATATTAGATAATGAAGGCGTGTGTGATTAAGTTTTATTAATATATCGATGTGCAGGCGGCTCTGACTGGTAAACGCGCTTGCGAAATCAGCAAAGAATTGGAAGGCGAGGCTTAGGATAAGCCTCGCTTTGTTTACCCGGTGGCTTTGACCTGCAAGGGATAGGGTTGTACGTCTGAACGCCGCGCACGCGAGATTTCCCCGAGCCTCCTCAAAACTTTCGCAGCGTATTCCGGGTCTCCGCCCGCATAACGCCTGAGCGCTTCCCCGAGGTTGTTTGTTTTTGAGAGGTATCTCTGAAGAACATAGATGCCTGAGTTGATGTTTTTCGATATGGTGTAGAGGTCGTCCTGCTCCCTGACTATCCCGTGCGTCTTCAGTTCATCAAGCCAGACCTCCGGCATTATGCCCATCAGCCCTATTGCCCCCTTTGAGCTCTCTACCTGAGGGTTAAAGTTGGACTCTACAAGACAGATGGCAAGAATCAGATCAGCATTGACGCTGTTCATGGCCACGCTGTAGATTTTTGAGAGGACCTGCTCAGACATGTCAGAGTGCTCTTTCATCCATTGAAGGATAACCTGTTCGGCGGACACTTCCACGTTCCGGGTTTCACCATTGTGAAACACCACATAGCCGGCACCTGCTCTTTTACCGGGCGTTGAAACGGCATAGGCAATCACCAGAGTCAGCACGCTGACAAGGCCGATAAAGAGACACTGTGACACTGACGGATGTCTGTAAACTTTTTTGCTATTCTTTCTAATTTCTCTTTGCATACGTACCTCCTTAAAGGCAGGCTCATGGCTAATTTGCAAGGGCTGTCACGTTCCGAATGTAGTTCAAATCAGAATTGCTGTTTATCGCAGCATTTCTGAATCCGGTTGAAGAAGTTTGATGAGCCTGATTGATTTTATGGAAGTTTGATCCAATATTTAATCATATAGATGTGTGTTTTGTCAAGCTTTTTTTGCATAATTTACGGGTAAAAGCGAGTAATTATCAATTGTGAATATGAATTATTTTTGATACAATTCTCTAACTTCCGGTGAACAGAATTTTTTTGGCAATAATCTTTCTTCTGACTGGCGCCGTCATTGCTTTCGCAAAGGACCCCGGGCCGTCGCCTGTTAGTGTGCGGTATTACGGCAGCTTCAAGAAGATGATCCAGGAGAACCATGTCGAAGGCGTTGTTGAACTCGACAGGGCGTTGTCAGCTCCCCATGTATATGCTGTGGGAATTGTCAAAAATGCCGAGGGGGAAATTACGGTTCTTGACGGCGAGGCTTGGCTGAATTACGGAAGGGATGGAATCAGCAAGACTGTCAACCAGATGAAGAAAGGGGAAAAGGCCGCCCTTCTTATTACTGCCAACGTTGAAAAATGGCAGACTATGGTTGTTCCCGACGATATGTCGGAGAATGAACTCTTCTCTTTTGTCTTTGATCAGGCGAAGAAGATTGGACTCAATATGAAGGCCCCATTTCCTTTTCTGATCGAAGGCAGAATCAGAAAACTGGTCTGGGACGTATTGGATGGAACCGATACTGACCAGGCGAGAAAAGGCAACCAGATTTTCTTAAGAAAACTTGTAGGATACAGAGAAGAGGCGCCTGTCATTCTTCTGGGTTTTTATCCCGGCGAACTGCATAACGAGCTCGACTATCCCGGCGAATTATGGCATATCCATGCTGTCTTTAAGGACGACAACAATACAGGACATGTCAATGCCTTTTCAGTGACGAAAGGGTTCAGGCTCCTATTGCCCGCCAGATAGTCAGTGATTTCCGCAAGCACTGATTCAGAATATATCACGGCGTCGTTTGAATGTGAGTATTCCAATCGTAATCTTTGGGAAGGCCTTCAGCCACTTGGGGAAAAGCATAAGCATAAGCTGTAGGATGGAGCCTGAAGAAGAGATTGGACGGAGTCAGGAGATCTTATGAGTTCCTATGATGACTGCCGGGAAGGTTTTAGTCTTTGCATATCGTAGAGTTGACGATACCGGTCGCTCCTGGCCAGTAGCTGCTCATGAGTTCCCTGCTCCACTATGCGTCCTTCTTCAATCATAAGGATGAGATCAACCTTCATAATGGTAGCAAAACGATGGGCAATGGTGAAGCTCGTTTTGTCCTTCATAAGACTATCGAGCATCTTACTCAGTTTTGCCTCGGTTTCGGCATCCAGTCCCGTGACCGGCTCATCGAATACGAAAATAGGAGCATTTTTCAAAATCGCCCTGGCCAAAGCTATTCGCTGCCTCTGTCCTCCTGAAAGATTGGCTCCTCCTTCTTTAAGAAATGTATCATAGCCGTCGGATAGTCTCACGATAAATTCATGGGCCTGCGCCGCTTTGGCGGCAGCTATGGTCTCTTCGAAGCTTGCCTCCGGGTTGCCATACGAAATGTTTTCACGAATGGTCCTCCGGAAAAGCAGGGGTTCCTGAAGCACAACGCTTATCTGTTCGCGAAGGGACTTGAGGGTATATCTGCAGATATCTTCTCCGTCTATCAAAATCCGGCCTTTCCAGGGATCATAAAATCTGAGCAGCAGATTTACGACCGTAGATTTTCCTGTACCACTCAAACCTACTAAGGCAATCTTTTCTCCGGGCTTCGCCTTAAAAGAAAGGCCTTCGATCACAGGCGCGTCGGGATCATAACCAAAGGTCACATTTTCAAAAACCACATCGCCTTTGAACGGAGGAGCATCAACCGCATCAGAGGCCTCAATAACGCCGGTCTTAGTCTCCAATAATTCTGCAATCCTTTTCCCGCACACAAGCGAACTACTGAAGTTTATGATCAACTCCGAAAGGCCTCCCACCGGCTTGTATAGGTCCCTCAGATATGATACAAACACTATTAAGGCCCCCGGCGTTATGTGGCCGGCAAGTGCTCTTCTAACCCCGAAATAGACAACCAAAGCAGTGCCGACCGCTATGATAACTTCGACCATCCTTCCAAAGCCCTTGCTGACCTTCATTGTTTCCAGGGATGCGTCCATACTCTCCTCGGTTTCCTCTGCAAAACGCTTCTTCTCCTGCTCTTCACGGGCAAATGCCTGAACCACCTCTTTTGAGGTCACGCTCTCTTGAACGAGGGATGCCACTTCGCTCTCTTTATCCCGTTTTTTTCTGGTAAGTTCTGCAACCCTGACGGAGAAATATAGCGATATGAGATATAGTGGAGGGGCTACGGCAAGCGCAACCATCGTGAGTTTCCAGTCAAGCAAAAACATGGTGATGCCGATTCCTGCAAATGTCAGAAAATAATTCACAAGAGTCTGTATATGCTGTGTCAGCAGTACCTTCAGAGAATCGATGTCCGAGGTCAGCCGCACAACAAAATCTCCGGATCCCCCTGTTCCGCTCTCAATCATTTGAAGATGTCCATAAACCCGCTGTCGTATATCATTGATAGCCCGTTCGCCTGAGCTGGCCGTGAAATATTTACGGATGAAAGTGAAAAGACCCTCCAGGAAAAATATCCCCACAATACCGACACATAAAATAGCCAACAAGATAAGCTTGTCCCGTCCAGCAATGGAATTGAGGAAAATGATCAGTCGCGGCGTAGGCTTGTCCAGAAGAATGTAGTCAAAGATGAGTTTAAGAGGCCAGGGCTTGAGCAGGTTCATGACCATTGCGGCAAAAAGCGCTACGTATGCCAGGACGAACCCATTACGGTGCGCTTTCAAATCAGGAGCAAAGATCCTGTAGACTTTGGATAAGTTCTTAAATTCAACGCCATTAAGGAAGTGAGACAGGTTTTGCATTATCGTTGAATTGCAGGCTGTTTCATTTCTGACTCACACCCAGAGGCGCGCCAAATGATGTTCCGCTTCCACCAACACCCGCCAGAGGTTTTCACTTTCGCCCAGATTAAGTTTTATAAGATAATAGCCAATGCTGAGGCTCGTACGGGCGCGGAAGACTTCGACTTGAAGGAGAAAATCGTCATCCACCTTTTTAGACTCACTCATATATTTCTGAAGAAAGACGTCTTCAGAAACTTTGTCCGTGACCTCCCGTCTGCCATAAAACTGGTTTCGAAACTGGGCCAGAAAAGTACCCACATCAAAAGCTGGCGGCATGGTATAAGAGCTGCCGAAGTCGATTGCAGCGACAAATCGCGATGCCGGATTATCGGCATCTTGTCCGATAAAGATATTTTTGGGATGGAAATCTCCATGCCCCTGTATGAGCTTATCCGGGTTCTGACAGTATGAGGACGTTTCGAAATCAATGACCCTGTCCATAATCTCCTGCGCCTTTCGCGTGTGGCGATTACCTGTTTTGTAAAAGGCTGAGAGATATAGTTCGACGCGGCGTCGTTCGTCCGAGAAAAACTCCTCAGGTGGAACAATTTGAAGCCTCAAATTGTGAAGGCGCGCCAACCACTCTGCCGCCATTTCGAGGTAATGCTTTGCATCCCCGCGATCGGCCTCAACCAGCTTGTCAAAAAGGGTTTTCCCTTTAATTCCTTCTTCGATCGTCGTAAGGCTGTCGCGATCATTGCCCAGGGGCTTTGGGACGCGAAATCTGCCTTCTTCAAAACCGTTACGGCGGATCTCATCCATCACATGTGACCTCCGGGCGGCGGAACTCCAAGTCGAAAGGTTCTTGTGCTGTTTGATGACATATCTTTCCCTTATATCACCGCTCCCCCTGTCTCCTATTGTGATTTCCGTTACTTGTGTGCTGCTCGATCCGGAACGGGGAATTTCTTTGAAAAAAGGACGGCAGCGAGCAGCTCTGATTTCACCTGCCAGTTCCGCTATGGTCAGGACAGGGTGGTCGAAAATAGTGGGATAGAGGCCGGCGTAACTTAATGCATGGGTATCGGTTCCGGCAATCGCAGTAAACTTAAGACTGTGCCAGTCACGCAGCCCCCGGTTGCTTTCGGCCAGCGAGTGATTGGAACTGAATATCTCGATGCCGTCTATAAGTGGATGCAACAATTTCTCGCTGGGAGGGATATTTTCATGGCGGTAGGGATGGGCCCATACAATTGCCGCATGGGGAAAGTCTTTCCGAATGTTTTCCAGTGGAGTGCCTTTTTCGATTGTGGCACCTGCACCATAGACGAGGACGTCGCCCAGTTCCGGCGTAGTTACTTCCTGGCCGGATAGAATTAAATAATAATCGGGCACTTTAAGTCTGCGCCTTAATACTTTGATCTCCTCCGGCGCCCACAGGTAATGATGGTCAGTAAATACCGTTCCCTGCAAACCGATATCAAAATTATGCTGTGCAATGTCGGCGGCACTCACATGGCTGCAGCTTGAATGCTCGGATGTGTGACAATGCATTTCAAGAATCATTATGCCGGGCCATAAAGCATTTGCGATTATTCATCCTTTGCGAAATCCGACTGACCCCAGTTTCCCGGTCATCTCAGGCGTCGAATTAGCCATAAAAGCACGACGGCCCCCACAGTCGCCGTTACCAGGGAGCCGATAAGTCCGAAAGAAACGACGCCGATAAGACGAAAGATAAAGCCTCCCACCAGGGCTCCTAGAATTCCCACAGCGAGGTCCCCTACAAGACCGAACCCGCGGCCGCGAGTAATCTTTCCGGCAAGCCATCCCGCTACTACCCCGATAATCAAAAACCAAAACCAATGCATTGCGCCCCCCTCAGCTATTTGTTATGATCAGTTGCTGCGGCCTTTTCATCGATGGACTCTTCGACCAAAACAACAAGCTTAAGATCGCCAACTGCAAATATCTCGTCTACCTTGCCCTTTACGCGAACTGTTTCTTTCAGTGCAGGCAGGGTTCTCCGTGTAACAACTGTTATTTCTCCTGTTTTGTCTTTGACCTTGAAAAATTTAAGTGCGACAAAAAATGCAGTCCGGTCGGTGACTTCTCCTTCAATGGTTATCACTTTCCCTTCGTACGCCCTTGGATTGCTGAGGACCTTTTCAATCTGCTCATGGTGGAGGCGGCTGGAGTAATACCATACCCCGGCCCCTGCAATTATGACAATTGCAATCAAAATAGCTGCTACTGAGCTTCTTGGTATGGCCATATTATTCCCACATCCTTTGAAACAATTATAACGCGCGACTTACTAATGTCAATGAAACTTGCATTAGGTCTGGATTTTGCGACAATAGAAGTGAAAAGTGTCCGTATATAAATGACAAAGGGACCGGCGAAGATAATAACAGGCCTCTTCTTACTCTCGATGGTTATGACTGCAGGCTGTTCTTCCAAGCAGGAAGGGGGCTCCCTTCCAGAAGGGGAAAAGACTATTGACAGCGCCTTGTTGGGTCGTCTGGACAGACAGTGGACCGGGGACCTCGATGAGATCTTCAAGGGAAGTGGCGTTATCCGGGTGCTTGTCTCCTACAGCAAGACGAATTTTACCATTGTAAATGGTCGTCCGCAGGGGTTAGAGTATGAGCTTTTTCATGAGTGGGAGCACTCCCTTGAAAGGAATGTCGGGAAGCGGGGCGTGAAGCCTATGGTTATCTTTATCACAGTTCCCAGCGATCAGCTTATACCATTTCTCCTTGAGGGCAGAGGCGATATCGCGGCAAGCCTTGCAATTACAGCTGAACAAGAAAAGCTCGTCGACTTTACCGAGCCCTACATTGTGAATGTCAATGAGATTATCGTGACCGGAAAGGCAGTGAGTGGTCTGCGGACACTCGATGATCTGTCAGGGAGGACCGTACACGTTGTCTCCGGAAGCAGCTATGCCGAACACCTTAGAGGCCTGAATAAACGCTTCAAAAAAGAAGGGCGCAGAGCAGTCAGAATAATCCAGGTCGACAGGACTCTTGAAGCCGAAGATATACTTGAGATGGTCCATTCGGGGATCTTCAAGATAACAGTTGTCGATTATCATATCGCTGATCTGTGGTCCTGTGTACTGCCCGATATCAAAGTGCGGAAAGACATCGTTCTGAATTACGGGGGCAATCTTGGGTGGGCAGTGCGCAGGAATAACCCTAAATTGCTCGCATCTCTGAACGGGTTCATCAACACTAAGGCGCGCCAGGGCACTGTGCTTGGCAACATGCTGTTCGCCAGATACTACGGCGACCCGAAATGGATCCAGAATCCTATCACGAAGTCAGGGGAACGAAAGCTCATCAAATTGCAGTCCCATTTCATGAGATATGCGAAGATGTATGATTTCGACTGGCTTAAGATCGCCGCCATGGCATACCAGGAATCCCAGCTAAACCCTGCCAGCCGGAGCCGCAAGGGTGCCGTCGGTATCATGCAGGTGATCCCGGAGACCGCTGCTAAACTCGGTCTACGGAATGTTTCCACAGTGGATGACAACATCCACGCGGGCGTAAAATATCTGCACTATCTCAGGGAAACCTACTTCAACGACCCCGGTATAAGTCCTGCGGACAAGGTTGATTTCGCTCTTGCCGCTTATGATGCCGGCCCTGCAAAAATAACGGCTCTGCGCCAAAAAGCGGCCGAACTCGGGATAGATCCGAACAGGTGGTTCTTTAATGTGGAAAGGATCGCACTGAAGGTGATGGGCCGCGAAACCGTCCAATATGTGGCAAACATCGACAAGTATTTTATTGCCTACAAGTCGGTCGAGAGGGTGCTCGAAGAGAAACGCACCAGGCGGGAACAGGAGAAAAAGGCGTTAGACGCGGTTTAAGGAGGTACATGACTATGGGTTATAAAGTGCTGGTTACCGATCAGATTGACGAGATCGCAGTAAAAATTTTAGGCGGCTGCTGCGAGGTGGACTATAAACCTGTCCTGCCCGCCGAAGATCTCAGGGCAATCATTAAAGACTACGATGCGTTAATGATAAGAAGTTCTTCGAAAGTGACCAGAGAGTTGATCTCAGATGCGGAGAGGCTGAAAGTGATAGGAAGGGCAGGTGTCGGCGTAGATAATGTCGATCTTGACGCGGCAACTGACAAGGGAATCGTGGTAATAAACTCTCCTGAAGGCAACACTGTCGCGGCCTCCGAACATACGATAGGCATGATGCTGTCCACGATAAGACATATTCCCAGTGCCGACGCCTCGGTTAAAGATGGAAGGTGGGAAAGGTCCAGGCTGATGGGACAACAGGTTTTTAATAAAACTATCGGGATAGTCGGGTTGGGGAAGGTGGGCGGCAGAGTGGCTTCTGTTGCAAAGGCGATGGGCATGAGGGTTCTCGTGTATGATCCGTTTGTCGGCAGAGACCTCGCTGAGGAGCTTGGCGCAACGTATGTCATATCACTTGACGACATCTGGAAATCGGCGGATTTCATCACGCTTCATGTGCCGAAAAACAAAGTGACTTTAAATCTCATTAATAAAGACACCATTGCAAGGATGAAGAAGGGCGTCATCATAATAAATTGTGCCCGTGGGGGAATTGTTAACGAAGCTGACCTGGCCGAGGCGATACAAAACGGACACGTTGAAATGGCTGCCGTAGATGTTTTCGACAAAGAACCGCCTGAAGGTTCTCCACTTTTGAGACTGGGCGATAAAGTTGTTCTTACCCCACACCTGGGGGCCAGCACGAAGGAGGCACAGATAAATGTTGCGGTTGACGTTGCAGAACAAATTCGTGATATATCTCAGGGATTGCCCGCGAGAAGTGCGGTCAATATTCCGTCGCTGAAACCCGAAATACTCGGGCCTGTTAAACATTATATGGGTCTTGCCGAAAACCTGGGGGCTCTTGCAAGGCAGATTACGGATGGCGCAGCCCGGGAAATAGAAATAGTTGCCTGCGGCGAACTCGCAGCACTGGACGTATCTCCGTTAGTGATCGCGGTTGTCAAAGGGGTTTTATGTTGCAGCAGTGAGGGAGTTAATTATGTCAACGCGCCCAGGCTTGCTGAAAGAAGGGGAATTCACGTTAAGAAATCCGCTTCAACAGATTCCGAAAGTTACGTCAGCCTTTTGAAAGTGATACTGACGACCGACAAGGAGACAAATAAGACAACCGGGACTATCCTGGGCGAAGATATTCCAAGGATACTCAGATTGGCTGGATATCAAACAAGTATCGAACCGGCAGAGCACATGTTAGTTCTGCCTCACAAAGACAAACCGGGGATGGTTGCTCAGGTTGCAACACTGTTGAGCGGTGAGAATATCAATATATCCATGATGCAGGTGGGAAGAAAAGTGCGTGCCCTGGTGGGCGGTGAATCTGTAATGATTCTGAACGTAGATGAGCCTGTCAGTGACGAGACACTTGTGCAGCTGCAAAAGATAGACGGCATTTACAGCGCCAAATATGTCAATTTGACGGCCAAGTAAAAAAATATTGTCTTTGAGGTATAAATACGTGGAGCGAAAACAGAAGCAAAGAAAAGTTTGGGTACATCTGACAAAGACATGTCTAATTGCGCTTGCCACAATCTTTCTGGCTGCTGTTTTATCGAATGGCGAAACCAGCAGAAAATTCGAGACGCTTAACAAGATTCAGGGCAGGTTTTCCTTTGTAGTCATAGGAGACACTCGTTCAGGCGGCAATGATTACAGTGAACTTGTTAAGCGTGTGATGCAGTATAAGCCGGATTTTATGGTTAATACCGGAGACATGGTCTCATCACCCAGCAGATCGCGATGGAATGATTTTTGGGAGAAATCGAAGCCTGTCGCCGTCCCTTACTTTCTGACCGTGGGGAATCACGACGTTAATGACAAGAAAAGTGAAGAACTCTATAAAGAGGAGGTAGATCTCCCAGGCAACAAGCTCTATTACTCATTCACTGTGGATGATGCCCTTTTCATCTTCCTGGATTCGAACATCCCCGGCCAGGATAGAAAGATAGCAGGTGACCAATATAAGTGGCTCGAGAAGGTACTTTCAAGTTCCTACCATAAATATAAGTTTGTGTTTGTACACCATCCCCTCTTTCCGGAGAAAGGTACTGGGTATCATTATGGCGGAAGCCTCGACCGGTACCCGCAAGAAAGGGACAGGTTGGAGTCGCTCCTCGAGAAATCCAATGTGAGCATAGTCTTTACCGGGCATGAACACCTTTATCTTCGTAAGATTGTAAACGGGGTTATGCACGTCATCACGGGAGGCGGCGGCGCTTTGCTTTACACTAACGAGGAGAAGGGAGGGTTCTATCACTTCATATTAGTTACCGTGGATGGAGATACGGTGAAAGGAGAGGTAATTGATATTAATGGAAAAGTGAAGGATGCCTTCCGGCGGTGACGGAAATAGAAGGACGGAAGCCGGATTTCAGACGGAGGGATTTCAAGAAAGGGAAAGAGTGCAAACCCTCGGATAGTATTGACAAAGGAAAAAGGCATGATAGCATTGAAATATAATGCTCCGTAAGTATCCTGGGAAGTTGTCAGTTGCACAATAAGTCAATTGACGGGAGGTAACAAAGATGAGGAAGACTTTTATATTGATCACCATTTTTGCAGGCGCAGTTCTAATACCTGGGATAGCATGTACTGAAAAGAAAGAGACGAAAAGGGGAGAGGCGCTTTTTAAACAGTACTGTTCTCCCTGTCATACCGACGGCGGCAATAGTGTCAATCCCAAGAAAACCCTTCTCAAGAAGGACAGGGAGGCAAATGGCGTGAAGACAGCTTCGGACATAATCGGCAAGATGAGGAACCCGGGCCCTGGCATGACAAAATTCGATGATAAGACAATCCCTGACATGGATGCGAATGAGATAGCGGAATATATTTTGACGACGTTTAAATAAGTTATTTGCTCCATCTGCGGTCAACGAACAAGGTTCGGCGGAAAAGGAGAATCACATGCTGTGGACGATCTTTGTTATCCTCATGATCATGTGGCTTCTTGGATTAGTTAGTGGGTATACGATTGGCGGATTCATCCATATCCTGCTGGTCACTCCCGCGGGCAGACGTTGTTATATATTGTGGAGATTATGAGATTTACAAGATTTTTTTGCTTATGGATTTTTATTGTCATTGGAAGTGCGGTCTGCGGGTGCGCCACCCTGCCCGACGTTTCTGAGATACTGGAAGACGTGCCAGCCGAGGGTCAACCTCCGGAAATTGTCAGCGCTAAGGGGCCATTGCCGCAGGCCCAAAGTAAGGCCATCATAAAAAAGATAAAACGCTTTTCGGGGGTCAGCGATATCGTTGAAAGGCAAACTCTGGCGCTCCAGGCGGTGAGCGGAAGGCCTCTTGTCAGCGGCAATAAGGTTACCCTGCTGGTCGACGGGCCGGCAACATACGCTGCGATGCTGAAGGCCATTGACGATGCAAAACACGATATCAACCTTGAAACCTTCATTTACGAAGATGATGAAATCGGGAGGCGCTTTGCGGAAGCGTTTCTGAAAAAGAAAGCGGAGGGCGTTCAAGTCAATATTATCTACGACAGTGTGGGGTCAAAAAATACACCCCCGGCGTTCTTCCAGCAGCTGCGTGGAAAAGGGATCAATGTCCTTGAGTTCAATCCCGTCAATCCGCTTCTGGTCCCTGTTGGGCAGTCACACCTTACCCAACGCGACCACCGCAAGGTCCTTGTCGTAGACGGCTCAATCGCCTTTACCGGGGGCGTGAATATAAGCCATGTTTATTCCGGCAGGCCATCGGGCATGTCCGGCGAACACGAGCGGCAGGAGATGAAGAAAGAGGAGGCCAAAGAGCCATGGCGTGATACG
Source organism: Candidatus Sulfobium mesophilum (assembly GCA_900302705.1). Classification (GTDB taxonomy): domain Bacteria; phylum Nitrospirota; class Thermodesulfovibrionia; order Thermodesulfovibrionales; family UBA6898; genus Sulfobium; species Sulfobium mesophilum. The sequence goes on from OUUY01000082.1 coordinate 14,571, forward strand.
CATGTCAGAATCGAAGGTCCGGCTGTCAGTGAATTTCAACAACTGTTTCTGGAAACCTGGAAGGATAAGAAGGGGCCGCAGCTTGAGGAAAAAGACTTTTTCCCTCAGCTAAAAAAGCAGGGCAATGAATTCGTGCAAGTCGTCGGCAGTGCCCCCGGCGAACAGAACAGAATCACCTTTGTTATGTTTGTTGCCGCCTTCCTGAACGCCCAGCGATCGATCCACATCAACACACCGTATTTTGTGCCGGACGGGCAGACGGTAAGCGCACTTATCGACGCGGCTAAGCGAGGGCTGGATGTGAAGATCATCCTGCCAGAGGTGAGTGATTCGAAACTCACACTCTCTGCCGGGCATTATTATTACTCAACGCTGCTTAAAGCCGGTGTGAAGCTTTATGAGCGGCAGCATGTGATGATACATGCCAAAACTTGTATTGTTGACGGGGTCTGGTCTACGGTCGGCTCCACGAACATGGACCTATGGAGTTTTCTCCATAACAATGAGGTGAACGCTATCATCATCGGCAGCGATTTCGCGTCGGAAATGGAGACGTTATTCGAAAACGATTTAAAGGAGTCAAAGGAAGTCGTTATCGATGAATGGCGGAAGCGGCCATTGTTCCCCCGTATCGGGGAGTGGTTTGCGCATCTCTTCAGGCATTACCTGTAGGACCAGTTTGCCTTTCAATAGGAGATGCATTAAACAAAAAGGGAAAGTCCGAAAAATTGCATCGGACATATTTTCTGCGATAATGAAACGAAGATCTTAGTTAAAAAGCATTGAAAGGAGAAGGAGACCATGAAGAAGGGCAAGGCTTTGTATGTTTTGACTGGTTTGTTTTTTGTTGCGATGTTGTTTTTATCGGGACCTGTAAGAAGCGTATGGGGACAGGGCGAAGAAAAAACTAAAGCCGAGGATACGAAGGAAAAGTTTTCCGAGGAGAAGAAAGAGTTTCAAATGAAGGCCAAGGCAAGACTCGAGGAATTGGACAGGAAGATAAATGAACTGGAAGCAAAGTCAAAGGCCGAGATGAAAGAAGATGTGCAGAAATTAAAAAAGAAACGCAACGCACTGGAGAAAGACTTGAAGAGACTCGAAGCAAAAAGCAAGGCGCAGTGGGAAAAAGCAAAGCAAAAGGTGCAGGCTGCTATGGATGATCTCGAAGAGGCATACAATAAGGTTCTTAATAAGCTTAAATGAGAATGAGTCGTCCATAAGTCCCGAAGTGGATTAATACATATGGGCCGTTCAGGTATCCAACGGGTTCGGTTCGGACTTTCTTATCTTCTTCCTTTCCTGGCGTGGGGCGGTCTGGCCATTTTTCTCATTTATTTCGTTTTCCGCTATGTCGATTTAAAGCCCCGGGTTGATGAAAACTTTTTTTTCTCGATCGATGATCCCCAGTTTCAGACAGATCAGATGATCAATAAACTTTTTTTCCAGGAGCCGGAAATAATCCTGAGTGCGGCCGGAGACATTCGTTCTCCGGTTTATCTGCGAAGGGTCGAGAATTTGACTGACGAGCTGTCAAAGATTCCGGGGGTGGACACAGTCCAGTCCCTGACGAAGGGCCCGAGAAAACCGGAAGACGCTTCGAAAAGTCCTCTTTGGAGCCGCGTTCTTATTTCGCAGGACTTGACGGCGTCTTTTGTATATGTATTCATAAAGCAGGATGCCTCCCTTGAAAATTGCGTGCTTCAGCTCGAAGAAATCAAACAGCGTTTCAATTCTCCGGATTTCCGTGTCATGGTCTCCGGGGCCCCATATATCGTCGAGCTTATCCAGCGCAACCTTTTACGCGACCTTAAAGTATTCAGCATCGCCGCATTTTGCGTATTCGGGCTTTCCGGCCTTGTGATCTCCAGATCAATTCCGATGGTTCTGGGAACGCTTATCGCCTGTACCAATGCCAGTGCCGTAACCCTGCTGCTGACACACACATTTCACATTCCAGTTGGCCCTCTTACGGCAAACCTATCGACGATCGTTTTTGTCTTGACCCTGACTCATATGGTTTTCATGACATACAACTGGAAGCATATAATCGAAAAAAGGGAGGTGGGTGCTGAAAAGGCCTGGCGGCTGGCAGTCCGCGTAACTTTACTTCCTTCCTTTTGGAGCATGCTTACGGCGCTGCTGGGTTTTCTCAGTCTCCTGTCCGTTCCGGCAACTCCGCTGCGTCAACTTGGATTGTCCGGGGCGATGGGCACTGTAATTGCCTTCGCCGCGGCCTATATCATCTACCCGTTTTTTCTTGGGCTGCAAACTCGGAAGTCGCCCCGGCAAGAGAAAACATTCCATGAATCAACGGACAGCAGCCCATTTTTCAGGAACATGCACGGCCGGATTGTCGTGGCACTTTTGCTTGCTGCGGCGATTGCTTCAATAGGCCTACGGAAGCTGGACACCGAACCGAGTCTTTTTTCATACTTTAAAAAAGGAAGTGAGATAAGAAACAGTCTGGAATATATCGACCAAAACGGGGGGAGCACCCCGCTTAATATCGTAGTGGCCAATCCCGATAAAATTCCTCTTAAGATGGAAGAAACATATCCGCGGCTGTGGGGCCTCCATACGGCGTTGGAGCATGACCCTTCCGTCGGCAGCGCCATGTCGCTCACACTCCTTTTGGCCGAGGCGAAACGTTTGCCTCTGGCCTCGCTTATTCCGGCTGACTTGATACTTAAGGCTCTGGAAACCCCTCTGTTTGGAAAGACTGCAATATATTACATCACTAAAGATCGAACCAAAACCCTGTTTATACTTAGAATGAAAGAATCGTACGGGCAATCAGACCGGCTGGCAAATGTGGAACGTCTGAAAAACACTATCCGAAAACATGGATTTGAGCCGGTAATGCTCGGCGGCACTTATCTGTTGTATGGAGAACTTACGAAACTGGTGGCGTCGAGTATTGTTCAGGGTCTGCCTCTTCTTATTTTCCTTTTTGTCGTCATGGGAGGAATCGTCTCGCGCTCACTCAGGGTGGCATTGGCCATGTTGATAAGCTTGGGCTTAATTCCACTCCTGATGCTTGGCATCCTTGGTTATTTACGCGTCCCTCTGGATATAATCTCCGCTCCGGCCGCCAATATCGCTGTCGGCATCGGTGTCGATGCCATGATTCACACGCTCATCTGGGTGCGCCGTTACTCTGCCGGGGACATGCGTTCAGAAGCTTCGTGGGCAAGCGTCTGCTCAAGGCTCTGGAAACCTATCTTGTATTCGATGAGTGTTGTGTGCGCCGGTTTTGGGATATTCATCTTATCGGGATTTCCTCCCACCCAACGATTTGGTTTCTCTGTAGTTTTGGGCACCCTCCTGTCGCCTCTGCCGGCCCTTTTTGTATTGCCCTGGCTCGCCACGGCCCGGACGGGCAGGTCCAGCCGCCGTGTCTGAACGCTGCAGTTCCTTTAGTGGACTATCGGAATATTCCATGTTCAAAAAACATCTCCTGACAAACGGGAAAGACTAAAATACTTACCCTGCTTTGATATCATAACTTCCACTGTCATGCCTGGTTTCAGAAATCCCCCGGGGTCATCCACTCTGACCTTGACCCTGAAGGTCTTTATGTCTTCCCTGCCCCTTACCACATCCCTTTGTGTTGCAAATTCCGCATATCGTCCAATCTCCGATACCCTGCCCTGAAATTTCCTGCCGGGCAATCCGTCTACGATAGGAGTAAAGGGCGGTAAAGACGGCAAGGAGAATAAGTAGCGGGACAACTATCCGCAAGACAGCTTTCTTCATTTGGCTTTATCTTTCAGTCAGGCGAAGCTAACGGACACCCATTGCCTTTTCGAGGCTTGCGCGAGCTACCTTATAGTCGTAAAGTGCTTGGTTATACGCAACCTTGGCAACGGCGAGCGATACCTCGGCGTCAGAGATTTCGATAGGGTTGCCCACGCCGGCGGCATACCTGCCGTTGGCGATCTCAAAGTTCTCGGTTGCCTGCTGGACCGTCAGCTTGGTGTTGCTGATGCTGTCCTCGGCTACGTTCAGGTTCAGATATGCCTGCTGCACGTCAAGCAGTATCGCCTGTTTAAGCGCTTCCTCATTTGCCTTGGCAGCGCTCAGATTCGCCTTCGCCTCCTGGACCTGGTTCTTTGTCAGAAAACCGCTGAAGATAGGAAATGTAAGAGATATCCCGGCGCTCCAGCCCTCAGCGGAAGGAAAGAAGGTGGTGTCCTGGCGCTCATACGACGCATTGCCCGTCAGAACCGGATAATATCCTGTTCTGGCGAGATCCACGGACCTTTCGAGGGACATCCTCTTTGCAACGGCCGACAGCAGGTCGGGCCTGTTCTTATAGGCGGTTTCGATCGCCTGGGCAAAGGTAATTTCATATTTCTGGAATGCAAGAATGTCCTCTATGATGTAGTCAGGGGCATCCGGTACACCCATGGCATTGTTGAGTGTTACCTTGGCGATCTTTATGTTATTTTCGACCTTTATCAGGGCCAGTTTCGCATTGCTCAGGTCAACCTCGGCTTTGGTTACGTCGTATTTAGGATGGGTCCCGACCTCGTAGAACCCCTTTGCCTGATCGAGATGGAGCTGGAACTGTTTTACGGTGTCTACTGCGACGTCTTTGTTTCTTATTGCCTGTAAGAGTCCATAATATGCCTGTTTGACACCTAAGAGCACCTGGTCGACAGTCGTTTCGAGGTCTGATTTCGAAGAATTCACAAGGAACTTCTGTATATCTACCTGTGCACTTGTCTTACCGAAATCATAGATGTTTTGAAAAAGCGTCAGGCCGGCTGTGAATTGATCGAAGGAGTTGGTCAGGTTGCCGGCAGAGGTGCCGTCAACTCCGGTGGATACTATGCGCTGCGCGCCGGTAATGGGTTTGATGCGGCTGTATCCGGCGTTTGCCGCAATCTGTGGGTAATAGTTAGACTTCGCCTCGAATACCCGGCTTTCGCTTGCGTTCACATTGTTCTGCGCAGCGACTATGGTGGGATGCTTTACCAGTGCAATCTCGACGCACCTCTGGAGCGTCAGCATTTCGTCTTTCCTTATTAAATCTTCAGCGCCTGCCCTGAAGGGAGCGAATATCGAAAGCAGCATTACAAATGAAATAAAATGTTTCATATAAAGACCTCCCGTTGACGTCTTAATAACCAATGTAGACAGCTTACCTCAGAAAATTGCCTGATGATACCGGAACACGCAAGTCCTATGCCCGTAGCGCCCCTTCGCCAGCTTTGATCTTTCTTCCCCTGATCCAGCCTCTGACTTTCTTTTGGATCGCGTCCATATAATAGTAAACGACCGGAGTTATATATAGAGTAAGGAGCTGCGAGAAGACGAGTCCTCCGACAACGGCCAGACCGAGCGGCCTGCGTGCCGATGCGCCTGCGCCGATGCCAAGTGCTATGGGGAGGGTGCCCATGAGGGCCGCCATTGTCGTCATCATGATAGGCCGGAAACGCACGAGCGCGCCTTCATATATCGCATCAAGGGGTTTCTTTCCTTCTTTTCTTTCCGCCTCCAGGGCAAAGTCTATCATCATGATCGCATTCTTCTTTACTATACCGATAAGCATGATGACTCCGACAAAGGCATATATGTTAAGCTCGTAGCCGAAAAACATAAGTGTGATAAGAGCGCCGAACCCGGCCGAGGGGAGACCTGAAAGAATAGTGAGGGGATGTATGTAACTCTCATAAAGGATACCCAGCACTATGTAGATAACGACTATCGCCATGATCAGAAGGACCCAGAGTCCTTTCATGGAATCCTGAAAGGCCTGGGCAGATCCCTGGAAACTCGTCGTAACGGATTGCGGCAGTGTTTCACGGGCTGCCTTTTGCACCAGGGTTACCGCATCGCTCAGGGCTACACCCGGCTTCAGGTTAAATGATATCGTTACTGCGGGAAGCTGCCCGAGATGGTTGACTGTAAGAGGACCGAGGCTTCTGGTGAGCTTCGCTATCGTATTAAGGGGCACCAGGCTGTCTTTATTAGAGCGGACATAAAGCATCGCAAGGGCCCCGGGATCCATCTGGTAATCAGGATCCAGCTCCAGTATAACCTGATACTGATTATTCGGGGCGTAGATGGTAGAGACTTGCCGGGAACCATAAGCATAGTAAAGCGCGTCCTCGATCTGCTGCGCAGAAAGACCGAGCGCAGCCGCCTTGTCGCGGTCTATCTCAACATTTACCTGCGGCGATTTGATCTGCAGGTCGCTGGTGACGTCCTGAAGCTGGGAGATCGTCTTCATCTTCGCCTCAAGGCCGACCGCGCTCCTGTAAAGTTCATCCGTGTCCGGGCTCTGCAGGGTGAACTGGTACTGGCTCTTCGTCAGCGTTCCCCCGATCCTGATCGACGGAAGGTTTTGCATAAACATCATGATGCCGGGGACCTTTGACACTTTAGGTCTAAGTTCCTGGATGATCTGGTCTGCAGTGAGGCTGCGCTGGTCCCGCGGTTTCAACCGCATGAAGATACGGCCGGAATTGCTTGCGACACTTAGCGTGCTGCCGCCTATGGCCGACATGAACTGGTCGATATTGGGTTCCTTGGAGACGATCTCGGCCAGTTGTTTCTGGTGTCTTACCATATCATCGAAGGATATGCCCTGCGCAGCTTCGGTAAAGGCGAATATCTGACCGGTATCTTCGGTAGGGAGAAAGCCCATCGGCATCTTCACAAACAGCACGCCGGTAGCCACGGTCAAAACTACCGTTACCGCCATCGTCGAGAAGCGGTGGCGTATAACGAAGGAAAGGGAGCGTTCGTAATAATTGCGCATGCCGTCAAAAAACTTTTCCATCGCCATGTAAAACCGGCCGTGCCTCTCGGCTCCCGGAGGCCGAAGAAAGCGGCTGCATAGCATAGGTGTAAGTGTAAGAGAGACAAAACCGGAAATGAGTATCGCCATGCTGATTGTTACTGCGAACTCGTGCAGGAGCCTGCCCAGGATACCGCCCATGAAAAGTACAGGGATAAAGACCGCTACCAGCGACAGCGTCATCGAAAGTATCGTAAACCCGATCTCACGGGACCCTTTGAGAGCCGCTTCCATCACTCCTTCTCCGTGCTCCATATGCCTGACGATGTTTTCAAGCATGACGATAGCATCGTCCACCACAAAGCCTACAGACAGCGTAAGCGCCAGAAGCGATATATTGTTTACCGAAAAGCCCATGAGATACATGGCGGCAAAGGTGCCGATAATGGAGAAGGGAAGCGCGAGACTCGGAATTACAGTGGCTGAAATGTTGCGAAGGAACAGGAATATTACCAGCACGACGAGGCAGATAGTCAGAAAGAGCGTAAACTTAACGTCTTCGACAGATTCCCGTATGGAGACTGAGCGGTCATAGAGAATGTCCAGGCTTACCGAGGCGGGGATTTGGGCACGAAAGACAGGGAGCAGTTTCTTTATACTGTCGACAACCTCGATGGTATTCGTCCCGGGCTGTCGTTGCACGGCGAGAATGATGCCGCGGGTCTTATTGAACCAGCTTGCAGCCTTGTTATTCTCTACGCTGTCTATTACCCGGCCGATCTGGTCGAGGCGCACCGGGGATCCGCTGCGGTAAGCAACTATAAGCGGACGGTAGTCAGCGGCCTTGTAAAGCTGGCCTGTGGCCTGTATCGTAAATGCCTGGGATTTTCCACTGAGTAAGCCGGTAGGAATGTTTACGTTGCCGGCGTCCAGCGCCTTGCCAACCTCATCGATTCCAATCTGGCGCGCTGCCAGCGCCTTCGGGTCTACCTGGGCCCTGACCGCGTACTTTTGTGAACCGAAGACTGACACCTGTGCAACGCCGCTGATCATTGAGATCCTCTGGGCCATGAATGTCTGAGCGAAGTCGTCTACGGTATAGAGAGGCAGTGTGGGTGAACTGAGGGCCAGGTAGATGACCGGCTGGTCTGCCGGGTTAACTTTATTGAAAGACGGCGGGGCCGGCATATTCTGCGGAAGCTGACGTGAGGCACGCGAGATGGCGGTCTGCACGTCCTGAGCCGCAGCATCGATATTCCTCGAGAGGTTGAACTGGATGGTGATCTGGGTAGAGCCGATACCGTTTGTGGAGGTCATGGAGTCGACACCCGCGATGGTTGAAAACTGCCGCTCAAGGGGGGTGGCTACCGCAGATGCCATGGTGTCAGGATTGGCCCCGGGCAGGCTGGCTGTTACCTGTATGGTCGGAAAATCGACGTTGGGGAGGTCATTCACCGGAAGCAAGCGGTAGGCAGCAATGCCGAAGATGAAGATGGCCAACATGACCAGGGAGGTCATGATGGGTCTGCGAATAAAGATTTCAGCGATATTCATCGGCGGTCAGTTCCTGAGGCATCTTCAGCCCCTTTTGCCTGCGGACGGTCTTTGTTCTCGGCAGCATGCCCGGGTCTCTTTATTTCGACCTTTGCTCCCGGGACCAGCCGCAACTGGCCGTCCGTCACTACTGTTTCCCCGGCCACAACCCCTTTATCGATAACAGTATCGTCACCAATTGTGAGTGAGACCGCCACATTCCGGGACTCTACCGTGTAGTCGTTTCTGACTACAAATATGAACTGTCCGCTCTGGCCGGTCAGGACCGCGCTGGCAGGCACGAGAAGCGCATCGGGCCTTGTGGCCAGTGTCAGCGCCACATTCACAAATTGTCCAGGCCAGAGTTTCTTTTGCCCATTGGCAAAAGTCGCCTTGAGTCTTATGGTACCGGTCGTTGGATCGACTGCATTGTCCACAAAGGTGAGCACACCCTGCTCGGGTGTCCTGTCCTCTTTTGAAATGTATGCCTCCACAGCGACCTTTCCCTGGGACATATATTTCTTTATCTCCGCCAGTTTCTGTTCAGGCACAGAGAAAGTCACGTTTATCGGCTGTATCTGGTTTATAACGACCATTGCCGTGTCGGCGCTTGCCTTAACAAGATTGCCTTCATGGACAATGAGGTTACCCGTGCGTCCGCCAATAGGAGAATATATGTAGCAATACTTCAACTGCAGACGGGCATTTTCGAGCATGGCATTATCGGCATTTACTGTGGCCTCGAGGGCTGCCGCGTTGGTCCGATATTGTTCGTACTGCCCCCTTGCAACATATCCTTTCTTTACAAGCTCTTCGTATCTGTCGGCGTCCTTGCGGGCATTTTCCATCTGGGCCATGTCTCTGGCAAGATTTGCCTCGGCCTGTTTGACCTGAGCCTCGTATTGTCTGGGGTCTATTGTGAAAAGGGAAGCTCCTTTTGCTACATCCTGGCCTTCCCTGAAATGCACTTTCTGAAGTATTCCGCCTATCTGGGACTTGACCTGTATCGTTGAAACAGCTTCGACATTCCCAATTGCCGTCAACTGCACGGGGATCGTTTTTTGAGCAACAACAGCCACTGAAACAGGGACCAGCGGTTTTTTCGGCGGCTGACTGGAATTGCTCTTTGCGCATGAACCGAGGAAGGCAGCCGACAAGGCAATGATGATGCCCGTCAGTAAAGCGCTCCGTTTATCGTAATGCGGATTTTTCTCCATCTTCGAACTCCTTATTTCTTTTTTACGAGGCATGCCGTGCTTTGATGCAGCAGAAAATCATGGCCGCTCCTCAAAATGTTAGCGTATACTTACATTAACTTTATTCCAACCGGGGGATTTTTGTCAATCGGAAAGCATAGTGCTTTGTGATACTTCAGTTGAACTGATATTAAGTGGCAAAGCCTGGCAGTGTGTACTGCGCATCGGGGCTAATTGCTAAGATAACGCTGCAAAATTCCTGTCATGTCGCTGCTGAACTGCTCGATGTCGAATGCCTTGTTAATGAAACTGTCCGCCCCGGCTGCGTAAGCGTCCCTCTCATCAGATTCAAGGGCGGAAGAAGTCAGCACAATTACAGGAATATTTTTCAGCCGCTCGTCTGAGCGCATCTGGCGGAGCGCGTCGAGCCCTCCCATGCCGTGCATCTTAAGGTCCAGCAGTATAAACATGGGCAGCATTTTCTCGCACCTTAGGAGTGCGAGGCCGGCCTCTCCGCTTAATGCGGATTCCGTAATTATGTCAGGCGCGATCTTCGCAAAAATCCTTTTTGTTATCAGAATGTCGTCCTGATTATCGTCTATGATCAGAACAGTATTTGGCATCGGCGTCTCCCATAAAAGTATACCTTAATTTTAACCTATAACCAATAAAGAGGGAAAGGAACCACGTCACGATGAGTTCTGACTTCATCTGGAGGACGAAAAAAGTGTTTTCTTCATCCCATAGTGAAATAAATTGTAGCTCCCTTTCCCACTTCTCCTTCTGCCCAGACCCTTCCCCCGTGTCGATGGGCGATTCGCTCGACGATGGTAAGGCCAATCCCGGTGCCTTCAAACTCACTTTCTGAATGTAGCCTCTGGAAGGGCCAGAAGATCTTCTCCATGTATTGCGGGTTGAATCCGGCGCCATTGTCTCTCACATAGTAGACCGTCTTGCCGTCTTTTTTCGCAGCTCCAAACTCGATCCTGGCGGACTCTGTCTTCGATGTGAATTTCCAGGCGTTTCCGAGAAGGTTTGTAAGCACGATTTGCATGAGCCTAAGGTCTGCAAATACGGTGATGCCCTCAGCTATTACGACTTCGACGCTCCTTTTGGGGTCGGTTTCGCGGAGATCGGCAACAACTGAGGCCGCCAGCTTTGTAAGGTCGATCTTTGCACGATCTACCTCCTGCCGGGATATCTTCGCAAGC
>OUUY01000061.1 GCA_900302705.1 Candidatus Sulfobium mesophilum
ACACCGGCTGCTGTGGTCGACGGCTGGATGAACAGCCCCGGCCACAGGGCAAACATCCTCGATGCAGGCGTGACAGAAATCGGTTTGGGCTATATCTTAAATCCCGACGACAAACCTCTCCCAGGCTGCTCTTTCCCCTTCTGTGACTATTGGACAACTGATTTCGGCAAGTCTGCAAATGGGATTGTGACCGGGCCCTGTGATTGCGCCGATTTCAGTGCCGCGCCGATGTCCGGCTCGGCACCGCTCCAAGTGAGTTTCACTGACCAAAGCCTCATCATGCCGCGTTCCTGGTTATGGGACTTCGGAGACGGCAGCACCAGCTCACTTCAGAACCCATCCATACTTATCCCTCGGATGGCAACTTCACAGTGACACTGACTATAGCGTGTGGGGCATATCGGACAGTATCACTTCGCCCCAAAAAAATGAGGTGTACTGAAACATTTCAGTTACAGACACAAGGTTTCTTTTGCCAATAGATGTCATAAGAATTCCACCTGAGGGTTAAGGTGTATAGGTTAGCATAATCACCGACCCGAAGCGAGAGTGACTGACTATCCATATCGAACCTGACGTATAGAATCCCTAAACAGGTTACGCCATCGCTTCACAACATCCCAGCCATCATACTGCTATCCATAATGATAGACAAATCTTTACTTCTAAACGCATGAAAGAAAATAGGCACTTTACTCGCATCACGCAACCGTGTATGATGCAATCGAAGGAGGTTGCCATGCGGAAGTTGATCGCTGGAATGAAGATTTCTGTTGATGGGAAGATCGAGGGGCCTGAGGGTTACGCGGATTGGGTAGAAGCGTGGTCGGACGACTACGGCCTGATGCAGCATGTAGACGCGTGTTTGCTTGGGGCAAACATGTACCCCGGCTACGAGCAGTTTTGGACCACGATACAGAATGAGCCGGACAAGCCACTCTGGATCGATGGCCGGTTGCCGACGCCGGATGAGGTCGAATATGCCCGCTTCGCTGCACAGACCCCGCATTACGTGTTATCGAGCACCCTGACTTCGGCTCTCTGGCCGAGGACGAGTTTCCTCCGGAGACTCGAAGAAATTGCCGCCCTTAAACAGCAACCGGGCAAGGACATTTACCTCGTTGGCGGTGCTCGAACTACGGCGAGCCTTATCGATGCAGGGCTGGTGGACGAACTCCGGCTTATTGTTTATCCGCTGATCGTCGGTGAAGGGAAGGCGCTCTTTGCGACAACAAAAGGTCGTCGTGTGCTTGAACTACGTAGTGCTCAGCAGCTTCAAGGTGGGCGTGCAAGTCTGATCTACGGAATCGGCTAGAGGAGGAAGCCGGGTTTTGCCACACGCAGCTCTGGCGGTGATGGAGCCTCTGCTCTCTGTAGACAGTTCAGGGAAGTTGAACGGACTCTTCGTCTTTCACTTTATTGAAGCTGCTCCATAAACAAAAAGAATCTTCGCGGTCATATTGGGGAAGTAAAAAAGGAGTGATGGAACATGAAAATAAGAAAAATCGGAATTGTTGGGTCAGGAAATATAGGGGGAACTCTTGGAATTCTACTGGGAAGGGCAGGATACGAGATTTTCTTTAGTTCGAGACATCCTGAAACCCTCAAAGACCTTGTCAAGGCAGCCGGGCCTAAAGCCAGCGCTGGGAATGTCGCCGAAGCAATCGCGTTTGGAGACGTGATCATTATGTCCCTACCGATGAAGGCTTTCAGAGAGCTTGACGCTGAAACAAGGAAAGCCCTGAAGAGCAAGATTGTGATCGACACATCGAATCCATATCCGGAGAGAGATGGGGCGATTGCGGAAGAGGCGAGAAGAGATCCGGGCGGAACGGGCAGTTTCGTAGCTCGTCTTCTGTCTGGCGCAAGAATAGTACGGGCATTCAATACGGTTTATTTTGAAGACCTCAAGAAGACAATCAACAAAGACGGCGAAAAAATTGGGATTCCAATAGCCGGAGACGACGAGGATGGCGTGAAAGCCGCGATCGAACTTGCCGAGCATGCGGGTCTTGTACCTGTGGTCGTAGGAGGCTTGAGCAAGTCAAAAATGTTCGACGTTGGAACAGCTGTATATGCAACAAGTGCTTCGGCAAGAGAAATCAAACAAAAATTGAAATTGAAATAGAGAAGACGAAAAGAGGCTGATGCAAAAAATAGCACCGCATTTATGGTTTGACAAAGAAGCCAAAGAGGCCGCCGAATTCTACACTTCGGTTTTCCCCGAATCAAAGATCAAGGACACAACGACGCTCCATAACACCCCTTCGGGTACGGTGGATATTGTCACATTTGAACTACTGCGGCAGGAATTCGTGGCCATAAGCGCAGGCCCGCTTTTCAAGTTCAATGAAGCTATTTCGTTCGTAGTGAACTGCACTACTCAAGAGGAAATAGACTATTACTGGGAGAAGCTCTCGGCAGTGCCGGAAGCGGAACAGTGCGGGTGGCTCAAGGACAGGTACGGCCTTTCTTGGCAGATTGTCCCCACCGCTCTGGGCGAGATGATGAAAGACAAAGACCCGAAGAAACTGGCACGGGTGTCCGACGCGTTCCTCAAAATGAAGAAATTCGATATAAAGACCCTTAAGTGGGCATACACGGGAGAAAAATAAAATGAGGAAACTCGTTGTCCTGTCTTTCATAACCCTTGACGGTGTGATGCAGGCTCCCGGCGGACCCGAGGAGGACCCCAGCGGCGGTTTTAAATACGGCGGGTGGGTTTTTCCCTACTTTGATCACTTCCTCGGAAAGGTGATGGCCGGGCAAATGGGTCATCCTTTTGATTTATTGCTTGGCAGAAAGACGTATGAGATATTCGCTGCGCATTGGCCGTACGTGAAGACCGATGAAGACCCCATTGCGGCCGCAATTAATAACGCGAAGAAATATGTGGCTTCGAAGACGCTGACAAAGCTTGAATGGAATAATTCCGAGCTCATCAGAGGAGATGTCGTGGAGGAAGTTAAAAAGTTAAAAGAGCAGGACGGTCCTGAAATACAAGTTCATGGCAGCGGCAGTCTTATCCAAACGCTTTTAAAGCACAACATTGTCGACGAGCTTTGGCTGAAGATCTTCCCCATCACTCTCGGCAGGGGCAAACGATTGTTTGCCGAAGGCACTATTCCGGTCGGATTCAAATTGATTGAAAGCGGGAGCTCACCGGGTGGAGTCATCATTGCCTCTTATGTACGCGCGGGAGAGATCAAGACAGGATCGTTCGCCCTTGAGTCCCCCACTGAGGCTGAACTTGCCCGTCGCAAACGGCTGAAAGAAGAAGATTAAAGTGTGAGAGCACAAATCACCGTATTAACAATTGGTGTAATGCCTTGAAAAAGTCACTGAAGTTTTATCGCGACGGCCTCAGTCTAAAAACCGAGGGTATTTCCGAATGTTGTGGAGTTGAAGTGGTTATTCGCAGTCAATAAAAGTTGAAATCCTTGCAGCTTCCGGAAAGATACCTTCCAGGATGTCACCGCGATTCAACACTAAACACCTTTTCGATTCGTTTATCCGGCACTAGCCAGAGCAGAGCAACAAACGCGTAGATGGCCTGAGAAACCGCCGGTGACCAAAAAGTGGCGATAATTCCTATGACATACAATACGGGCGATAGCTTTCCCTTCCAGTCTCGGCCCACCGCTTTCTTGAGTAACGACTCCGGTCCTTGCATTCTTATAATCACTGTCTGCAAGACCCAATATGCCATGGCGGCCATCAGGAGTATAACTCCGTAAAGCGCCGACGGCATCAGTGCAAAATGATTTTCACCCATCCACCCAGTTGCAAAGGGGAAGAGGGAAAGCCAGAAAAGCAGGTGCAGGTTTGCCCAAAGCATCGCGCCTGTTACGTTGTGCGTCGTATGCAGCATATGATGATGGTTGTTCCAGTAGATGCCAATGTAGACGAAGCTCAGCACATAACTCATGAATACGGGAAGGACGGGATGGAGGGCCTCAAGATCCACTCCACGAGGCACCTTCATCTCCAGCACCATGATGGTTATTATGATTGCAAGCACTCCATCGCTGAATGCCTCCAGCCTGTTCTTGTTCACAAAGATACCTGCCTTAAAGAATCTATTCCGGTTGTAGTCTTCATCCATTATATCAAAAGCAAAAAATGAGTATAACAGGAAAAAACAGAACGTTATATCTCCGCCGTTAGTATCGTGCTTGTGTGGAAGGATACGGGGTGAAAGTAAGCAATGCGGCTTGCCACATCGGCTTCGGAGAAATCCTTCCATTAACCGGAAAAGCAGCTTTTTTTTGCTGCCCGTTGAAGATTCTTTTGAAAATAGGCAGTCGGTGCAGCATTCACTTACGATGACTCCGTGTAGAGCGCACCGGCCGCTCCCGGGTAGCCCCGTGATATTGACGTCAGGCGCTGTCATTGCTACCTTTTAAGTAGAAGAGAAAATATTCTCTCTGAAGGAAATTTAACTGAAGGGACGCAACGACGGCGTTTTCGAAGGAGGTCAAGATGAGAAAGGTCCAGACAATTATAGTAATTGCAGGTTTATTGTTCTCGCTTAATGCGAGCGCCGAAGATAAACATACTCCCAAGGCGATAGATAAAATCGAACCGTTACCGAGAGATTTGGAAATTCAGCTTGCGCTCAGTGCTCTGCCGCCGCACCTCAGAGACAATGCAACCGTTTATGTATTAAACCCTGACAAGGGCTTTGAAGTCGTCAGCAAAGGCATAAATGGATTCCACGCCTTTGTCGCTCGAACCGGCGATGATGCCTTCAGAGGGTCTTGGTCCTTAACAACGTATAGAGATGATATTCTCTACCCGATTTCCTTTGATGGCGCGGGAGCCAAGGAACAGATGCGAGTCTTCTTCGATGCGGCAGAAATGCAGGCTAAGGGTACTCCTCCCGACGAACTAAAGAAAATCATCAAAGAACGTTACAAAACCGGATACTATAAAGCGCCGGGACGAGTCGGCATCTCATATATGCTGTCTCCAATACTGAGGACATATTGGAACCCGGAGGAAAGCGACAGAGTCGTCACCATTAGTTACCCACACGTCATGTACTATGCCCCCAATATATTTAATGAGGACATAGGGGGCGGGAAGCTCGGTGGCTTGTATCCCTTTGTTATAATGCCCGGCCCCCATGGGTACATCATCCAGGGTCTCGGTGTGACGGAGAGAGCAGCTATAACGAAGGAGTATGAAGAGATGCTCGCAAGACTTTGCAATATCAGTAAAGTGTGGTGTCTGGCGGAAGCTAAAGGTCAATATTGATACTCCAAAATGTCCGAAAATGTGATGTACGACATGAAGTACGTGGTTATTTGCAATAGCCACGAATTACGTTGACAGAAGTTTCAAGGGCAAACGTTTATCGAAGCCGGATTCGGATAAATGGAATGATTCCGAAGGCATATCTGCTAAAAGATAACTATAGCTACCTACGGGCATGCCCGTGCGTATCTATAATTCGCTGAGGGTCATAGGCTCAACCCTGTGCGCTAGATGGGGATAACATTGTGGTGAAATGACGGACCTCCATGGCTATTACACCATCCATCATTCAACAGACATCGGTTATGATAACTACAATTTGGAATGTCTCGCCTCATTTCTCCCTCAAATCCTTTTTCTGAGCTTATTACATTGTACCCGCACAGGTCGTGCACCGAGAAAGAATACCTATTTCATTTTCAGCTCCTCACGGCAAACCTTGTACTCCGGTATATGGTCGGACTGTTAATATGTCTTTTCTCGAGGGATTTCCGACTGCAACTTCAAAAAAAACTCATTTATCGTTGGAATATGTTCGGAGCAGATCTCGCGAGATTCCGAATCCGCCGGGCAGATTCAAGCCTTTGGTGACGAGAATGCCCCGCAAAATATCCGGGCGGTCCGTGATTATCCCGTCAACTCCAAAATCCATCAAGTTTCCAATCTGCGCATAGTTGAATTCCATGCCTTCCTGCTCCGGCCAACCCCAGGCGACAACCTTGAGCCCAAGCCGGTGGGCTTCATCCAGATCGCTCTTGGTCAGGTCCTTTGCAAACGGTTCCCAGCAGTGGCCGCCAAGATGCTTGACCATTTTCGGCAGGGAATAGCCATAATCTTTGGGCAGCAGACCGGCGGTCCAGGTTCCTTTTTCCGTGTCATCCATCACTTCCGTGGTATGATCGGAAAGATAAGCGGTCTTGATATTTTTATCCAACTTGTTTAACTCAATAAGACAGCGCCAGTCAAAAGCCTGGATTTCGGTACGATCGCCGATGTCCTCTTCCGTTATCAATTGATGCAAAGCCCGGGCAAAGTCTTTTGGCGAAGCGGTCAGTTCCGGTTGTGTGGGATCGTTTTTGATCTCTACTTGGAAACCGACTTTGTCGCCGGCTATTTTTTTCACCAATCTGACAACCTCCCTAAGGGACGGGATGGGCGTAAAGTCAATAGGTTGTTGGTGGGGAAAATACGAAGCATATCGCGTACCGGGCTTCAGTCTGCCCACATCATATTTCTGGAGCTCATGCAGCGTTAAACTATTGATCGGAAACCGGTCAGTGATCCATCGCCCGTTTTGGTCCCGGGTCAAATCAGGATTTAATATCAGATCGTGTGTGATAACCAGCACACCGTCTTTGGTCATGCCGACATCCATGTCCACATAATCAACCCCCAGGCGCAGGGAGGCCACATAAGCCGGCAGGGTCTGTTCGGGCATCAAACCTCTTCCCGCCCGATGCGCGTAAATTTGTATTCTGCCACTTCCCGGAATACCGTTATATCTCACCACGTCGCTTGCCTGAACGTTTAAAAAGGGTATTATAAGGAAGACTAAGCAAAGCAAACAGCAGACTAGCATGTTCATGGATGCGCCCTCCGTTATTTCACAGTCACGGTATCTATCGTCTTTTCCCAGCCAACCAGGTAATAGATAGTTTCTTGCTTATACTCTCTTTGTAATATTATCGGACATTTCTGCTTTAAAATAAACAGGACATTTCTACTTTGGATTGACACCTCTCATTATAAAACTCATTATAAAACTTGACTTATAACTATGGTTTGATAGACTGAAACTGGAAACTATGAGTAATCAATGTGCATTTTGAAGGACAAACTCAGGATAGATCAGTAGGTGGGAATTTTTTCCAAAGGGGGTGAAAATATGAGCGATATAAAATCTAAAAAAATTCTAAAGTATCTTGCCATTATAGTCGTGGCAGGAGCTGCCGCATTATTTTTGCTTCTGCTGGGGCCCCCGAATCTTCTCGCAAAGTCGGAGGCGCCTATCTTCTGCGGTGGGTGCCACGTCATGGAATCGGAATTTGAGGCATGGTCGCATGCCGGCGCCCACAGAAGAAAAAAATGCGTTGACTGTCATCTGCCAAACCAAAATATGGTTATCCACTACATCTGGAAATCTATAGACGGAATGAAGGACGTGGGCTTCTTCTTTTCCGGGCTGGCGCCAGAGCGTATCAGGATCACAGAACACGGCAAGAAAGTCCTGCAGACAAACTGCATCCGCTGCCACGAAGCAACTGTAACTATGATAAACCAGGAACGACCGTGCTGGGATTGCCACAGGAGGATCGCTCACACGCGTACTGGTTCAATCTCAACATTATGATAGAAAGGGGGTTGCCGATGAGGAAAAGATTTTTTTTAACACTGACTCTGCTCCTGGCGATACTGACGCCTACAGTATTTCTGTCTGCATGCCAGAAACCGAAGCCTCAACCGGTCAAGACGGTCCAGATACCCGACGGGGAAGTAAATCCTGAGGTATGGGGTAAAGCCTATCCTGCAGAATATGAGTTGTGGAAAAAAACGGAGCAGCCGGAACCAGCCGGAAAAAGCAAATACAAAAGAGGGTTCGATGCCGACAGAATATCTTACGATAAGCTATCAGAATTCCCTTATATGGCCCTGCTGTTTAATGGATGGGGGTTTGGCATAGAGTATAATGAGCCGAAAGGGCATGCCAGAATGCTCCGCGATCAGCTTGAAGTGGACCCTTCGCGAGTAAAGGCCGGGGGAGTATGTCTTTCCTGTAAGACCCCTTATGCACCCAAACTCGAAAAAGAGATGGCCATCGATTACTACAAAAAGCCTTACGACGAGGTCCTTTCTCGTATTCCCGAACAATTCAGAACACTCGGAGTTGCCTGCGTTGACTGTCATGATAACAAGGATATGTCGCTCAAAATATCGAGGGGCTTCACGTTATTGGCGGCCCTGAAGGACATGGGTGTCGATTCTTCAAAACTTTCACGTCAGGAGATGAGGAGCGTTATCTGTGCGCAATGCCATGTAACATACAGTATTCCAAAAGATGCGGAGATGCATTCAACCGGCCTTTATTTCCCCTGGCAGGGAAGCAAGTGGGGCAATATCACAATAGAAAATATTATTAAGAAACTCCGCAGCGATCCAGCCTACGGCGAATTCAAACAGACGGTAACCGGCTTTAAAATGGCCTTTATCCGGCATCCTGAGTTCGAGTTGTTCTCTAATAACAGCGTCCACTGGAAGGCAGGCGCTGCATGCGCTGACTGTCATATGCCATATACTATTGTAGGTACAAGCAAGGTCTCTGACCATCGCGTGATGAGCCCGGTTAAGAATGACTTCAAGGCCTGCCAGCAGTGTCACACCGAGAGCATAGAGTGGTTGAAAGACCAGGTGACGACCATCCAGGACAGGACCGTCTCACTTATGCTGAGATCCGGTTATGCGACCGCATCAGTAGCGAAGCTTTTCGAGATAGCGCACAAGGCACAGTCTGAAGGCAAGAATATAGACAAGGGGCTCTACGATAAGGCGAAGGACTTTTATGAAGAAGCGTTCTACCGGGTCGTTTATGTCGGTGCTGAAAATTCAGTAGGGTTTCATAATCCTACTGAGGCCGCGAGGAACCTGGGAGATGCCACAGCATTTGCGGGCAAGGCGGAAGGGCTGTTAAGACAAGCCCTTGCTAAGGCAGGCGTGGATGTACCGATTATGGTGAACTTGGAATTGAATAAATATCTCGATGACAGGGGAAAGAAGAAACTGAAATTTAGTTCTGAAGTTGAATTTAAGGACCCTTATGGCGTTCAGGATAAGCTGTTGACGGTGAAACAAGCCAAGTAGATCTTATTAAACAGGCCGGGTATCCCCCGGCCTGTTTCTCCATTAAAGCTTCTGGGAGCCTTACGACAGGAATATTTTCACCTATTTCTTGTCTTTTATCGTAGATCTTCCTTCCCGTTATTCCGGGAGAATATGCTCGGAAGGTTGGGATACAGCCGACTAACTTATGGAAAGCCGCTTTTTGGGGAGTGCATGGGATTTTGGAGGGTACATGGAGAGTTACCGGTCGGGCCGTTTGCGGTATTGCATATAAATAATTCCGGTATAGGCACTTTGGTTACTGCTTATGAGTTTATAAATTAATACAATCACTCAAAGCCTTTATTTTTAAAACGAAATATGTTACTTTCCCTAACTTAACTTGTAAGCATGAATAAATAGTTTGTGTTGCAATGAGAGCAGGAATGAGAATGAGGGTTAAAAGGAAAGCTAAAGCTACAAATTTATAATAAACTCTTATTGCCTTTATTAAAATAATAAATTTTATGGCTCTATTAAAATATGTTATTGTTTTCCGAATCGGCCATTTTGTCTTTTGTCAAAGATAATGTATTTTTTCAAACCTTAGGGCCTTGAAAGATATCTTTTTAGATAAAGAAAGGAGTTCTTAACAATGCTGATAATAGGCGAGAAATTAAGCATCATAGCCAAGAGGGTCAGGGAAGCGATGATGAAAAAAGACAAGGGGCCGATACAGGAGATTGCTACCCGGCAGTGGAAGGAAGGCTCGGGCGTAATTGATGCCAACATAGGCCCCGCAGAAGACGGCGGCGAGGATTTGATGCAGTGGATGGTTACGACAATACAGGAAGTTGTCCCCCTGCCGGTATGTCTCGATACTACAAATGCAAGCGCGATAGAAGCAGGTCTGAAGGTCCATAATAATCAGTGGGGCAGGCCTCTAATTAATTCAACCTCAAATGATCCTGAAAGATTTCCGATTCTCGAACTGGGAGCAAAATATAAAGCATATGTTATAGGACTCACGGTAGGCAAGGGCGGACTTCCTGCCGACGCAGGAGAAAGGGCTGCAATAGCGGCAGATATAATGGCAAGGGCGATGGAATACGGAGTGCCTTTAGAGGACTTATATCTTGATCCTCTGGTTCTTCAGATTGCAACTTCCCAGGACCACGCGTTGAAAGTTATTGAGGCCGTAAAGATGTTTCAGGAGATGAACGATCCCCCTATGAAAACAGTCGTCGGTCTGAGTAATATTTCCAACGGTTGCCCCAAGCACGTCAGACCAATACTGAATAAATACTATTTCCTGATGCTGATGAATGCTGGATTAACTTCTGCCATTGCGGACGCTCATGAGATGGCGGAAGCAATGAGCGAGAAGAAACTGCTTGATGATGTTCTGGCAGGAAAGACAATCGACAATCCCGCTAAAATGACAGAGATAACAAAGACGCTTGATGTTATTATGGGCAAGACATTATATGCCCATTCATATCTGGAAATGTAAAATCAGCTGAAGCTGATAGAGTGTATTGCTCTATCGGCCATAAGCTTCAAAACTGGAGGTATATAAATGGCTTTTACACCAGCGAAAGAGACATATTCGGGGAAGGTATATTCTGTGGCCATCGGTACAGGCGAAGGCACCGGTACTGTGGGCGGAGAAAACGTTCTTCCTTTCCATTCGTTTGAAGGCGCTGCTCCGAACAGGCCTGTTATTGCATTTGAGATTCAGGACGTGCCGCCTGCTGATTGGCCGGAGAGCGTTAAGAAACCATTTGAGGCCGTGTCGGACGACCCTGTAAAGTGGGCCAGGTTTTGTCAGGATGAGCTTAAGGCAAAGGCGATAGCTCTGAGGCTTGTCGGTACGCATCCCGACAGGGAGAACCGGTCGGCTGAAGATGCGGCCAAGACAGTTAAAGACGTGCTTGCCGCAGTGAATGTGCCGCTGATAATTCTTGGGAGTAACCATGCGGAGAAGGACGCCCCCGTGCTTGTGGCAGCATCGGAAGCTGCTAAAGATAAGAACTGCGTTATAGGAAAGGCGCAGGAAGCTAACTACAAGACTATCGCAGCGGCAGCAATGGCTAATAACCATAAAATCATCGCGATGTCAGAACTCGACATCAACCTCTCCAAACAGCTTAATATCCTCATTACCCAGATGGGGTTTGAAAAAGAGAGGCTTATTACTGATCCGATGTGCTCTGCCCTGGGTTATGGACTTGAATATACTTATTCTGTGATGGAAAGGATAAGACTTGCCGCCCTGACTCAAAACGACGCAACGATGCAGCCGCCTATGCTGGGTGACATAGGCATGTATGTCTGGAAGGTTAAGGAGACCCAGGCTCCTGAAGCAGATCTGCCCCACTGGGGCTCGCTTGAGGAACGCGGAATAGCTTGGGAGGCGGTAACTGCGACTGCCCTTCTTGTGGCAGGCGCCGAGCTCCTGATTATGAGACATCCAAAGGCGGTAGAAGAGGTGCAAAAGACCATAGAGGAATTAATCTAAGGTTACTTAAATTCCAACCTTAATCTGATATACGGAGGAAAAAATGGCTTTAACAGGCGTTGAAATATTTAAACTCTTACCGAAGACAAACTGTAAGAAATGCGGCCACCCCACCTGTCTTGCCTTTGCGATGAAACTTGCACAGCGGCAGGCAACTCTAGATTCATGTCCGGACGTATCTGAAGAGGCAAAGAAGGTATTGGGCGAGGCATCTGCGCCTCCGGTTCGGCCAATGACATTCGGCGCCGGGGACAAGGCTGTCAAGATGGGAGAGGAGACAGTCCTCTTCAGACACGATAAGAAGTTTGTGAATCCCTGCGCCTTTGCCGTGGAAATTAAAGATACCCTGTCAGAGGCTGATATTGCTGCAATTGCGGAGGAGGTTGTTAAGTCGGAGATTGACAGAGTAGGACAGAAGCTGAGGATTGACGCTATAGCCTTGACGAACGCGTCCGGAGATGCTGGCAAACTGGAAGCAGCAGCGAAGACGGTAGCTGCAAAGGCAGCAGGCGTGCCGGTGATAATAAATACGCAGAATACTCAGGCTGCTGAGGCTGCAGTAAAGGTCTTTTCTGATAAACGTCCTTTGATTTACGGCGCCACGGCGGCCAACTTCGAGGCAATGGCGAATATCGCCAAGGCGAATAAGGCTATTTTAGGCGTAGGTGCGAGCGGGCTCGATGAGCTCTCGACGCTGACCGATAAGATTAAGGGTCTTGGTGTTGAGGATATGGTCATCGACTCCGGCGCTAGAAAGGCGAAGGAGATCATCGAAAACAATACACTCATAAGAAGGGCGGCGATAAAGAAGAACTTCAAGCCGCTTGGTTTCCCTATAATTAACTTCATACAAAGGGAGGACAGTCTTCATGAGGCATTGCTAGGTGTCATCGCGATTACAAAATATGCCTCGATAGTTGTCCTTAGCAGCATAGAGAAGTGGAAGAATCTGGCCCTTTTCACTTTGAGGCAAAACATATACACCGACCCTCAGGTTCCGATGCAGGTCGAACAAAAGGTATATCCTATTGGAGAGCCAAAGCCTGAATCGCCGCTGTTCATTACGACAAACTTCTCGCTGACATATTTTATTGTTTCAGGCGAGATAGAAAACAGCAAGGTAGCAAGCCGGCTCGCGGTTATGGATTGTGAGGGACTCTCAGTACTGACGGCATGGGCCGCCGGAAAGTTTACTGCTTCGAAGATTGCCCAGTTTATTACCGAAAGCGGCGTTGAAAAAGACATCGCCACCAAGGAACTTATAATTCCGGGCTATGTTGCTATACTTAGCGGCTCGATAGAAGACAAGTTGCCGGGCTGGAAAATCACGGTGGGACCTCGCGAGGCCAATGCAATCCCTGCTTTTCTGAGGTCCAGAGGCTGAAGATTTTACTAAATATTTACTGTACTAAATATGTTAACATTAACAAACATGAGCAAAGTTGGGTGTGGCCGAGACTTATCGTGTCTCATCCTAAATAAGAGGAGGTCAGGATGTCTAAGTTAATAGCCTCGGCGGCTATAAGAGCTTCAAATACCCTTGTAAGGCGGGCTGATGAGATGCTTCAGAAGGCAATTGCTTCTCACGGCGAGAGTCATGCCTTTGAATTCCCCGATACCGCGTTTTATTTGCCGATGATTTACGCGATGACAGGCTTTGCGGTGAAGACCATCGGCGATATGAAGACGGCCCTCGGTTTTGCCAAGGAACTTCTTCATAATGAGCCTGAAGAAATCATGTGGAAACCCTACCTCGGCGAGGCGCTCGATTCAGGGATGGCAACCCTCTTTGCCGAAGAGATCATATTGGCCCTCCGGTACATTGAGGGTCTAGAACCGGTCAAGGATCCGGAAACAGGCTATGAGTATAATGGGTTCATTACCGATACGATTCAGCGTAATCTGGGTATACAACTAGTTGACGGAACAATGCCCGGTTTTGCCGCCATCATAGGCGCGGCTCCGGACGATGATACTGCCGTAAAGATAGTCAGAGAGCTGCAGGAAAAGAATATACTCACCTTCCTCTCGGGCAATGTGGATGGCAACTCGGTCACCAAGCAGCTTCTTAGGAAAGGGGTCGCCCTCGGGTGGGATACACGTATCGTACCGCTTGGTCCGGATACGGAACATACACTGTACGCGCTTGACTGGGCGATCAGGGCATCCCTGATATTCGGCGGCAAGAAGGCCGGGGATTTCAAGGAACACCTTAAATATCAGAAGGACAGGGTTTTTGCCTTTGCGATGGTGCTGGGTCCCCTTAACGACATTATATGGTCTACCGGAGCCGGAGCCATCAACATGGGCTTCCCGGCCGTGGCTGACACGGATATCCCGGTTATCCATCCCACTGGCGTATGCACTTATGAGGAAGTTGACAAGGAGTATGATCACTCAAAAATCGTTCAGAAATCGATAGAAGTCAGGGGTCTCAAGATCGTCGTTGAAAAGCCGCCTATTCCTGTGGCCTACGGTCCCGCCTTTGAAGGAGAAAGGATTCGTAAGGAAGATATGTTTATCGAGTTCGGCGGACAGAGAACACCTGCGTTTGAGTGGGTCAGATCCAAAGAGCTTGAGGAGATCGAAGACAACAAGGTCATAATCGTCGGCGAGAACTGGCAGGAGAGGTTCGAAAAAGGTGGAATGATGCCGATGGGTATGGTGATCGACGTAGCAGGCAGAAAGATGCAGAAGGACTTCGAATCCGTTATCGAAAGGAAGATCCATCACAACCTCAATGAGGCTCAGGGACTCTGGCATATGGGCCAAAGAGACATAAACTGGGTCAGGATTAGCAACCAGGCAAAGAAGGACGGCCTTACCCTGGAGCATGTCGGCCTAATCCAAGCCACCATGACCCACGCACGGTTCAAATCTATAGTGGACAAGGTGCAGGTTACGCTTTATATGGATGAAAAGGACGTGCTTGCTATGCAGGAAGAAGCAAGAAAGGCATATAAAGAGCGCGATGAGAGACTGGGAAGCATGACCGACGAATCGGTAGATACCTTCTATTCCTGTTTGCTCTGTCAGTCCTTTGCCCCCAGCCATACCTGTGTGATCACCCCCGAGAGACTGGGTCTCTGCGGCGCTTACAACTGGCTCGATGGAAAGGCCGCCTATGAGATTGACCCAACGGGCGGAAACCAGCCGATCAAAAAGGGTGAGGTGCTTGACAACATGAAGGGGCGCTGGACCGGTGTTGATGAATATATCAAAAGCGCCACTGGCGGCGCGGTCGATACGATGAACGCATATACGATAATGGACAACCCGATGACGTCCTGCGGATGCTTCGAGTGTATTATCGCCATCGTACCCGAGGCAAATGGCGTTATGATCGTGCAGCGCGGACATACAGGCATGACTCCTGCGGGCATGAAGTTCTCTACCCTTGCTGGAAGTGTCGGCGGCGGGATGCAGACCCCTGGTTTTATGGGGATCGGAAGGAACTTCATTACCAGTAAGAAGTTCCTCTACGCCGACGGCGGCCTTAAGAGAATAGTCTGGATGACGAAGAACCTCAAGGAAAGCCTTAAGGAGAAGTTTAATGAGCGGGCAGCACAGGAGGGAGTTCCTGACCTGCTCGATAAGATAGCTGATGAAACGAACGCAGAGGACTCCGAGAAACTCCTTGAGTTTCTCTCGAGTGTGGGACATCCTGCTCTCGAAATGGACCCGATGTTTTAAATAAGGATTGGAGGACACAATGTCACAGCATGTAAAAAGTGATGCAAGAGGCGCTGAAGAGATCATAGAGTGGGGTGAATCCCGAAATATAGAGACCTGCTTCGACAGGGCCGAAAAATTGAAGCCCTGCCCGATTGGGGCAGTGGGTGCCTGCTGCAAGGTATGCCATATGGGGCCGTGCAGGCTTGTCGGCAAAAACGCTGAAGAAGAGGCAAGGGGCGTTTGCGGCGCAACCCTTCCGACGGTTGCAGCGAGAAACTTTTTGAGGATGATTGCTGCAGGGACTGCTGCTCATTCGGACCATGCCAGAGGGATGGCTTTTACCCTGCTGGCCGTCGCAAAAGGTGAAGCAAAAGACTTCAAGATCACCGACGTCAGAAAGCTCTACCGCGTTGCCGGATATCTGAATATCGAGTTTGAAGGCAGGGAAGTAAATGCGGTCGCAAAGGATGTCGCTGAAAAGCTGATTGAAGACTTCGGCAGGCAGAAAGGTGAAGGCAACTTCATTACAAGAGCGCCGAAGAAGACCCAGGAGCGCTGGAGAAAATGGGGTATTGTTCCTCGTGGTGTGGACAGGGAGGTCTGCGAGGCGATGCATCGCACTAATATCGGCGTTGATCATGACCCTGACCATCTCCTGACCCAGGGGCTGCGGACTGCACTTGCAGACGGGTGGCTGGGAAGCATGATATCTACTGATGTGACTGACATCCTCTTCGGAACGCCCAAGCCGATAAAGGCGGAGGCAAGCTTCGGTATTTTTAAAGAGGACGAAGTCAATCTTATCGTTCACGGACATGAGCCGCTGCTTGCAGAAATTTTGGTTGATGTTGTTGGCGAGCCCGAGATGGTCGAATATGCCAAGTCGAAGGGCGCCAAGGGAATCAACCTTGGCGGAATGTGCTGTACCGCCAACGAGGTGCTGATGAGGCATGGGATTCCGACAGCCGGGGGCTTTACCAATCAGGAACTGGGGATCATGACCGGCCTAATAGACGCTATGACTGTCGATGTCCAGTGTATTATGCCGGCAATCACAGAGATATCGAAGAAGTTCCATACTAAGGTCATCACCACTTCCGAGAAGGCGAAGATAAAGGGGGCGATGCATGTCGAGTTCGACGAGCACAGGGCCAAGGAAGTAGCGCGTGAGATCGTAAAAATTGCCGTCGACAACTTCCCCAACAGGACCGCCACAGGCAGCCATATCACCGACAAGGCTCCCCTTGTGGCCGGTTTCTCGCATGAATATATCGAGTATATGCAGGGCGGCACCTGGAGGGGCTCTTTCAGGCCGCTAAATGACGCGATCATCGCCGGAAGGGTACGGGGAGTTGTCGGCCTGGCGGGCTGCGACAACCCGAGAGTGCCTTCAACCGGATTGCATCATTTTCTTGCGAAGGAACTGATAAAGAATGACATCCTGATCGTCTCTACGGGATGCGGTTCAGCGGCTTGCGGGTCCGCAGGTTTCCTGACGCCTGAGACGGCCCTGGAACAAGCAGGCCCCGGATTGCGTGAAGTATGCGAGGCCATAGGTATTCCGCCGATCCTTCACCTGGGGGCATGTGTTGACAACTCAAGGATCCTTACCATCGCCAGCGCAATGGCTGCTGAGGGCGGCCTGTCCGACGAGATTGGCGGCATGCCTGCAGTGGGTATCGCCCCTGAGTGGATGTCAGAGAAGGCCATCGCAATCGGCTGCTACTTTGCGGCCTCAGGTGTCCCAGTCATCTTCGGCGGGGATTCACCGGTTGAAGGAAGCACGGAAGTGACAAAAATCATGACGGAAGTCTGGTTTGAGAGATATATGGGCGCGCTTCATTTTGAGCCTGATCCGGAGAAGATTCTGGCGATGGCTATCAAGTACATAGACGCGGCAAGAGAAAGGCTGAAACTTAGAAAATACGAGCCCGGAAAATTCGGTGCTGAGAGAGTGCTTATGGATATGGCTGCAAGACGCGAGATCGAAAAAGCGGCAAAGCCGCACATAGGAATATATTAGGGTCTAGGGCATAGGGGTTAGGGGCTACCCCAAGTCCCAACACCCAATCCCTTTTTTGGAGGATAGATGAAGGTTGAAGAGTTGAATGTAGATGAGAAGATAGGTCATGTGAAAGACGTGCTGTCTGATGCACAGAAGAAAAGAGGCGTTCTCATCCACGCCTTTCAAAGTATCCAGAAGGAGTATAATTATCTGCCTGAGGACGTTTTGAATGCTCTGTCCAAAAAATTGGATATTCCGCTGTCTGATGTATACAGCACCGCATCCTTTTATAAACATTTCTATTTCAAGCCGAGGGGGAGAAACGTCGTATGCGTCTGTGTGGGCACCGCCTGCCACGTCAGGGGAGCCTCGAAGGTCCTTGAAAAAATAGAGGAGTCCTTCGGCATAAAGCAGGGAGAGACAACCGAGGATCTTTCGATGACGCTCGAGACGGTCGGGTGTGTGGGATGCTGCGGTCTGGCTCCGGTTGCAACTGTAAATGAGGAGATTGTCGGAGATCTGAACCCCAAGAAAGTAGGGGACGTAATAAAAATGGTTGAAGGGAAGTAGACCATGGAAAAATTAAAGACGATAGATGATTTGAAGAACCTTAGGAAGCTGATCAAGGAAGAAACTTTTCTCCCCGATGTCCCCAGGGTAAGGCTTTGCAGCGGGACAGCCTGCACAGCTACGGGCAGCCCGAAGGTGCTCGGGGCGATCGAGGAAGAGGCTGCGAAAAGGGGCATCGACGTGGATATCGTGAAAACGGGATGTCAGGGGTTATGTCAAAAAGGACCGGTTATGAAGGTGGAGCCGGAAGGGATCTTTTATCAGAAGGTCAGGCCTGAACATGCCCGTTCGATCATGAGTTATACGATTGCAGGCGGTATGCCTTTCCGGCAGAGCCTTTACCGGAATAATATTCTTGAAGAGCCGATTCCGGAGATGACAAATGTTCCGTTTTATAAGAAACAGCTGAGGATTGCGCTGAGAAACAACGGACTGATAGATCCGCGCGATATCTATCACTATATTGCGGTGGGTGGATATAAGGCCCTCGAAAAGGCGCTGGCCACGATGTCGCCAGAAGATGTACTGGCTGAAGTTGACAAGGCGAATTTGCGCGGACGGGGTGGCGCAGGCTTTCCGGCAGGAAAGAAATGGAAGCATACAAAAGGCGCCTCTGGAAGCATAAAATTCGTTATTGCAAACGGAGACGAAGGAGACCCCGGGGCCTTTATGGACAGGTCGGTCATGGAAGGAGATCCCCACAGTCTTTTTGAAGGAATGCTTCTGTGCGCGTATGCAATAGGCGCGGAATACGGGATGATCTATGTGAGGCATGAGTATCCCCTGGCCGTGAAAAACCTTGGCATTGCGATCAAACAGGCAGAGGATCTCGGCTTGCTGGGCAAAAACATACTGGGAAGCGGTCTTAATTTCACTATTGACATCAGAGAAGGGGCCGGGGCTTTTGTCTGCGGAGAGTCCACTGCGCTCATCGCTTCGCTCGAAGGTGAGAGAGGTTTTCCGCGTCCGCGTCCGCCCAGGCTTTCTGAGCACGGTGGTGGCGCATGGGGCTACCCGAGCAACCTGAACAATATCGAAACCTATGCATGTGTACCTCCAATTATCGAGAAAGGCGCAGACTGGTTCCTGGGCATTGGCACAAAGACTTCTCCCGGTACAAAGGTCTTTGCCCTCACCGGCAAGGTGGTCAACACGGGTTTGGTCGAGGTTCCTATGGGGATAACCCTCAGGGAGATTATATACGACATCGGCGGCGGCATAATGAACGGAAAGAAGTTCAAAGCCGTCCAGACAGGTGGTCCTTCCGGGGGCTGCATCCCCGAGGAGCATCTGGACCTGCCAGTCGACTTTGACTCTTTGGCCAAGGTTGGTTCGATGATGGGATCAGGCGGTATGGTTGTCATGGACGAGGACAACTGCATGGTCGACGTCGCCAAATACTTTCTCTCTTTCTGCCAGTCTGAATCATGCGGCAAGTGCCCGCCGTGCAGGATCGGCACATATCAGATGCTCGAAATCCTGGAGAGGATCACTACAGGCAAGGGCGAAGAAGGTGATATTGAGCGGTTGGAGAAACTCGGTAAATTGGTCAAAGAAGGCGCTCTCTGCGGACTTGGCAACAGTGCGCCGAACCCGGTGCTTACTACCATCAGATATTTCAGGGAGGAATACGAAGAGCATATCAGGGATAAATACTGTCGTGCTAAGACCTGCAGCGGCCTCGGCGTATTCAGGATAGAGCACGACGAATGTTTCCTCTGTGGTCTTTGCAAACAGGCATGTGCCTTCGACGCCGTGAAAGATACGAAGGACAGCTTCTTTATAGATCAGGACTACTGCACGAAATGCAAGGCCTGCTATAATGCGTGTCCGATTGGGGCAGTGAAGGTCGAGAAAAAGAGGAAGAGCGCCGATAAACAGGAGGTAGTATGAGCGAAACGGCAAAGAAAGACGAAGCTCCGAAAAAAGAGATGAAGGATGTCTTCGCTGCGGTCGAGAACATCAGGTGCTCTGTCCAGAAATCGCAAAAATTCGTGGAAGAGTTCCTTTCAGAACCGATGTGCGGGAAGTGTCATCCCTGCATGCTCGGAAGTTATGAAGCACTGGTAAGGCTCAAGAGGATAGCTGCCGGCGTTGGAAACAAGTCGGACATCGATGCTATCCAGAGAATAGCCGACGACATGCTCGAGGGGTCGCGTTGCATCAAGGGCAAAGATACCGCGAAGTTTCTTCTTGGTGAACTAAAAGGAGAATCTTTTTCCGAACATCTTGCCGGCAGATGCAGCGAGCGGGAGTGTCCCAACTACATTATGTACAGGGTGATACCTGAGAAGTGTGTAATGTGCGGTCTCTGCAAGGAGGCCTGTAAATACAACGCTATCCTTGGAGAGAAGAGGACGTCTTACCGGTCGGGCTACCGGCCTTATGAAATACGCCAGAAAAGATGCGTGAAGTGCGGAGACTGCTTGCCGGCTTGCCCTTACGGGGCGATCGAAGTCATAGAAGAAAAAATGGCAGTTCTTGTTTAATAGAGGAGGAATAGATGGGAAACATGGTTAGTCTGAAAATAGACGGAAAAGACGTAAAGGTTGAGGAAGGCCTTAACCTTATTGAGGCTGCTGCTACTGCAGGTGTACACATACCGAACCTCTGCTATATCAAAGGCATGAAGGGAATTGGTGCGTGCAGACTCTGCGTGGTGGAGGTCGAGGGCGGCAAGGCGCCTGTGATTGCGTGCAACACGAAGGTGAAGGAAGGAATGAGCGTCGTAACGAATACCGAGAAGGTGAAAGAGATCAGAAAATTCGTCATTGATCTAATCCTCTCTATGCATCCCCTTGACTGTATGACATGCACGAAGGCCGGGGTCTGCAACCTGCAGCAATATGCATATGACTTTGAGATCAAGGAATCCAGTTTTACGAGGAAGAAATTCGGTTATCCTACCGACGAGTCCAACCCTTTTATAAAGCGAGACCCGGAATACTGCGTCCTCTGCAGCAGATGTGTGAGGGTGTGCAAGGCTCAGGGAACGAACGTGCTCGAATTTTCAGGTAGGGGGGTCGGCGCAAAGGTTGTCACGGCACAAGACAAGCCCTTGCAGGAATCGGGCTGCACCTTCTGCGGAAGCTGTGTGGACGCGTGTCCGGTAAACGCTCTTCTGGAGGCTGACCGGTGGAGAAAGGGCAGGGAGTGGGAGTACGATAAGGTCGCTTCTGTCTGCCTGTCCTGCGGTAATGGCTGCAGCATCTCGGTTAGCACTAAAGACGGTGAAGTAGTAAAAATAAATTCCGGCGTGTCGGACGGGGCTGCAGAAAAATATATCTGTGCCATTGGAAGATATGGCTTCGACAGTCTAAACAGTGAAACCAGGCTGAAGACGCCGCTGAAGAGAGTCAGCGGCGAACTGAAGGAGACTACATGGGCCGATGCCCTTGCGATTGTCGCAGATAAGCTTAAGGGTGCACGCAATGAGGCGGCATTTATTACGAGCGCCAACATCTTAAATGAAGACGCTATCCTCCTCAAAAAACTCGCTGCGGATGTGGTGAAGACGAAGAACTATGATTCCTCTGTCACCCTCTATTCTGATTACGATGCCGTAAAGAGCGGCACCGCCAACCTTGAAAAAGCCGATCTTTTTGTCCTTGTGGGCACTGCTCCGGACCAGTGGTCCAGGGTCCTCCCCGCATTGGATGCAGTGATCAGAAAGAAGGTGAACGAATCCGGAGCTAAACTGCTTGTTATCAGTTCCGGTGAGCCAAGGATTGCCTCGGCTGCCACCCTTACTATGAGAGGGGATGAGGTAAAGTCACTGGAGCAACTGGCCCAGGCAGTCATATCAAAAGGAGTCAAGGCGCCCAAGGAGATGGTGGAAGCGCTTGCCCATGTTGATCCGTCCGACGCAGCAATGGCTGCAGCCGATCTCTTCATCGCCGCAAAATCACCCGTCATATTGGCTTCGCCGGCGCTTTATAAGGCTGCTGCAAATCTTTCCCTTATCAAGGAGGATGCAGTGTCGGTCCCCTATGAGGCTAATGCAAAAGGGGTTGTGTTTATGGGACTCACGTCCGAGGGGAAGAAGTTCAGGGATATCCTCGGTTCTAAAACGAAGGTTGTTTATGCCATCGGCGAGATTCCTGTAGACAAGCGGCCCGAGACGGAATTTCTGGTGGTTCAGAACTCTCATCTTACAGACCTCGCTGTCAAGGCTGACATTGTTCTTCCGTCAACCCCAGCGCTTGAATCTGAAGGAACAATAGTCGATTATCTTGGAAGGCTGAAGGAGGTAAGGCGGGCGGTCGAGCCTTCCGGTGAGTCAAAAGCTCATGCAGACATATTTGTCGATCTTGCCGAGGCGATGGGTGCTTCCCTGAAAAAGGTGAAAGACACGGACGTGAAGAAGGCATTAAAAACTAAGGCCAAGACGGTCTTTAGTCCGTTTAAAAGGGAGAAGGACCTTGATATCGACACGGAGAAATTTACGGAAGACATCAACAGATCTGCTATAAACGGGTCCAGACTTCTTTGGTTAAAGGAGACTGAAGAAGCGGTTTCCGTTTAAAAGAAATTCAGTGATAATGTCTCTAAAGGGCGGTCGGGAAATCGGCCGCCCTTTTTTTTGGACCGGCAATAAGATCTAAACATAGGTCATTCAAAGAGAGCTGAATACGACGATACGAGGCAGCCATCGAGAATGAAAATATGTTAGACTACTATAAGTAACCTTTATAAGGTTATATAAATTTCTTGCAAGGAAGGAGTAGGTCTTGTACGAGATTACAACAAAACTGCAGCTTTCACACAGCGTTGCTCTTTTTAAAATAAAGGCGCCTAAAATTGCTCAGAAAAGAAAAGCCGGGCAGTTCATTATTATAAGGATTAACGAGTATGGAGAGCGTATTCCCCTCACCATAGTAGACTCGGATACCACTGAAGGCACCATTACCATAATATCCCAGGAGGTAGGCAAGACAACTGGAATGCTCGGAGCGCTCGAGGAGGGAGATCATATTCTGGATGTGGTGGGGCCTTTAGGCAAGCCGGCTGAAATAAAGAAAGTCGGAACCGTAGTCTGTATTGGCGGCGGGATAGGGACGGCGCCTGTGTATCCGATCGCAAAGGAGCTCAGGGCGGCCGGGAATAAGATTATCTCCATTATCGGTGCAAGGAGCAAAAATCTCCTGATACTCGAGAGTGAAATGCAGAGCATCAGCGATGAGCTCTTTGTTGCAACGGATGACGGCAGTTACGGACACCACGGGTTTGTGACCCAGGTACTAGAGCGACTCATAGAAGAGCCTGTTACGATTAATATGGTGCTTGCCGTCGGCCCTTTGCCGATGATGAACGCGGTTTGTAACGTGACTAGACCTCGCAAACTTCATACTATGGTAAGTCTTAATCCTGTTATGGTCGACGGCACTGGAATGTGCGGGGCATGCAGGGTTACAATCGGCGGCAAGAACCGGTTTGTCTGCGTAGACGGACCTGAATTCGACGGGCATGAGGTCGATTTTGAGGAGCTGTTAAGAAGAAACCGGAGCTATTTTACTGAAGAGAAGATGGCCATGGAGGAACTCACATATCATGAAGGGCCCAGGTGCTATGAGAGGAACATCTGATGACTGACAAACAACGAAAGAACATACCGAGACAGGAGATGAGGGAACAGGACCCCTTGGAAAGGATAGCCAACTTCCATGAGGTCCCCTATGGTTACAGTGAGGAGCAGGCTGTTAACGAGGCTTTGAGGTGCCTTCAGTGCAAGGACCCAAAGTGTGTCAGCGGATGTCCGGTTAATGTAAATATACCCTGGTTTACAAAACTCGTGACCGAAGGCAGATTCGTGGAGGCCGCAAGAAAGATAAAGGAGACCAACCCGCTTCCGGCTGTCTGTGGCAGGGTCTGCCGCCAGGAAGACCAGTGTGAAAAATTTTGTCTGCGGGGCAAGAAAGGTAAACCCGTTTCAATAGGCTCCCTGGAGCGTTTTGTGGCGGACTTCGAAAGAGAGAATGAAGAGGTCTCAATACCCGAGATACCAAAATGGACAGGAAAGAAGGTTGCCGTGGTAGGCTCAGGCCCCGCAGGGCTGACGGTGGCGGATGATCTTTTAAAGAGGGGGCATAAGGTGACTATATTCGAGGCCCTGCATGTTCCCGGCGGGGTATTGATGTACGGAATACCGGAATTCAGACTGCCAAAAAAAATTGTAGAGGCGGAGATTGAATATCTGAAGAAGATGGGTGCGGAAATAGAGCTCAACTCTGTTATCGGGAAAATAGATACTATCGACGGTCTCTTTTCGGATGGATATGATGCTGTATTTGTAGGGACCGGTGCGGGACTCCCAATTTTTCTAAACCTCCCGGGCGAAAACCTCGTGGGTATCTATTCTGCAAATGAATACCTGACGCGGGTAAACCTGATGCGCGCTTACAGATTTCCGGAATACGATACCCCGGTGCTGCGCGGCAGAAGGGTTGTCGTCATAGGAGGGGGAAACACTGCTTTGGATTCGGCGAGAACGGCACGAAGGCTTTGTCCTGAGGAAGTGACGGTCGTTTACAGACGATCCCTTGAGGAGATGCCCGCACGGGCCGAAGAGGTACGTCACGGCGGGGAGGAAGGCGTCAAATTCAGGTTTCTTACCGCTCCTCTTCGGTTTATAGGGGACAGAGAAGGGCGTTTGAAAGCCATGGAGTTTGTGCGGATGGAACTTAGCGCGCCAGATGAATCGGGCCGGAGACGGCCTTTGCCGATTGCAGGTTCGGAGTTTCAAATGGATGTCGATGTTGCAATAGTTGCGATAGGCAACGACGTCAACCCTCTGATTCAGAATACTACGCCTGATATTGAAACGGGCAGGGGTGGGAATATTGTTGTTGAATCCGATAGTGGTGCAACACGCAAAGCAGGCGTCTTTGCTGGGGGCGACATCGTAAGAGGAGGCGCTACTGTCATATTGGCCATGGGGGACGGCAGGAGGGCTGCAGCCTCCATACACAGGCATATAATGAAGGAATGAAAGCTGGGGTTAGACAATCCCTCCTTAGATCCTATACACATCCCTGTGCATTTCTGGCGAGACCTGATGTCATCTTTCTTGGACTATTTATGTTTCTTATGATATATTTAAGTCCATAAGACGGAAATTATTAGTAAGGCGGAAGGAGATAAAAGATGAAGGCTTTATATGTATTCTTTGCTCTTTTGACGGCTTTGGCGGTATGCTCTCAGACATACGCTGACAGTAAAGATCTTCAGAAGGGATTGAAGTATTACGGCAAAAAGGATTACAAAAACGCCGAGAAATATTTAAAGAGCTATATCTCCCAAACCCCGGATCCTGCGGCATATTACCTGCTTGGATATGCTGACTATAAGCTTAAGAAATTTGACGAGGCGAACCGTTATTTTGCAGAGGCCTATTTGATAGACCCGGATATCTCGGCCAGGACCTCTTACATAACGAAAAAAGGCCGAAAGAAATAGAAATATATTCAAAGCTCGTTGCGTGTTTTTTACTTTTTATTGTATCGTTGGTCGTGTCAGGGTTGACAGGTCTCTGGTATCTGTTTTGAAATCTGGCTGACCATTTAGACATCCAGAATGCAATGCATGCCTTGGGGAGGGAGGTTTTTTTGGCAGTGGGGCTAAGTTTCTTCGCAATTTGGTAAAATAGCCTGCAATCATAATCTGAGTAAATCATGGAAGACCTGTATACTATCAAGCTGCCGGCATTTGAAGGCCCTCTGGACCTTCTCCTTCATCTTATCAGGGAAAATAAGATTGATATTTACGATATCCCCATTTCCTTTATCACCGGGCGTTATCTTGAGTACATCGGGATGATGAAAGAACTTAATCTGGAAATTGCGGGCGAGTTCCTGGTCATGGCAGCCACACTCATACAGATTAAGTCGAGGATGCTGCTGCCGCCGGAAGAGGTGGCAGAGGGAACTGCCGAACAGATGGAAGACCCCCGGCTTGAACTTGTGCAAAGACTGCTTGAGTATCAGGCGTATAGGGATGCCGCTGCAATACTGAAGGAGCGGGAAGACGAGTCTCTGAAAATTTTTTCACGCGAGCCTGAGGAAGCGACTGAGGAACAGGAGGGCGATGCCGAGCCATATCTTTTTGATGTGAACATCTTTGATCTTCTAGGCGCCTTCAGGAAGCTTCTTGAATCTGCTCCTCCCGAGGTTCAGTCAATCACAAAGGAGACCCTTACCGTCAAAGACAGGATGTTCGTAATCGTCGATCGCCTGGAAGGTTCTGATAGCATACGGTTTGAGGAGCTTTTTGGCGAAGGCGCCAGCAGAACTCAGCTGATTGTTACATTTCTTGCGCTCTTGGAGCTTCTGAGGGTGGGTCTTGCCAGGGTGTATCAGGAAGGGGAGTTTGGCCATATCTGGATTATCAAATCAAAAGGGGAGATTGCCGAAACCGAAGTGAAAAGTTGATAGACTTCAATCCCCTTAGTAGTTGATGTCATAAGTCCGGAAGAATTTGTAAAAGCATCCGACGATATGACGGCCGTTTGGCCGTTAGATTTGAAATGGGGAGGGTCAGGGGAATGATCCGGATTATCAGCGCCGGTAAGATCTTCATAGGAGCAGCTATAATGCTCC
The DNA here is from genome assembly GCA_900302705.1 of Candidatus Sulfobium mesophilum. Lineage (GTDB taxonomy): Bacteria > Nitrospirota > Thermodesulfovibrionia > Thermodesulfovibrionales > UBA6898 > Sulfobium > Sulfobium mesophilum. The sequence goes on from OUUY01000061.1 coordinate 26,438, forward strand.
TTTCAATAGTAACTGCTCTTGAAATACGAAAAAATGCCTCGAGTTTTCTGTATAGCAGATGGGTTGCACTATCGTGGTTTTCAGTTCTGTTTTTTTTGATCTGTGTGTGTGTCATCGTGCCGTTATTTCCCCTGCCTTTTTCTCCGGAAATCCTGACAGGCAGTATTTTACTTACCGGAGCGGCCTTCGTTTATTTTGTAGTCAGAACAGCGGGGAAGACCCTGTCGGATATCGTGGAGAAGGAAAAAGAGATCGTTACGGTCACGGAGAAAATGGCGGTGGCTAACGCTGAGTTAAGGGAGATTAATGAATCGCTGGAGATGGAAATTGCTGAACACAGGCTGGCGGAAGCTGCCCTGATGAAGAGTGAGGAAAAATACCGGTCCCTTGTAGAATCCACTGATGATTCCATTTATGTCATAGATCGGGAGTATCGCTATTTGTTCATTAATAAAAAGCATCGTGCGCGGATGGGTATTGACGATGGTGATTATGTCGGCAAATCATATGGCGATTTTCACTCGCCTGAGATTACGAAAGAGTTCAGAAAAATTGTCGAGGAAGTTTTTGCGGTGGGACGGTCCTTGCGGGTTGATCATCTTAGCGAAAGAGACTGGGAGCATTATTTATTGACTCTCAGCCCGGTCAGAAGCAGCGACGGTGGGATCTCGGCGGTTACGGTCGTCTCTAAAAGCGTAACGGAAATGAAGCGCATGGAGCAGGAGCTGCGCGAGCTGTCACTCACCGACGAACTTACGGGCCTTTATAACCGCCGCGGTTTTTTTACGCTGGCTGAACAGCATACAAGGATGGCAAACAGGAATAAAAACAGGGTTTATGTCCTCTATGCGGACATGGATAATCTGAAGATGATTAATGATACCTATGGTCACCATGAGGGAGATGCGGCATTGATCGTGACCGCAAATATCCTGAAGAACAGTTTCCGTGATTCTGATATCATAGCCCGTATCGGAGGCGATGAGTTTGTGGTGATGCCCATAGGGATGACTGAGTCAGAGGCAAAGATAACCGTCGGCCGTTTATTCAACTGCCTTGAGGCTGCCAATAGAGACAGAAACGACAACGGCAGGCTCTCACTCAGCGTAGGTGTCACTCATTACGACCCCCAACATCCTTCAACTGTCGCAGAACTTCTTGTTCAAGGAGACAAGGCCATGTATGAGAACAAGAAAGACAAAAAGTCGCAGCAACAATAGCCTCCGGAAGGCCCTGGATTCCAATTTGATTCTCACAAACCGGTGTGTTCCATGGTAATATTATTAAAAAGAGAAGAGGAGTTTTATGACAAAGGCTAAGGACATAATGACTCCGGGAGTTGTCACTGTGTCTCCTGGTACTACTGTTGAAGAGTTGGGAAGGCTTTTTATCGAAAAAGGAATAAGCGGTGTGCCGGTCGTTGATAAGGAGCAGAACCTCTTCGGAGTGGTTACCGAAAACGACCTGATAAAACGGAGCGGGAGATTCCATATCCCGACGATTATCAGACTTTTCGACGCCTTCATACCTCTGGGTGCGTCATCGATGGAGAAAGAGATACAGAGGATGTCGGCCTCGAAGGTCTCCGAGATATGTACCCGCAAAGTGATCAGCGTGGACCCGGAGACGTCGCTTCAGGAAGTGGCCACTATAATGTCTGAAGAAAGAGTGCATCATCTTCCGGTGGTAAGTTCCGGCAAACTCGTGGGCATCATAGGCAAGGCGGATGTGATCAGGGGTGCGATGGGTGAAACGCGCAAGTAATGGCCCTGATGAGACCGAGGAGATTGGATATGAGCTCGGAAAGGTTTTGAAGGCTGGTGATGTCGTAGCGCTCTATGGAGACCTGGGCGCTGGAAAAACGACCTTTGTCAGGGGTGTCGCCAGGGCCATTGGTGTTCCAGCGAGAGATGTTGCAAGCGCCAGTTTTATGATAATAGCCGAACATGACAGTACGCCACCTTTTTTTCATATTGATCTTTACAGAATTGAAAAGGAAGAGGACATCGACAATACAGGGATCTGGGACTGTATTGGCAAGGATTCAGTGGCCGTAGTAGAATGGGCTGAGAAACTGGGCACCATGGCAGAGAATTTTATAAGGGTCCGGATAAGCGATACGGGAAATAATCGCAGAGAAATTTGCGTAGAGGGATTAGATGAAAAAAATAGGCATCATCAGTAAGCCCGGGAGGCGAGAACCGGAGGAGATCCTTAAGGAGCTTCTGCCCCGGCTGAGGATGAAGGGACATGAGACGTATGTGGATGCGGAGGCCGCAGCCAGATTGAACATCGAGGGTTATACGAGGGCTGAAATCTCGTTACGGGCTGACGTTGTGATAGTCCTGGGCGGCGACGGGACGATGCTTAGCGTGAGCAGGCTCGTGGCTGAAAAGGGGATTCCCATACTTGGCGTTAACCTGGGAACGATGGGCTTTATTACTGAGATAAACCAAAACGAGTTATACGATGCCGTCGATGCGATGCTGTCAGATAGCTGCGTCGTTGAGGAAAGGTTGATGCTCTGTGCTCGCATAGTCCGGGAGGGAGAGAAGATTGCAGAATACACTGTGCTTAATGATGTTGTTATAAATAAGGGGGCACTTGCGCGGATAATAGACCTTGAAACGGTTATTAACGAGGTTTACGTGACTACGTTTAAGGCCGACGGGTTGATCATCTCGACTCCTACCGGCTCCACCGCTTACTCTCTGTCTGCTGGGGGTCCCATATTATATCCAGCACTTGAGAGCATAGTGCTTACCCCCATTTGTTCCCATACGCTGACAAACAGGCCCATAGTGCTTCCGGACTATTCGAGGATCGAGGTTACCCTCAGGACGCTTAGCGAAGACGTATATCTGACCCTTGACGGGCAGGTCGGGTTCTCACTGCGGAAGGACGACATTATCAAGGTCGATAAGTCGCCGTTCAAGACGAGACTGCTTATGCCCTGCGCGCGCGATTATTTCAATGTGCTGCGTACAAAACTGAAGTGGGGTGAGCGTTGAGAGGCGCAGTGTCGAGCGATTTTCTGCGGTGAAAGAACCTATGGGCAATATCCTTGACGACCTGAAGACAATGCTTGAATTCTACCAGGCCCTCGGCATCGAAGGTATGCACTTTGGCCCGCCGGAACCAGCAGTTGAGGTTGCTGTCAGTGGAGACAGGGAACTTCTCCTTTCAGAGCTTCGCCAGGAAATAGGTGATTGCGCAAGATGCAAGCTCTCAGGAGGCAGAAAGAATATCGTGTTCGGGGAGGGCAAGCCCTACGCCAAGATAATGTTTATCGGTGAAGGGCCCGGAAGAGAAGAGGACATTCAGGGAAGGCCGTTTGTGGGGGAGGCGGGCATGCTTCTTACAAGCCTTATTGAAAAGAAGTTTGAGGAGATAAAAATAGAAAGAAGCGATGTCTATATAGCTAACATTGTCAAATGCAGGCCTCCCATGAACAGGGACCCTGAGGAAGATGAGATTGCAAGCTGTAGGGGGTTTATCGAGCGTCAGATTGAAATAATACAGCCTGAAGTTATTGTGACACTGGGGAGGATAGCGATTCAGACGCTTTTTGACAACCCGAAACTGAAGATAACGGCGGTCCGCGGAAGGTTTATGGAATATAAAGGGATACCCGTAATGCCCACTTTCCATCCGGCCTATCTTCTCCGGAACCGCGCCGACAAGTGGAAGACATGGGCTGATATGCAGAAAGTACTGGAACTTCTCTCCGGACATTCATGATTGCGGACAATATCTGCGGCAAATGCAAATTCGGCTATGACATCAAGCCCGGTGGCCAGAGCCTTGCCCAGGGGACGGTCTGGTGCGGTCAGCGCGGCATACAGATGGGGAAGACCAGGCAGATGCCCTGCCATGTGCCTCTAGGTGGTATAAAGGTGAAGCACAACTGCCTTTCCTGCAAGAAAGCAAAAATGCTGAAGCCTTCTGGGGAGACGCCTCAGCTTGGGAATATCTGGTGCGAGAAAAAACATGCCGAGATGAACAAGCAGCGAAATATGGAGTGTTTCGAGTAAATAGTTCTGCCTTGCTTGGGGCTTCGCCCCAAGCCCCAGTTACCACTTCTTGCCTGCTCCAAGAAGCGTAATCCCGAAAGTATTCGGGATAGCTTTTAGGAGCTCGTCCTTGCTGATAACGCCTCCTCTGTCTCCCCCTCTTAACTTAAGAGGGGGAGGGGGAGTTAAACCGGTCTCAGACAGCCTGAAATCTTTCAAGTTCGTCCGTTCACTTTTCACTATTCACCTTTCTCCATTCACTTCTCACTATTCTCAGGCATATCGCCGGCACCAAATGGGGCCTGAAGCAATATCTAAAAATGGATCGACTTGAGGAGGACCTCAAAGAGATCGCGGCCTAAGGGAAAACTGGATTCAGGTCATCTGTCGAAAGTGCGAAAGATTCTTGACACTGTCTTCTTTTGTGGGATGTAGACACCGAAGGCTTGCTGCTCATTTGATGCTAGGCGAGATATTGTTCGCATTGCGCGGCGCTGTTGATGATTGACAAACGACATTTATTTGATAGACTGATAATAGTTTCGAGAAGGCGGCATTATGAGATCTTGATGAAAGGAGGTGGACATATGAGAGCCGTAGCATCATTATTTGTCATTGCTTTTGTGCTTTTCACATTTGTTGGGATGGCTGTTGCCAAAGAGAAAGAGATGTCTGGAGAAGTTGTTGCTGTGGACGCAGCAAAAGGCACCCTTACGCTAAAAAGTGGCACGGTCGAGTCGCCTTTCGATTGTGAAGAGGGGTCTATGATTAAGGATGTGAAGGTAGGGGACCATGTGATTGTAAAATACAAGATGGAAGGTGGCAAGAAGATAGCGACAAAGGTCACACCAAAAAAGAAGAAGGCTTCTGGCGGATACTAATATTCGAGACAGGAAAGGCAGGCGCTTGCCTGCCTTTCCTTTTTTTCGGGAAAACCTGGGCGCGATCGCAGAACTGTTAAAAAATCTCGCCGTGACAGCGAAATCTTAATTGCTATAGAAAATCTGTTGCGTGCGGCGCTGCGCACAATTAGTGAGGCATAATCTCGCGCAGTCTCTCCTTCAGCCTTGTATACCTCATCTGCTGTTTGTTGTTCTTTATCGACATCGCAAGCGCCTTTTTCGTTCCGATGATCACCACCAGCTTTTTCCCCCGCGTGACGGCGGTATAAAGGAGATTGCGCTGGAGCATCATATAGTGCTGGGTAAGCAGGGGTAGCACCACTGCCGGATATTCGCTGCCCTGAGACTTATGCACGGAAACCGCGTAGGCTAAAACTATCTCGTCAAGCTCGCTGAAGTCATACGCGGTCCTGCGGCCGTCATAGTCGACAGTCAGTTCCTGCTCTTCCTTGTCTATGGAAGTGATCACGCCGATGTCTCCGTTGAAAACATCCTTATCGTAATTGTTCCTTATCTGCATTACCTTGTCCCCAGTCTTCAGCGTCTTTCCTCCGCGTGAGAATTCATCCTGGGAATTGTTCAGGAATTTCTGGAGCTCGATGTTTAGGTTCGATGCACCTGCAACACCCCGGTGCATGGGGGAGAGGACCTGTATGTCTTTGACCGGATTAAGACCGAATTTCTCAGGTATCCTGTTCTTACACATATTAAGCACCATCCTGCAGACCTCCTCGGGGTCTTCAAGCTGGATGAAGTAAAAATCCCGGAGTTCCTCTCTGTCAGGGGGAAGTAATGGGAATTCTCCGTTGTTGATCCTGTGAGCATTGACGATGATCAGGCTCTGGCTGGCCTGCCTGAAGATTTCATTCAGCCTGACTGTCGGAATATACCCGGAATCGATAATGTCCTTCAGTACATTTCCGGCCCCAACGGAAGGGAGCTGGTCAACATCTCCCACCAGGACCAGAACCGCATCCCGAGGGACGGCCTTAAGCAGGCTGTGCATCAAAATCGTATCGACCATGGACGCCTCGTCAATCACGACAAGGTCCGTTTCAAGCGGATATTCCTCGTTCTTTCTGAAATCCCCCTGTTTTGGACTGAATTCAAGAAGCCTGTGGATCGTCTTTGCCTCGAATCCGGTAGCCTCGGACATTCTCTTTGCCGCACGTCCGGTCGGAGCGGCCATTAGTACATTTCTTCCTGATCTCCTGTATATCTTCAATATCGCCCTGATAAGTGTGGTCTTGCCCGTACCCGGACCACCAGTAATGACCAGGACTTTCTTCTCCATCGCCATCCTTATGGCGCTTTTCTGTCCGTCGGCAAGGTTTATGTTCAGCTCTTTCTGCACCCATTCAAGAGATCTGTCCTTGTCGAAAAGCCGATCCTTTCCAGGGGCGGTGAAGACAGTCCTGATATGTTCTGCTACTCCTGTCTCGGCGGCATGCAAACCGGCAAGGTAGACGGTCCTGCCTGTATCTCCGGCTTCGCCCGTCTCCTCAACAATAATCTTTCTTTCTTCCACTGCCCTGCGACAGGCCTCGATTATTATGTCCCTTTCTGTTTCGAGGATCTTCCCACACTCGTCGAGAAGGGGCTCATATGGGAAGCAGACGTGCCCCTCATCTGAAAGTTTATTAAGCACATATAGGATGCCCGCCGCGGCCCGTTTCAGCGAGTCTTTCGGCACCCCCAGCTTCATGGCTATCTTGTCGGCGGTTAGGAAACCCACTCCGAATATGTCCTCAGCGAGCCGATAGGGGTTATCTTTGACGACACTAATTGAGTTCCTGCCGTACTGCTTGTAAATCCTGGCGGCGTATGCAGCGCTGACCTCATGGCCCTGAAGAAAAAGCATTACCTCGCGGACCTCCTTCTGATCCGCCCATGCGGTCCTGATCATGTCGATCCTCTTAGACCCGATTCCCTCGGCCTCCCGCAGTCTGTCTGCGTCATTCTCTATAACGTCGAGCGTCTTGTCCCCGAACTTTTGCACAAGGCGTTTTGCCATCACGGGACCGATCCCTTTTATAAGGCCTGACCCGAGATAGCGTTCTATCCCCTTTGCCGTTGCGGGTACAACCACCTCATATGAGACGACCCTGAACTGTTCGCCGTATCTGGGATGGACGTCCCATGAACCTTTAAGTTTAAGCATTTCCCCCAGCGAAACGTATACGAGATTTCCGACGATGGTTACCAGATTTCTTGTCCCCTGCACCTTCAGTTTTGCGACGGTATAGTGGCTGTCTCGATTATGGTAGGTTATTCGTTCCAACTGCCCCTGTAGTTCCGTCAGCATTGCTTATTTTACATCAAAGTAGTACGGGGCAGGAAAGATTTGTAGCAGGCGTAGCGATGCTAAATTCTCATAAGACGATACATTTGTTCAAATTCGTTTCTTCGTGCTTCCCATCTTTTGAGTTCCTCAGCAGCTTTGAACCATGCCTGAAAATCGCGATTATCGGCTGAAAATAAACCGTTGCAATATCCTTTAACAAACTCATCAGCCGTGAGGTTGTATATAATTTCCATCTTAAGAAGCCACTTCTGTAACGAATGGATATAATTATTGCAGACTTTCAATTCCCTCGAGAGGGAAATTTCATATTCATCGGTATGCATTAAATAACCTCACCGCCAGATATAAGATGTTGCCAACCAATATCCCGCCAAGCTCAAACGCGGGCAGTTATTGGGTTCCACTTGTCGTTTCTGGTAGCTGAGGGGCGGCTTGGCGACCGCCCCTCATAAATCCAGCTTTGTGTCAGTGCTCGCCGGGGAAGAAGGTATAACTTATCCAGACCAAAACCGCGAGAAGTATTACCCCCAGCCCGATGCTCCATGCTACAAGTTTGTTTTCCACAGGGAGCATGGGCTCATATTCCATTTTTTTCAGCTCGTCAGATAATTTGGGTTGTTCAGGCATATCTTTATCCTCCTATCACGGGCGGTTTGACCCCGTGGAAGAATATCCATGAAATCGCCAGCCCTATCCATATGATGAACCCGAAGAGACAAAGGATATAGACTGCAGCCAGTCTTCCAATGCCTTCTTCCCAAAGTTTCTTAAAATTGGAGACGACTCCTATTGTAAAGAAGGTCAACACAAAGAACAGCACCCTGAATATATTGCTTTCACCTGTTGAAGCGTTGGCATTTGCAATGGTCTTTTTGGGCGCCTTGATCTGCGCATCGAGCTCTTTTATTTTGTCCTTTGCCGCATTTATTTTGTCGCCCAATGCAGCCTGCTGCATCGGATCAGTTGTTGAGGGCAGCTGTTTCTGAGCCGCGGCAACCTCTTTGTTGAGCCCTTTTATCTCTTTTTCAACGGGCGACGCCGCTTTTGAAGCAGGCAGGGTTACGGCAAGCATGACAAGAAATGTAATTACATATCCGATAACGAATTTCGGAAACCTGCTCCAGATTTCTCCTGCTCTGACTTTTTCACCGGGTTTGCATTCTATCTTGGCGCACCATATTATTGCAAGGATGAAAGCCCACACGCCTATAAAGACATCTATGAATATCTTTGTAGTGGTTGCCGCCATTGTCATCCAGCCCTCTTCATACTGAATCCCGCCTGCAGTAAATGCCTTGGCCCTGATAAGGGCGTCCGTAATACCGCCGCTTGCCACTGCTGCGCCATCTGTCTTTACCGCCAGGCCCATCCATGCGCCCGCCACCATAGGTTCCTGCCACAGAGTGGTTTGAGCGAGAAACGGAAGAATAATAAGCTCCACAACCGCAAAAATGACAACCAAAGAAGAGACCATTATAGGCACAACCGGCCTTGCCCTGATTGCTCCGCCTGTTGCGATAGCTGCCGAGACTCCGCATATGGAAATTCCGGAGGCTAGTGGAGCTGCCCACTCCCTGCTGAACTTAAAGTATTTTCTAGCAATGAAATAAACCATTGCCCAGTAAACAAGATAGGCTTCGATAATCGCACAGAGCCCTCTGAACATCACCGCAGTTGCTAGACCCAGCGCGCCCGCTGCCTTGACGCCCAGCATGGCGCCGAGAATGACAATGGCGGTCTTAATATACAACTCAGGTCTGACAGCCTCTTTCAAAAAGGCGGCAAAGCCAGGCATGAAATTTCCCACAAAGAGGCCGGCAAGAAGCGCGACAATAAGACCCGCCTCACCGGAGAGTCTGAGCGACCATGCCAGCCCTGACTTTTCAGGCTGTAGCGCTGCGATATAAGCGTAATGACCGATTACAAAACACGCGTAACTGATCCAAAATACTACGCTGAAAGAAACAATAAACTTTCCGATGTTCGCCCTCAGCGCAGTAGCTCCGATAGTCATCAGTACAAGCATGAAAAGGTACGTGTACAAAAGTGATACTAAGCCGGACATTCCTTTCTTTTCGTATTTTCCGCCCACTGAAAGCCCGGTGGCATCAGGGACAGAAATGGTTTCTTCTTTACCGTCGGCCTTCTTAATTGTGACCTTGCTGCCGTCGATCTTTGTTATGTCGCCCTTGACGCCCTGAAACTGCTTGCCTACAGGAGCGACTGCTTTGGACAGGGTTGTCCACTCCTTATTGCCTGCCGCCCAGCCGAAGATGTCCGTTCCTGAGAATATGCCCAGAGAGAGAATAAAGACAATAAGTCCCAAAACAAATGACAGCCAGTCTTCACTCAACCCTTTTTTGCCCGGAGCACAGGTTTCGACCGTTTCGCACTTCGCTTCCGTCAACTTGTCTTCATCGATCTCTTGTTTTTTTTGTTCCATCACTTACCTCCCTGATTGGGAATGCGTACGCTTTACTGGTAATTATTATACGGACTGCGCCACTCTCTAAGAAGACCCTGTCTGTAATCGTCACCTCCTTTGATTTAGTCATAGCTCTTTATATAACTTTAATACGAATATTTGCAACATCAAGTTTTAATTTCAAAAACTCCTAAGAATTACGCTGTTGGCATATTTTCAGGCGATAAGGATAAGTGCTATAATTTTATAACGCTGAAATGTTCAAACAGGTAAGATGAGTCGCTACCAACAGGAGGAAAAATGTTAAGATTTAAAGTTTTTCGCACGTCGCTCCAGGTTTATATGACGGTTCTATCGCTTGGCCTTGTTTTACTGCTAAACATGTCGGCACCGGCAGCCTCTTTTGCGGCAGAGCAGAAGATATCTGGACAGTCGGTTGAATCTCTGACAAGGATAGGCAGGGCGTTGGCCGAGATATCTGCTGCGGTCAAGCCGGCGATTGTGAACATATCTACCACGCGAACGGTAAAAATTACTGGGGGCGCTGATCCTTTTTTTGACGACCCATTCTTCAGGCGTTTTTTTGGCGACAGATACGGCCGTCAGAAACAGCCCAAGGAACACAAATCCGCGGCAATGGGGTCAGGCGTTATAGTTTCTTCCGAAGGGTATATTATTACCAATTATCATGTTGTCAAGGATGCCGATGAGATCAAGGTCCTCCTGTCGGACAAAAGGGAATTTGCCGGAAAGGTGATAGGATCTGATCCCAAAACTGAATTATCTGTTGTCAAAATCGAGGCCAATGGTCTTCCTACTCTGAAGTGGGGGGATTCAGATGCGCTTGAGGTGGGCGAGATAGTACTGGCTGTAGGCAATCCCTTTGGCCTGAACCAGACGGTTACGATGGGCATTGTTTCTGCCGTGGGAAGGGCTAATGTAGGGATAGCCGACTACGAGGACTTTATTCAAACCGATGCGGCGATCAACCCCGGCAATTCGGGAGGTGCACTGGTCAATGTCAGGGGGGAGCTTGTCGGTATCAATACCGCCATCTTCAGCACAAGCGGCGGTTATCAGGGCGTCGGGTTTGCGATACCCAGCAACATGGTGAAGTCGATCATGGACAGCCTTGTCAGCAAGGGGAAGGTAATAAGGGGGTGGCTGGGTGTGTCTATACAGAGCATTACTCCCGAGCTTGCAAAACAGTTCAATCTCAAAGGCGAAAAAGGGGTCCTGGTTAGCGACGTAAGCGAAAATGGCCCGGCAGAAAAGGCGGGACTTAAGAGGGGCGATATTATAGTGGAATATGACGGGAAGAGGACTGATGAGCCTAATCAGTTCAGAAATATGGTGGCCAATACTTCTCCGGGAGAGGAGCATTCGCTTAAGGTGCTTAGGAATGATGAAGTTATCACATTAAAGGCGACAATAGGTGAACTCCCCGCTGACATGCAACAGGCAGAGGCCGGCGCTTACGAAAACGCACTCAGGGGCATAAGCGTACAGGACATGACAGCCGATATTGCGAGGAAACTGAATCTTCCCGCCAGGGTAAAAGGAGTGATTGTCAACGACGTTGATGAAAACAGTCCGGCCGCCGGCGTACTTGCGCAGGGCGACGTCATCCAGGAGATTAACAGGAAAAAAGTCGGCAGTGTCAAGGAATATCAGGAGATAACGGCCGGTATTAAGAAAGACGAAAACATCCTTCTTCTGGTTTTCAGGGGCGGTTCCTCAGTTTACATCACTCTTTCAGTCAAATAATGATTGCAGTTAAAGGCGGCCGGCTCTGCCGGCCGCTTTCGTAATGGTGCGGTGGCTACTGTTCTATCCCATATCTTTTTATCTTATACCCGATCTGCCTTGGGGTTATGCCAAGGAGTCTGGCTGCCTTTGCCTGCACCCAGGCGGTTTTCTTCAGCGCATCGATAATCCTCGCTTTTTCGACATCCGCAACAGCATCCGGAAGGGCATCTTTCAGAGGAACTACCTGAGGCTCTTTTAACGAGCGGTCGCGGATGGCAAGAGGAAGCTCACTGAGGCCTATAACTTCCTCCGCAGACATGACCACCAGCCTCTCTATCGTATTTTCGAGTTCCCTGACATTTCCGGGCCAGCCAAAGCTAACGAGGGCAGCAAGCGCCCCTGGATCAATCCTCACCGATTTGCTGTTTTCTTCATTATATTTCTTAAGGAAGTATTCAACAAGAACAGGGACGTCGACCTGTCGCTCCCTGAGAGGAGGGAGGTAAATGGGAACCACATTGAGACGGTAATAAAGATCTTCCCTAAACTTCCCCTCCGCGAGCAGTTCCTCCAGGTTTCGGCTTGTGGCAGCAATAAGCCTTACATTCACACTTATCGTCTTTTCTCCGCCAACACGCTCGAACTCCTTTTCCTGAAGGACCCTCAATATCTTTGGCTGAAGGGTAATGGGCAGGTCACCGATTTCATCGAGAAATATCGTTCCCCTGTCTGCAAGTTCAAAACGGCCTTTTCTCATGGTCATTGCACCGGTAAAGGCGCCTTTTTCATGGCCGAAAAGTTCTGACTCAAGGAGCCCCTCGGGAATCGACGCACAATTAAACTTAATAAAAGGATCCTTTGTCCGGGAACTCATAAAATGGATTGCCTTCGCCACAAGCTCCTTGCCGGTTCCACTTTCACCCCTGAGAAGAACGTTGGCGCTGGATGGCGCAACTTTATGGATGGCCTCAAAGACCTCCTGCATACTGTCAGAATGGCCGATGATGTTTTCGACCCTGTAGCGTCCCTTCAGTTGACGGGTAAGGTTTTCCTTTTCCTCAAGAAACGCTACTCTTTCCCTCTCAAGCTCGTTATGCAGCTTCACCGACTGGGCCATAAGTGAAGCGATAATCTTTAACAGTCTAAGGTCTTCTTCGAAGGATACCCCCTTTGTTTCAAACAGTCTGTCAACGCTAAGCACGCCAAGCACTTCGCTTTTGAACTTTATCGGGACGCAGAGGAAGGAGACGTTCTCCCGCCTGATCATCTTTCTGGCGCCGGTTTTGTTTAGAAAAAGGGGTTCTTCACCTATATCTGGAATAACTATAGGGGACCCGAGTTTTGCAACCCTGCCGATTATACCTTCTCCCAGCCGGTATTTGCCCCTCTTTATTTCCTCCTCAGTCAAGCCGTGGGCAGCCACGATTGATACCTCACTGGCGTTACGAAGGGCTACAGTACCCCTCTTCATATTCAGGTATTCCGAGAGTACCCGCATTACACCTCTGAGGTTTGTTTTCAGGTTCAGAGAGGAGCCAAGCAGTTTGCTTATCTCATAAATGGCTGTAAGCTCTATGGTTTTATAATCCTTCTGCATATTTCGGCCGTTTCCCTCTAGATTATATAATAATTGTCCGACCTGGTGTTCAAAAAACGCCTAATCGATTAGGAACTAAAGAAGGGGTTCCGGAGTCCGATCCGCTTTTCTTTTTTGTTGCCTCTTTTTTAGGCAGCATTGATTAATAACTAGGCAATCTTTATATCAAACTCCCAAATAAAACCAATAATTCCAGGTCAATTGGTTTGGCAAGCTTTTTGTAATAGAACGTGCGTGAGTGTACTCGTTCTAAAAAATATATCTTCAGAAGGCCCCGGCACTATCGAAGACTATCTGAGGGAAAACGCTATCGATTTTAAGATATTGGATCTATCCCGTGAGGAATTATCTTTGACTGATAAGGCCAATACACTGGTTATCATGGGCGGACCCATGAGCGTCAACGAGTCGGACCTTTATCCGTATATCAAAAAAGAGGTTGCACTTGTTCAGGATTTTATCCTTAGTGGCAAGCAGGTATTGGGTGTCTGTCTTGGGGCCCAAATAATGGCCAGTGCACTGGGCGCCAAGGTTTATCCCGGACCTGAGAAAGAGATCGGTTGGTTTGACATCGAGCTTCAGGAGGGAGGTCTTAGAGATACGCGTATGACGGCGATGGCAACACATCCGAGGGCCGGGGATTTTTGGAAAAAATTCAAGGTCTTTCATTGGCACGGGGAGACCTTTGACCTGCCGGCCGGCGCTGCAAGACTGGCAAAGTCGGAGTTATATCCGAATCAAGCATTTAGGTATGGAGAACATGCTTATGCGTTTCAGTTTCATATAGAGGTCAGCAAAGAGATGGTATACAGCTGGCTTAAGGGCGAAAATATTGATATGGACGAACTGGTCCGGAACACTGAAAAGTATTACGAAGACTATAGTCAAAGGGCCATTAATTTTTACAAAACTTTTTTTAAAAAATGATGTTTTTGCAGAACAGGAGGTGATTAATGAAAAAGATCGAGGCTATCATAAAGCCTTTCAAGCTCGACGAGGTCAAAGACGCTCTTAACGAAATCGGCATTCAGGGTATGACTGTGACAGAGGTGAAGGGGTTTGGCCGCCAGAAGGGACATACCGAGCTTTACCGTGGCGCGGAGTACGTTGTGGATTTTATACCGAAGATTAAGATGGAGATCGTCACGTCCGACAGTCTTGTCATGAAGGTTGTTGAGAGTATAGAAAGGACCGCGAAGACCGGCAAAATCGGAGACGGTAAGATATTTGTATACCCCGTAGATGAGGCGGTCAGAATAAGGACAGGCGAACGGGGAGACACAGCAGTATAATATAATTTTTCCAAAGGAGAAGAAATGACACCAAAGGACGTAATCAAGTTAGCACAGGAAAACAAGGCTGTGATGGTTAATCTTAAATTTCTCGATTTCCCGGGAATATGGCAGCATTTTGCAGTACCGATCGCTGAACTGAAAGAGGAGATATTCGAGGAGGGTTTGGGTTTCGACGGATCATCGATCAGGGGCTGGCAGGCAATACACACGTCTGACATGCTCGTAATGCCCGATCCTGAAACTGCTTTTATGGATCCCTTCATGGAATACCCCACAATCAGCCTTATCTGCAATATCGTTGACCCCATCACAAAAGAGTACTATACAAGGGACCCCAGGTTTATAGCCCAGAAGGCGGAAAACTATCTGAAAGCGACGAAGATAGGCGATACCGCCTATTTCGGACCTGAGGCTGAATTCTTCATCTTCGACAACATACAGTTTGATCAGAATTCCCATAGCGGCTATTATTTCCTCGATTCTGTCGAAGGCATCTGGAACTCCGGCCGGGATGAAAATCCGAATCTTGGATACAAGCCCAGACATAAGGAGGGATATTTCCCTGTTCCCCCGACTGATAGTCAGGTAAACATCAGGACAGAGATGGTTATGGAAATGCAGAAATGCGGCATTTACGTCGAAAGGGAGCATCATGAAGTCGCCACCGCCGGACAGGCCGAGATAGACATGAGATTCGACACCCTTGTGAGGATGGCCGACAAACTGATGCTTTTTAAATACATCATCAAAAACGTGGCAAGAAGGCATGGAAAGACTGTTACCTTTATGCCCAAGCCGATATTCGGCGATAACGGCTCGGGAATGCATTGTCACCAGAGCATATGGAAGGGCAGCAAGCCTCTCT